>NZ_JARESV010000059.1:0-48524 GCF_046026985.1 Paraburkholderia sp. RL18-101-BIB-B
CGATGAATTCAAGGAAAGGCCAACGCCCAAAGAGCACAAATCTAAAGCAATCAAACCTGCCGCAGACAATACTCCGCGACAGCGTCCAACACAGCGTCATCCTCACCCACAGCACCAGCACACTTAATAAGAGCAGAGGGATGCAATGCCTGGCATTGCTCGATAATTAAAGGCAAATCCTTCCTCACATGCCCCCCTTGCCCAAAAAACACAGGCACAACGGTAACCACATCACAGCCTTGAGCGACAAGGTCTCCCACAGCTGTAGGCAAATCCGGCTCCATCAATTCAAGAAACGCCAACGCCACAGGCCGAGCGCCGAAAGAAGCGTCCCGCAACTTGATAGCCAGCCTCTCAAATGGCTCCCGCCACCGCACATCCCTCGCGCCATGCCCAAACAAAACAATCCCATGCATAGCCATGATGCACGCCCCTAGTGACGATCAACCCACTTCAACCCAACTAACCCAAGCACAAGATAAACCAACCCTGGCGTAGCCGCGGTCAAAGGAGCGGGCCAAGTATTCAACGTCCCGATATGCGAGAACAAGGTGTTGAACAACTGAAAACTCATCCCCAGCATGATCCCGCCGAAAACCTTCATCCCAACAACACCAGCCCGCGTATGCAAATAGGCAAACGGCAACGACAAAACCAGCATCACAAACACCGCAAACGGATAAAGCAGCTTGCGCCACAACGCAATTTCATACCGCTGCGTATCCTGATGATTCTCGGTCAAATGCTGGATATACCGGAACAGATTGAACATCGACATCCGATCCGGCGACACCAGCAGCACCGACAGAATCTGCGGCGTCAATTCAGAGCGCAGCGAATACTCCGGCACAGTGACTTCCTTCGCCCGATACACCGGATCCAGCGCATCGGCGGGCGTACCCGGAGGAGGGGGCACATCGATCAATTGCGTATCGGTCACGCCGGTCAACTGCCAATGACCCGGCGGCTGATACTTGCCGCTCTTCGCGGTCCGCACATTCGAGAGCCGGAACTTCGAATCGAATTCGTAGATGCGCACGTTGCTGATCGTCGCATCCGGCTTCAACTCGCCGACGTTCACAAAGCGCGTCACTTGCTCGCCGTCCGCGCGTGCCGTGAGCGTATCTTTCACCCACACACCGGACTCGAAATTGCTCGAAACAGAAGACCCCAGCGCCTCGAGCCGCACGCGCTCCGACAATTGATCCGTGTACGGCCCAACCACTTCGCCGATCAAATAAGTCAGCAAAACAAGCGGAATGCCGATCTTCAACAGTGAACGCAACGCCTGATTCGTAGCGAGCCCGGATACACGGAAGATCGTGTACTCGGAATTCGCCGCCATTTGCGCGAACACATAGATCGCGCTGATCAGCGCCGCGACCGGAATGATCTCGTAGAAGCGCGAAGGCGTTTGCAACGCAACCCGCAGCACGGCGTACTGGAACTTGTAATTACCGTGCCCGACCGAATTGAGTTCGTTGATCAGGTCGAAGAAGAAGAACAAACCCGAAAACGCAAACAGAATAAAGATGAACGTGAGGTAGACCTGACGCGCGAAATACTTTTCATAGATGCGCATCGGTCAGGCTCCCTGCGAACGGCTGAACATCGCGCGCGTGATGAGCGGCCGGTTGCGCACGCGCAGCCAGAAAATAAACGCGACGATTGCCGCGACGATCACGTGCAGACCCACCAGCCCGACCGGGAACGACATCTTGCCCTGCTCGATCCACGACTGCACCACGTTCAACAAATTCGAATACGTCAGATAGATGAGCACCGCCATCACCAGATTGATGGTGCGACTGCGCCGCGGGTTCTGGTGCGCGAGCGGAATGGCCAGCAGCATCAGATTGATCGCGATGAGCGGCAGCCCGGCACGCCAGGCGAATTCGGCGAGATTGTCGTTGGTCGGATTGCGCAGCAGCGTGAGCGTGGGTGTGCCGGTGGTGGTCGGCGTATTGACGACCGGCTGACTCTGGATTTTCACGCCGTAGCGCTCGAACTCCATGATGCGGAAATCCGGCTGGCCCGGCTGCCCGTCGTAACGGCGGCCGTTTTCCAGCACGACGAAACGATCACCGTTCTTACGCGTCTCGGTATGGCCGGTTTTCGACACGACCACGTTGACCTTGCCGTTTTCCGTGCTGGTCACGAACACGTTTTCGACGCGCGCCTGGTCGGGAGACATCTTCTCGATGAAGAACACGCGGTGGCTGGTGGCCGACTCGCGGAACTGACCCGGCGCGAGCAGCGAGACCTCGTCGCGCTGCTGGAAGCGCGCGCGGATCAGCTTGCTCTGCTGATTCGACCACGGCCAGCCAACAAACACGAAGAACATGATGAGGATGATGATCGGCGTGGCAAAAATGCCGATCGGCTTGATGAATTGGGTCAGACTGACACCCGAGGACAGCCACACGACCATCTCGGAGTCTTTGTACCAACGGGTCAGGACGAACAGGATCGACACGAACAGGGTCGCGACGAGCATGATCGCCAGGTAGCCGATCACGGTCAGGCCGATCAGGACCAGCACGTCGCGCGGGTCGATCTCGCCCGAGGCTGCGAAGCCGACGATGCGGATCATCATCGTCGTCAGCACGAGCGTGAGGAGAACCATGAACACGGCACCAGCCGTATACGCGAGTTCGCGCTGGAGGGAGCGTTCGAAGATCATTATTGATGATGAGAGGGGGCGCTCTCAGTGGCGCACGGGTTGCTTCCCGTCACACCTCCGGTGCAGCCGCCGCAGGAAAAATAGCGGATAATTGCGGCTTTCATCCTAAGCCCAGATTTTATCCGAGGACAAGCGCGATGGACTTTAGCATAAAAGCCTGTGATTGGACCAAAGGCTCGTCAAACGGTTTCCTGACTGGGAAATCCGATTGCATCGTAATCGGCGTGTTCGAGTCGCAAACCCTGTCGGGCGCGGCTCTCGAGATCGACGAGGCCACCCGCGGCCTGCTGAACCGCATCATCAAGGCCGGCGACATGGACGGCAAGGCCGGCACCACGTTGTTCCTGCACGAAGTGTCGGGCATCGGCGCCTCCCGCGTGCTGCTGGTCGGCCTCGGCAAGCAGGACGCTTTCAACCAGAAAGCCTACGGCGAAGCCGTGCGGGCCGCCTGGCGCGCGCTGCTCTCCACCAAGATCGTCCAGGTCACCTTCACGCTGGCGCAGCTGCCGATCCTCGAACGAACGGCCGATTGGGGCGTGCGCGCCGCAATCCTCGCGCTGCGCGAACTGACCTACAAGTTCACGCAGATGAAGAGCAAGCCGGACAATTCGGCGCGCGCCTTGAAGCGCATCGTCTTCAGCGTCAACACGGGCGACGAGAAGACCGCCAAGCTGGCCGCGAAGCAGGGCGCCGCGCTCGCCAACGGCATGGACCTGACGCGCGACCTCGGCAATCTGCCGAGCAATGTCTGCACGCCCACCTACCTCGCCACCACCGCCAAGAAGCTCGCCAAAGACTGGAAGCTGAAGGTCGAAGTGCTGGGCGAAAAGCAGTGCGAAGCGCTCAAAATGGGCTCGTTCCTGTCGGTCACGGCCGGCTCGGTCGAACCGGCGCAGTTCATCGTGCTGCAGTACCAGGGCGGTGCCGCGAAAGCCGCGCCGGTGGTGCTGGTCGGCAAGGGCGTGACCTTCGACACGGGCGGCATTTCGCTGAAGCCGGGCGAAGGCATGGACGAAATGAAGTATGACATGTGCGGCGCCGGTTCGGTGCTGGGCACGTTGCGCGCCGTCGCCGAAATGGGCTTGAAAATCAATGTGGTCGGCATCATTCCGGCGGTCGAGAACATGCCGTCGGCCACAGCCACCAAGCCGGGCGACATCGTCACCAGCATGAAGGGCCTGACGATCGAAGTGCTCAACACGGACGCGGAAGGCCGCCTGATCCTGTGCGACGCACTGACCTACGCCGAGCGCTTCAAGCCCGCTGCGGTGATCGACATCGCCACGCTCACGGGCGCTTGCATCATCGCGCTGGGCCACCATAACAGCGGCCTGTTCTCGAAAGACGACGCGCTGGCGGGCGAGCTGCTCGACGCATCGCGTGAAGCGTCCGACCCGGCCTGGCGTCTGCCGCTCGACGACGAGTATCAGGACCAGCTCAAGTCGAACTTCGCGGATATGGCCAACATCGGCGGCCGCCCGGCGGGCAGCGTGACGGCGGCGTGCTTCCTGTCGCGCTTCACCGACGCCTATCCGTGGGCGCATCTGGACATCGCGGGTACGGCATGGAAGAGCGGTGCGGCGAAGGGCGCCACCGGCCGTCCGGTGCCGTTGCTCGCGCAGTTCCTCATCGACAGGGCCGCGGACGGTCGCGCCGCACAATGACGCAATGCAGTAAAGACGCAGGCGCGGCTGCAATCGCAGACGCAAAGCGGAGCCGCCGATGACGAGAATCGACTTTCATTCGAACGTCGGCGATTCGCTGCTGTATGCGTGCCGCCTGATCCGCAAGGCGTATCAGGCGGGCCAGCCCACCATCGTGCTGGCCGAGCCGGCACGCCTGAAGGCCTTCGACGAACAGTTGTGGACCTTCTCGCCGCTCGACTTCGTGCCGCACTGCATGGCGGGCACGCCGCTCGCCGCGCAAACGCCGATCGTGCTGGCTTCCAGCCTCGACGATGTGCCGCATCATCAGGTGCTGCTCAATCTGGGCGCCACGGTGCCGGCGCAATTCGCGCGCTTCGAGAGATTGCTGGAAGTGGTCGGTAACGCACACGAGGAACTCGCCGCGGGCCGCGAACGCTATCGCTTCTATCGCGATCGCGGCTATGCTTTGAACAACTACAAGCAAGGCAGCTAGGTCCCATTCGGTCCGCGTCGCCTGTGTCTGATCTCAGGCATCCGGCGTGCACGCGGGCTGCTTCAGCTTCGACTCAAACACGGAGAGCGCACGTGTCCGATCCCAATGACGATTCCATCCCGGTTCTGCACGAGGTTCTCGTGCAGGGTCATTCTGTGCCGGCGCGGCATGCTTCGAGCGATGCGGCCGAACTCGATGGCCCGCGCGAACCCAGCTTCAAGGCCGAGCCCGTCCTTGCGCCGCAGCCGGTGCTGACGCCCGAGCAGGTGAGGTCGCCCGAGCCGGTGCTCGCGGCGGAGCCGTTGCGGGCACAGGAACCGACTCTCGCACCGCAGCCGCGTACGCCGCAAGATGCCGCACACGCGCCGCAGCCGGCGCATCCGGCCGACCATCATCATCATCATCCGAAAAAGCGCTCCCGGGCGCACCACGTCGCAGAGCCGCGGCATGCGCATGACGACGCGCACGCGCCGTCGGCGGGCGTATTCGATCGGGCGGAGCCGATCACGCCGCTCGAGGCGGGCTCGACCGTACCGCCGGATATCGCGCGCGAAGGCGCCGTCGAGGCGCCACTGGATCTGGATCTGGATGTCGACGTCATCGCCGAACGTCTGCGCAGACGCGTCGCCGGTTTCCTGGCGGGCGACGGGCGCAGCGTGATCGAGGAACGCTGCCGCGAGACCTTGCAGGCGCACACGGGCTGGCTCATCGACCAGATCACGCGCGAAGTGGCGCTGACGCTAGAGAATGAGATGACAAGCTGGGTGCGGGAAGCGGTGCTGGAAGAGATCGCGCGGCGCGCCTCGGGCAGCGCGTGATCGTGTGAGGTGAGGCGCGGGCGCGTTGAGTGGCGCCGCCTGCTGCGTGCCGTTCAGCTTAAGCACTGGCGCCGTGGTTCGACCATCTACTGGGGACTGCGTGCGCTGGGAGCGTAGCCTGCGCGCGGCGCCTTTCGCGAGGCGCTCGCTATCATTTGAGCGTCAACACCCAACTTGCCAGCGTAGCCGCCTGATCAGGCGTGAGCTGCGTGTTCGCAGGCATCGGCACCGGACCCCACACGCCCGTGCTGCCGTCCAGAATCTTGTGCTGCAGATAAGTGGCGGCGTCTTCACGGCCGGCATATTTCGCCGCGACATCATGCAGCGCCGGTCCCATGAAGGAACGCGTGACCGAGTGGCAACTCATGCAGTTCTGCTGCTGGGCGAGCGCGAGGCCAGCAGCCTCGGCATTCGCCGCCGGACTGCCGGCACTCAACGCGGCGCCCAGCGCGACGGCGGCTGCAAGCGCTGTGTGCGACTTTGATCTCATTCTGGTCTCCGTCGGTGCAAGTGCCCGACTCGTGGTGCCAGCATTATAAAAGGAAAGGGGCGCACGGTTTTCCGTGTACCCCTTTCGCTTTTACGTAGCTTTACGCGTGCTTGCACGGCTGTCGTCGCGCCGCCGGATCACGGACGTTCACCGGCGGCCAGCCGTAGCCGTCGCTTAGCCCGTTATCGCGCCCTTGTTGGCCGGCTGCGCCAGTGCGAAGTACTTTGCCATCACGCCGCGCGTGTAACGCGGCTTCGGCTGTTGCCATGCGGCGCGGCGGCGCTCCAGCTCGGCGTCGTCGATGTTCAGTTGCAACAGCAGCTTGTGCGCGTCGATGGTGATCGAGTCGCCTTCCTGCACGAACGCGATCGTGCCCCCCACGAAGGCTTCCGGCGCGACGTGGCCGACCACCATGCCCCACGTGCCGCCCGAGAAGCGCCCGTCGGTGATCAGGCCGACGCTTTCGCCGAGGCCCTTGCCGATGATCGCCGAGGTCGGCGCGAGCATCTCCGGCATGCCGGGGCCGCCTTTCGGGCCGAGGTAGCGCAGCACGACGACGTCGCCGGCCACGATCTTGTCGGCCAGAATCGCTTCCAGCGCGCTTTGCTCGTCGTCGAACACGCGGGCCGGGCCGGTGATGACCGGGTTCTTCAGGCCGGTGATCTTGGCGACCGCGCCATCGACGGCCAGATTGCCCTTCAGGATCGCGAGGTGGCCTTCCTTGTAGAGCGCCTTGTCGATCGGGAAAATCACCTGCTGATCGGCGCGCGGCTTGCCCGGCACGTCCTTTAGCTCTTCCGCGATGGTCTTGCCAGTGATCGTGATGCAATCGCCGTGCAGCAGGCCCGCGTCGAGCAGGATCTTCATGACCTGGGGGATGCCGCCGGCCTTGTGCAGATCGGTCGCCACGAACTGGCCCGAGGGCTTCAGGTTACAGATCACCGGCACCTTCTTGCGCATGCGCTCGAAGTCCTCGATGCTCCATTCCACTTCGGCCGCGTGCGCGATCGCGAGGAAGTGCAGCACGGCGTTGGTCGAGCCGCCGGTGGCCATGATCACGGCCACGGCGTTTTCGATCGACTTCTTGGTGACGATGTCGCGCGGCTTCAGATCCTTCCTGACCGCTTCAACCAGCACACGCGCCGACTCAGCCGCCGAGTCGACCTTTTCCTGGTCCGGATTGGCCATCGTCGACGAATACATCAGCGACATGCCGAGTGCCTCGAACGACGAGCTCATGGTGTTGGCGGTGTACATGCCGCCGCACGATCCCGTGGACGGGCAAGCGTTCTGTTCGATCCCTTCGAAATCTTCCTGCGACATCCGCCCCGCCGTGAATTCGCCGACGGCCTCGAACGACGACACGATGGTCAGGTCGGTGCCTTTCCAGTTACCCGGACGGATCGTGCCGCCGTACACGTAGATGCTCGGCACGTTGGTGCGCAGCATGCCGATCATGCCGCCCGGCATGTTCTTGTCGCAGCCGCCGATCACGACCACGCCGTCCATCCACTGCCCTTGCACGCAGGTCTCGATGCAGTCGGAGATGACTTCGCGCGACACCAGCGAGTACTTCATGCCTTCGGTGCCCATCGACATGCCGTCCGAGATCGTCGGCGTGCCGAAGATCTGCGGATTCGCGTCGGAGCCCTTGATCGCGGCGACGGCGGCGTCGGCGAGACGCTGCAGGCCGGCGTTACACGGCGTGATGGTCGAGTGGCCGTTGGCGATGCCGATCATCGGTTTGTCGAAGTCGGCCTTCTCGTAGCCGAGCGCGTAGTACATCGAGCGATTCGGCGAACGCGCCACGCCTTGCGTGATGTTCTTCGAACGACGGTTGTATGCCATGGGAACTCCAGTCTGTTTTGTTTTGATCCGCGCTGCGGGTTCTTGCCTCGCCGGCGTGGGCTGCCGGCGGCATCCGTCCAGTGTAGTCCGACGCGTCGCGCAAGGATGCAGTTTTGCGATGCGCGTGTCCAATGTATTATTCGGGCTTCATTAGGTCGTAAAATGTATCAATCATGCTGCCTGCCATTCCCGATCTGCGCCAGTTGCGGTATTTCGCTACCGTCGCCGAAGAAAAGCATTTCGGACGCGCGGCCGTGCGCCTGTCCATGACGCAGCCGCCGTTGTCGCAAGCCATCCGGGCGCTCGAAGAGACGCTCGGCGTCGAATTGTTCGCGCGCACCAAGCGTTCGGTCGAACTCACGTCGGTCGGCGCCGATCTGTTGCCCGAGGTGCAGCGTCTGTTGGCGAGCGCCGAGGGCCTGCGGCCGCTCGCGCAGAGCCTCGCGCGCGGCGAGGCGGGCGTGTTGTCGCTGGCTTTCGTTTCCACCGCGGACTACGGCCTGCTGCCGCTGTTGCTGCGCGATTTCGGCGCGCGCCATCCGCGCGTGCGGCTGGAATTGACCGAAGCCACCAGCGACGTGCAGGTGGACGAACTGGTGGCCGGGCGCATCGACGCGGGTCTCGTGATCGCGCCGCTGCCGCCCCGCCACGCCACCCAGCTCTCGTGGCTGCCGATCGCGCGCGAGCCGCTGGTGATCGCCATGTCGACGGAGATGGCGGCGCGCGTGGCCAGCGTCAGCGGCGACGATGCCGACCCGCGCGCCGAATGGCTGGACACACCGATCAGCCTGCGCGACGTCGCCGACGCACCGCTCGTGGTCTTCCCAAGACGTCTGGCGCCAGGCTTTTATGACATCATTATGGATTGCTACGGCGTGGCGGGCCTCGCGCCCCGGGTCGGCCAGGAAGCGATCCAGATGCAAACGATCGTAAGCCTCGTGTCGGCCGGCATGGGTGTCGCACTGGTGCCGCAATCGTTGCGTAATCTGCGCCGCACCGGCGTCGTCTACCGGCCGCTTTCCGAGTCGGTGCCCGCGATCGAGACGGGCCTCGTCTGGCGGACCGCGGAGGTGAGCCCGGTGCTGGCGGGCTTCATCGACATCGTGCGGGCGCATGCGTCGACCGTCGAGGCGCAGCCATCCACCGCGCCGCGCATTTAGACGCGTCCTCGCGAACGCATTGCCGGCCGGACCGTCCAATGCATGCACCGCAAGGTGCGGGCAGCGCCGCCCACCCAGATAAAACCTGCTTCTGAACCTGAACTGCCCATAACAACACGATGCTCATTCACCCCAATTTCGACCCCGTTGCCATTCATCTGGGGCCGCTCGCAGTGCGCTGGTATGGACTGATGTACCTCGTCGCGTTTATCGCGGCGATCGTCGTCGGCCGGCTGCGGCTGCGTTTGCCGTACGTCGCCGCGCAAGGCTGGACCGCCAAAGATATCGACGACATGCTGTTTTACGGCGTGCTGGGCACGATTCTCGGCGGCCGGCTCGGCTACGTGCTGTTCTACAAGGCAAGCTTTTATTTCGCGCATCCGCTCGACATCTTCAAGGTGTGGGAAGGTGGCATGTCGTTTCACGGCGGCTTTCTCGGCGTGACGTTTGCCATGGTGCTGTTCGCGTACCAGCGCAAACGCTCGTGGCTGCAAGTCACCGACTTCGTCGCGCCGATGGTGCCCACCGGCCTCGCGGCAGGGCGCCTCGGCAACTTCATCAATGGCGAGTTGTGGGGCCGCGTGACCGATCCGTCGGCGCCGTGGGCCATGCTGTTTCCGGGCGCCGCGCCCGACGACGCCGCGTGGCTCACCGCGCATCCGCAATTGGCCGCGCAATGGCATCTGAACGAAGTGTTCGCGCAATATCACATGCTGCCGCGCCATCCGTCGGAACTGTATGAAATCGCGCTGGAAGGCGTCGCGCTGTTCTTCGTGCTGTTCTTCTTCTCGCGCAAACCGAAGCCGATGGGCGCGATTTCCGCCGTGTTTCTGATCGGCTACGGCCTCGCGCGCTTCACGGTCGAATTCGCGCGTGAGCCGGACGATTTCCTCGGTCTGCTGGCCATGGGCCTTTCCATGGGCCAATGGCTGTCGCTGCCGATGATCCTCGCCGGTATCGCCATGCTGGTGTGGTCTTATCGCCGCGCACGCCGTGAACCGGCGCAGGCGGTCAGTGCGAGTTGATCTGACTGACCGCTACGTTTTTTTATCGTAGCCAATGAGAAAAAGCCACGGCATGCCATGGCTCTTTCTCTTGCTGCGTCAAAGCACCGCTGCGAGCAGTAAAAAAACGCGTTACTTCATCTGCACCGAGCCCGACACATTCACAGTGACCGTCGACGTGCCGCCTTCGATCGGCACCGGCGCCGAAGCCTTCGCGTCGGCGCCCATGGCGCGTGCGCTCATCATCATCATCGGACGGGGCATCACGCCGTTGTGGCCGACGTTGACCTCGCGAATCGAATAACCGCTGTAGCCGAACGCCTGCGCGGATGAAGCGGCCTGCTCGCGGAACGACTTGATCGCTTCGCCGGTGAGCTTCTGCTCGGCCGCGCGCTGCGCTTCAGGCGAGAGCGAGAACTGCACGTTGCCGACCTGCATGATCGATGCCATTTGACCCGCGAGTTTCGAAACCGCGGCGAAGTCGTGCGATTCGAGCACGATCTCCGTGCGGCCGCGCCATGCGGAAATGCGCCCGTCACGGTCGGTGGACGGATAGATCGAGAACGAACCCGTGCGTGCCGTTACGCCGTTCACACCCTTGGCCTTTTGCAGCGCCGAATCGGCGCGCTGGTTCAGCGTTGCCGTGAGCGCCGACGGATCGCTCGCTTCCTGCTCGTAGAACAGCGTGATATCGACGACGTCTTGCGGCACTTCCGCGCTGGCCTGCGCGTTCAGCGACAGCACGCCGGCCGGCTGATACTGCATGACGCCTTGCGCGCGTGCGCCTGCCGGCGTCAGTGCGAGCGCGGCAGGCGCAGCGCAGACGAGAGCGAAAGCGAGTGCACGTGCGGTGTTTTTCGTCATTGTTGGACTCCTTGCTTGAACAGGTTGTGCACGATCGGGGCAAGCGCCGCGCAATGGCACGGCGTTTGCGAGTCCCGTTTTTGAGTCCGTTAGGCGCTTGTAACCTGAGCTTGGTTCCCCGGTTTGACGTTGCTTTAACGTTTGCGTGTGCATGAATACGCGTTGCGCATCCATCAAGCATGCAAGCTCAAGCGAGCCGCTTGGTGATGAAGCGCCATTCGGCTTCGGTCACTGGCGTGATCGACAGGCGGTTGCCTTTGGCGAGCACGCGCATGTCCTTGAGTTCGTCATGCTCGCGCAGCGCGGCGAGCGGAATCAGCGGGATCTTCTTCTTGAACACCACATCGACGAGCACCCAGCGCGGCGTTTCCTGCGACGACTTCGCGTCGTAGTAGGGACTCTTCTTATCGAACTGCGTGGGGTCCGGATACGCGGTGGACGATACCTCGGCGATTCCCGCGATGCCGGGCTCGGGACAGCTCGAGTGATAGAACAGCACACCGTCGCCGACCTGCATCATGTCGCGCATGAAGTTGCGCGCCTGATAGTTGCGCACGCCGGTCCACGGCAACGTGCGATGCGGTGCGTTGGCGAGATGATCGATGCTTGCTTCGTCCGGTTCGGACTTCATTAGCCAGTAGCGCATGAATCGAATTGAACGTTAAGGGGTTGAAGATGCGGAAGAAACCGGCGTACAAAAAACAGCGCCCAAAGAAAAACGGCACCGAACCGAAGTCCGATGCCGTTCTAAATAAGGTCCCCGCCTTAGCCGCTAGGCCGGCATCCTGAACCGGGGGTTCAGAATTGGTCGCAGTTAGCAACACTTCGGGTACATCAGACAGAGTGACGCGCACACCCGTGCTACAAATTTCCGCAACCGTGCACATGGCATTGGTTCAAGGAATATATGACCTTGGCGAACCAGGCAGGGAAGCTAAACCGATGAAGCTGAACTACCGATTGAACTCAAACGTTTGCTGAATCTTGCACGCCTTGTGCTCACGCACTCCGTTTGAATCCGCTGCCGATCTCAGGACCGGCAGCACGATAACACACGACCCTTACTGCATGCTGTACTGCTCAATCACAGTACCCAGCTGTTCGTTCATTTGATGCATTGTACGCCGGATTTCTTCAGCGGGAAATGCTTCTCCGTGCCTCACGCTCGATTGCAGTCTAAGCAGTTCCGATGCCAGCGACAGCGCAGCCATGACAGCAATGCGATCCGTGCCGCGCACGTTGCTGTTATTGCGGATCTTCGACATTTCGGCGTCGACGCGTGCGACCGCTTCGAGCAGCGCCGCTTCCGTTTCCGGCGAGCAGGCGAGGCGATAGGGCACGCCGAGAATCGATACTTCGATCTGCTTGGTGGTCATGCATTTTCTCCGTGGCGGGTCACGTCGCTCTCAGCTTCGACTTCGTGCTGAGCCGGCTCGAGCAGATCGAGCTGGTTGTCCGGCTCGCTGTTCGCGCGGGCACGCGGCAGCTTCTCGAGAATCGCATTCAGGCGTACCTGTGCGTCGTCGATCTTCGCCGATAGCGCGTCGCGTTCCGCCTGCAGCGCGTTACGTTCCTCGCGCAGCATCGCAAGTTCCGTGCGCGTGGCTTCGACTTCGGCGCGCGAGTGGGCGAGCTGCTCTTCGAGCGCGAGTCGCGCTTCATTGTGGCGTTGGCTGATCGCAATCAGCTTGCCGATATTCTGTGAAAGTGTTTCGAGTTCGGTGAGCATGTGCTGCGTCCTCTAAAGACATCGCATTTTAGCGCGGAATGTCGCAGGTTCCGACAATTGTCTCGTTTCGAGACGTAACAACATCGCTTTGTGCAGGCTTTTATCGACCATATGATGAAAAAGTACTCACGCGTCGGACAATAGCCTGCACTTAACAGAACAGATGGCCCACGGTCCCGGCATTGTTGACGGACCCCGAGGCCGCTCCTAAACTTGCCGCACTCTGGTGCCCGCGTGCGCTTTTCAACGGCGCGCGCAGTTAAACGGGAAGCAGGGCGCGCCGTTCACGTGAACGCGTCAACCTGCGCTGCCCCCGCAACGGTAAGCGACCGCATTCGTCATGCAAGTCGATTCTGATCGCGTGTTGGAAGTTCAACTCGCGAGTGTGCCACTGCGCGTCACGCGTGGGAAGGCGGAATCGATGTGTCGCCAGCCCGGATACCGGCCAGAGGGAGAGGCACGTCACGCGCGAAAATGTTAAATACGCGGGCGCCTCGTTACGCATCGGCCTGCGGGGAAGCGGGCCGCGCACGCTATCCACAGGACTTTCATCCCATGCTGTCCCCCTTCGCCCGCGCGGCGTTGCTCGCCTTCGCGGGCCTGCCGATCGTCGTGCCTGCGCAAGCTGCTCCTTCATCTTCTTCTTCGTCCTCGGCGGCGGATTCATCGGCCGCCGTGCCGTCTTCGGCGGTGCTGTCGCCCGTGGTGGTGACCGCGGAGCGCGGGCCGCAAGCACTCGCCGATGCGATCCCGCAGACGTCGCTGTTCGATCAGCAGGATATCGCCGACACCACCGCGACCGATTTGCCCGGCCTCCTGCAACTCGCGCCCGGCGCGCAAATCTCGCGTACAGGTGGCCCTGGTTCGACGACCAGCCTCTATTTGCGCGGCGCGTCGTCGACGCAATCGCTGCTGCTGATCGACGGCGTGCGGGTCGATTCGGTGAGCCTGGGTGCGCCGCAACTCGCGCAGATTCCGCTCGACCAGATCGATCACGTCGAGGTGGTGAACGGCAACGTGTCGGCGTTGTACGGCTCGGGCGCGATTGGCGGCGTGGTGCAGGTATTCACGAAAGAGGGCGGTGACCACCCGCCGCGTTTCAATTTTTCGCTGGGCTACGGCAGCTATCACACGCAGACGCAGCAGGCAGGCGTGAACGGCGCATTGGATAAAGACGGCAAGACGACCTTCAGCATTTCGCTCGCGCGGTCGAAGGACGACGGCTTCTCGTCGCTCAATCCACGTGAGGCGCCCAACGCCAATCCGAATGCGAACGGCTATCTGAACGAGAGCATCTCGGCTTCGCTGCGCCACAAGTTCAACGACAAATGGGATGCCGGCGCCAGCTACTTCCAGTCGAACGGCAACAACAGCTACGACAATGCGTACGGCGTGCCGACCGATCTGAACAACCTGTACAGCAAAGTGCGCCAGGTCTCGGTGTTCGCGAACGGCAGGCTGACCGACTGGTGGACGACGCACTTCATCGTCGCCGAAGGTGACGACCGCAGCGTGTCGAATACCAACGGCGTGTACAACGGCCGCTTCGATACCGACAATCGCCAGTACACATGGCAGAGCGATTTCGCGCTGGCCGCGCAGCAGAAGTTGCAGGTCGGCTATGAGCATCTCGATCAGAGCCTCGATTCGGATACGTTCGCGGCGCCCGACCGGCATGTGGATTCAGGTTTCGTCGGCTATACGGGGCGCTTCGGGCGCAATCAGATTCAGGCCAACGTGCGGCGCGACCAGTATTCCGATTTCGGCGGAGCGAACAGTTACTATCTCGGCTATGGCTTCGACATCACCGGCCATTGGAAGGTGACCGCAAGCTATTCGGATTCGTTTCGCGCGCCCAGCTTCGACGATCTGTACTATCCGTTCAGCGGCAATCCGTCGATCCAACCGGAGCGCAGCCATTCGATCGAAGCCGCGCTGCAGTACGCGTCCAATGCGCTCGGCGTGATGCGCCTGACCGCATTCCAGACGCGCTACGCGAATCTGATTAACTATGAGCAGGTGACGCCCGGTATCTATCTGGCACAGAACGTCGGCCATGCAAAGGTGCAGGGGCTCGAAGGATCGTGGAGCGGCCATGTCGGCAAGACGGACGTGCGCGCGTCGGTGACGCTGCAAAATCCCGTCGACCTCGACAACGATGCCGACCTCGTGCGGCGTGCGCGGCGCTTCGGTGCGCTGACGGTGAACCGCAGCATCGCCGCGTGGCGCGTCGGCGGCGAGTGGATCGTGAGCGGCCCGAGCAATGACAGCAGCGGCAAGCTGGGCGGCTATGGCGTGGTGAATCTGTCGGCGCGCTACAACATCACGAAAGCATGGTACGTGGCCGCGCAAATCCAGAATCTGTTGGACAAGGACTATGAAACGGCCTACTCGTATAACTCGCCGCGGCGCGGTGCGTATCTCACGGTTGGTTGGCAGCAGCAGTGAGCGAGTCGCTTCGCTAAGGTCGTGCGGATGAGCCGACACATGAGCCGACACGCGAGTTCGATGCCCGCGACACTGCGCGTGATGAGCGCGAAGCGCGCGGCCGCGATCTGGCTTGCGCTCGCAGTGATCGCGCTGGCGGTGTTGATGGCGTCGCTTGCGTTGGGCAGCGTGTCGCTTGCGCCGATGCGCGTGCTGGCGGCGCTGATGCCGTCGCATGCGTCGTCTGTCGGTTCTTCTGACTTAGCCGCCGAGATCGTCCGCACGCTGCGCTTGCCGCGCGCAGTGGCCGGTTTCGCCTGCGGCGCGTTGCTCGCGCTGGCCGGCGCGTTGCTGCAAGTGCTGTTGCGCAATCCACTCGCCGAGCCCTACGTGTTGGGCGTATCGGGCGGCGCGGCGACCTTTGCGCTGATCGCGATGATCGCCGGTTGCGCATGGTGGATCGTCGACGCGAGCGCGTTCGCCGGCGCATTCGTGTCGATCCTGCTGGTGCTCGGCCTCGCGCGCCGCGAGTTGTGGCGCGGCGAGCCGCAGGACACGTCGCCGCGCTTGCTGTTGACTGGCGCGGTGATCGCTGCGGGCTGGGGCGCGCTCATTACTTTGCTGCTCAACCTCGCACCCGACAATCGCTTGCGCGGCATGCTGTTCTGGCTGACCGGCGACCTCAACGGCGGCACGATGCCCTGGACGGCGCTCGCCGCCCTCGCTATCGTGCTGGTTGCGATCGTGCCTGTCGCGCCGCGTCTGAATGTGCTGCTGCGTGGCGACGCCGCCGCGCAGGCGTTGGGCGTCGCCGTGATGCCGTTGCGTTTGCGGGTGTATCTGGTGGCTTCGCTGGCAGCGGCCGCGGCGGTGACGACGGCGGGCACCATCGGCTTTGTCGGACTGGTCGTGCCGCACATGCTGCGGCTCGCGTTCGGCAACGATCAGCGCATGCTGCTGCCGGCCGCGGCGCTCGGCGGCGGCGTCGCGGTGATGGGCGCGGACCTGATCGCGCGTACCGTGATCGCGCCGGCGCAGCTGCCGGTCGGCGTGATCACGTCGATGATCGGCGTGCCGGTGTTTCTGTGGATGCTCCTGCACAGGCGCCGATGATGCAAGCTCACTCCATTTCCGAATCCGTCCTCAGCGCGCAACGTTTGACCTTGCGTGTGGGCGCGCGCACTTTGCTCGACGCTTTCACGCATACCTTCTACGCAGGCGAGATCTGGTGCATCGCCGGCCCGAACGGCGCGGGCAAGACAACCTTGCTCTCCACGCTCGCGGGCTTGTTGCAACCGTCGGCGGGACATGTCGAACTCGATGGCGTGCGCCTCGCCGACTGGCCGCCGCTGCCGCTCGCGCAACGCCGCGCGCTGATGCCGCAAAACGCGCCCGACGCATTCAGCGCGAGCGTGCTCGATATCGTGATGCTCAACCGCTTCCCGCATCTCACCGGCTGGGGCTGGGAGCGCGAAGCTGATCGTGAAGCGGCGCACGCGGCGTTGGACTTGTTGGGCCTCGCCGCGTTCGCCGCGCGTGATGTGCTGTCACTCTCCGGCGGCGAGCGGCAACGCGTGGCGCTGGCGGCGGTGCTATGCCAGGAAGCGCCGTTGCTGCTGCTCGACGAGCCGTTGTCGCATCTCGATCTGCATCATCAGATCGACTGCCTCGAGGCGTTGGCCACGTGGACGCGCGAGCCTCGGCGTACAGTGATGTTTTCATGTCACGACCTGAACCTCGCGCGCCGCTTCGCCACGCATGCGCTGCTGCTCGACGGCGCGGGCGGCGCGTATGCCGGACCGGTGCACGACGTGTTGACGCCCACGCTGGCGAGCCGCGCATTCGGCTATCCGTTGATTCTGATTCGCGACGGCGAACACGAGGCGCTGATTCCCGCGCCGCGCGCGCGTCACGGATCGCCTGCCGGACATGACACGCCGGCAAGCTGATCGCTTCATTCCCACATTCTCTTTCAGACACACGCTCATGACTTCTTTGCCACGCTTGCCCGGATTGCCCGAAGTCGAACCGCTCGATCAAACGCTGCGTGACGAGCTGCAGCACATCATCGATACCAAGACGAAGCCGCCCGGCAGTCTCGGCCGGCTCGAAACGCTCGCGTGTCAGATGGGCCTGATTCAGCGCACGACGCGTCCCACCGTGACGCGCCCGGCGATGATCGTCTTCGCCGGCGATCACGGTGTCGCCGAAGAGGGCGTGAGCCCTTATCCGCAGGCGGTGACCGCGCAGATGGTCGTCAACTTCCTCGCCGGCGGCGCGGCGATCAATGCGTTGAGCCGCGTCTCGGGCATCGAGCTCGAAGTCGTCAACGCGGGCATTGCGACGCCGTTGCCGTCGACGGCGGGT
The DNA here is from genome assembly GCF_046026985.1 of Paraburkholderia sp. RL18-101-BIB-B. NCBI lineage: Bacteria > Pseudomonadati > Pseudomonadota > Betaproteobacteria > Burkholderiales > Burkholderiaceae > Paraburkholderia > Paraburkholderia sp. RL18-101-BIB-B. The sequence continues at coordinate 17,530 of NZ_JARESV010000059.1, forward strand.
CTCGTCGACATTCCCGTCGCGGCCGGCACGCGCAATTTCGCGCGCGAGCCGGCCATGAGCCGCGACCAGGCACTCGCTGCGATGCAGGCGGGCGCGGCGCGCGTGCGGCATCACGCGGCGCTCGGCACCAATGTGATCGGTTTCGGGGAGATGGGGATTGCGAACACCTCGGCGGCCGCGTGTCTGATGAGCCGGCTGTGCCGCGTGCCGATCGACGAATGCGTCGGCCGCGGCACGGGTCTCGACAACGCGGGGCTCGCGAGGAAGCGCAACGTGCTGGCCTCGGCGCTCGCACGTCACCCCGTGTCCACCGATCCGCTCGACGTGCTTGCCACCTTCGGCGGCTTCGAGATCGCGATGATGGCGGGCGCCTATCTCGCGGCCGCCGAGGCACGTATGACGATTCTGGTCGATGGCTTCATCGCGACCTCGGCCTTGCTGATCGCCGACGCCTTCGCGCCGAGCATTCGCGAGTATTGCGTATTTGCGCATGCGTCGAACGAAGCGGGGCATCGGCGCATGCTCGATCATTTCGGCGCGCTGCCGTTGCTGTCGCTCGACATGCGTCTTGGCGAAGGCACTGGCGCGGCGCTCGCGGTGCCGCTGTTGCGCGCGGCAACGGCGTTCGTCAACGAAATGGCGAGCTTCGAATCGGCCGGCGTCGCGAATCGCGATGCGTGATCCGCTTGATCCTTCAGACAGAAACGCTCGACCGGCACACACATGAATCCGCTCGCGGAACTGCGCTATTTCTTCACGGCGCTCGGCTATTTCACGCGCGTGCCTGTGCCGCGCTGGGTTGGCTATGAGCCGCACTACCTGAACGCGGCGGCGCGTTATTTTCCGCTCGTCGGCGTATTGATCGGCGGATTGAGCGCGGTGGTCTATCTCGCCGCGCTGCGCGTATTTCCCGCGGGCGTGGCGGTGCTGCTGTCGATGGCCGCGTCGCTGCTCGTGACCGGCGCGTTCCACGAGGACGGTCTGGCTGATTGCGTCGATGCGTTCGGTGGCGCCTATACGCGCGAAGATGTATTGCGAATCATGCATGACTCGCGCATCGGCGCTTTCGGCGCTATCGCGCTCGTCATCGCGCTTGCATTGAAGTGGCAGACGCTCGTTGCATTGCCGCCGATGCGTGCCGCAAGTCTGATGATTGCCGCGCACGCGGCGAGCCGTAGCTGTGCGATCAGCTACCTGGCTACGCTCGATTACGTGCGTGCCGAAGGCAAGGCCAAACCGGTGGCGCAGCGCCTGAGCGCGGGTGCGTTCATGTGCGCCGCGATATTCGGCTTGCCGTGGCTGCTGTGGCCGAACGGGCTCGCTGCGCCGGACTGGCGCTTCGCGGGCTCGGTGGCCGTGGTTCTGCTCGTACTTCGCGTGGCAATGGGCCGTTATTTCGTCAGACGCATTGGCGGTTATACCGGCGATTGCCTCGGTTTCGCGCAGCAAGTTTTCGAATTGAGCATCTACCTGGTGGGGCTCGCATGGATATCGTCCTGATTCGTCATCCCGCGGTCGCGCTCGATGCGGGCGTGTGTTACGGCCACAGCGACGTGGCGCTCGCCGAAGATGCCGAGGTATCGTCCACCGCGCTCGCCCTGAAGCTCGCGACTTTGCAGGTGCCCGCGCCACGCGTGCTGATGTCGAGTCCGTTGAAGCGCTGCTCGGCGCTCGCCGCCGAGTTGGCGAACGACTTCGGCTCTGTGATCAGTCACGACGACCGTCTGATGGAAATGAATTTCGGCGACTGGGAAGCGCAACGCTGGGACGCCATCGATCGCGAATTGCTCGACGACTGGGCGGCCAACTTCGAACACGCGCGCGCGCATGGTGGCGAGAGCGTCGCGCAGTTCGTCGCGCGAGTACGTGCATGGCTCGACGCATTCGCGCTCACGCGTGAGTTGTCGCCGGCCTATGTGGTCACGCACGCGGGTGTAATGCGGGCGATTGCGTCGATCGTGCTGGACGTGCCGCTGGAACGCTGTCTGCGATGGTCGCTCGATATGAGCGGGATCGTCTGGTTGCGCAGAAACGATGCAACGCAGCAGTGGTCGTTGGTGCGCTGGAATGCGTGAGGCGGGTCGCGGCTGATCACCCGCGCGTTACTGCGCGCCAGGCTTTCTGCGTGAGCGCGCCACTTCGAGGTCTTCGCACATTTGCTTCGCGCCCTGCGCAATGCGCGGCGCCGGGCGGTTGATCAGATCGCCGTCGATAGCGAACAGATTGTTGTTTGCCACCGCTGTCAGGCTCGGCCATGCGCGCCATGTGCCGAGTTGCGGCAAGGTGGTGTCCGGTTTGGTCGCGCCCGGTGCCGCCGTGACGATCGCTTCCGGATTCGCCGCGAGCACTGCTTCGGTCGAGACGGTCGGCACCAGCGGTTCAAGTTTGGCGAACACGTTGCGGCCGCCGCACAGCGCAATCACGTCGCTGACCATGTGCTCGCCGTTGAGCGTCATCAACGGTTGGTCCCACACCTGATAGAACACGCTGACGGGCGGACGGCTCGCATACTGGTTGCGCAGTTTCGCGATGTCCAGACGGTAGGCGGCCGCCGCCGCATCCGCCGCCGATGACGTGCCGAGCAGTTGTCCAAGCTTCGTCAACGACACGGCCACGTCGTCGAGATGATGCGGCTCGCTGAAGAACAGCGGAATGTGCATCTCGCGCAGTCGATCGAGCTGACGCTGCGCATTGCCATGCCGCCACACCACGATCAGATCGGGCTTGAGTGCGACGATGCGCTCAAGGTCGAGCGCCTTGTTATCGCCGACGCGCGGCAACTGTTTCGCCTCGGGCGGATAGTCGCTGTACGACACGGCGCCGACCACTTTCGCGCCGCCGCCCGCGGCATACAGCAATTCGGTGACGTGCGGCGCGAGGCTGATGACGCGTTGCGCGGGAGCGGGCAGGGTGACGGTTGCGCCGGTATCGTCGATGACGGAGATGGCGGCACGCGCGTGCAGTGCGTTGACGAAGACCGCGGCGGCGAAGGTGAAGCGGGCGAGTCGGTTCATCGGGCGAGGCCGCGGGGCGCGTAGTTATTGTGGGGGCGAGGGCTTCGTATTCTTTGGATCAGCACGCTCGCGTAGCATCGATCTCTCGTACGCCTTCGCGCAAGCTCTCTTCGAAGCGTGTCCATTCGGCCTCGCTCGCAGGCAAGCCGAATCGGACGCTGCCCGACGAAGTGAACAGACGCGTCCATACGCCGCGTCGTGCGAGGGCTTCATGCAAAGCGGCGGCGTGCGCGTCGTCGGTCCACGCGAAGAGCGGTGTGCCGCGTGTGACGAAGCCCTGTGCATGCAGCAGGTCAACCAGTCGCGCGCTTTCGGCATCGAGCCGAGTGCGCATATCCCGTTGCCAGGCTTCATCGGCGAAGGCGGCTTTGACGGCGTGACGGGCCGGACCACTGACCGTCCACGCGCCGAGCGTGTCGCGCAAACGCTCGAGCAACGCCGGCGCACCGAGAACGAATCCCGCGCGGACGCCGGCGAGGCCGAAGAATTTCCCCGGCGAGCGCAACACGATCAAGCCCTCGCAATGCGTGCTCGCCGCGAGCGGCGCCGACGGCATCGTATCGGCGAAGGCTTCATCGACCAGCAGCGTGCCGCCGCGCGCGCTCAACTGCTCATGCCAGTGCAACAACCTTGCGGCGCTCAGATGCGCGGCGGTCGGATTGTTCGGATTCACGACGACTACATGCATGAGCGCTTCGGGCAATGTTTCCCAGCCGACATCGAGCGGCATCACTTCATGGCCGCTGCGTTTGAACGCAGGCGCGTATTCGCTATACGTAAGCGGCGCGATGCCGACGCACGCGCGCGGCAGCAGCGCGGGCAGCGCGCGAATCGCCGCCTGGCTGCCTGCGACGGGCAGCACATGCGCCGCATCGGGCGCGCCGTAGTAGCGCGCGGCGCAGGCGGCGAAATCGTCGCCGTCGTCGGGCAGGCGGCGCCAGGCATCGGCGGGAATCGGCGGGACCGGATAGCCGTGCGGATTGATGCCCGTCGACAGGTCGAGCCATTGCTCGTATGGAATGCCATAGCGGCTGGCCGCTTCGTGCAGATTGCCACCGTGCACGACCGCGTCGATTGCGGCACCCGTTTCGTTCGCGCGACTGGTCATTCGCTCAACCATGAAAAGGCACGCTCAACAGCGCCAGCACGATCAGCACCGCGAGCCACAGAATGACCGTGCGCTCAACCAGAGCCAACGCGGCGGTCACGTGGCTGGCTTTCGCGGAATGCCCGAAGCCGAGCGTCGGCCGGTGTTCGAGCGCGCCGTGATACACCGCCGGGCCACCGATCAACACGTTCAGACTGCCTGCGCCGGCGGCCATCACCGGTCCCGCGTTCGGGCTGTCCCAGCGCGGCGCCTGCTCGCGCCAGCAGCGCCACGCGGTGCGCGTGTCGCCGAGCAGCGCATAGCTGGCGGCGGTCAGACGCGCGGGAATCCAGTTGAGCACGTCGTCGATGCGCGCGGCCGCCCAACCGTAGCGCAAATAGCGCGGCGTGCGATAACCCCACATCGCGTCGAGCGTGTTGGCGAGACGAAACGCGAGCGCGCCCGGACCGCCTGCAATGGCGAACCAGAACAGCGCGCCGAAGATCGCGTCGTTGCCGTTTTCGAGCGCCGATTCGACGGCGGCGCGCGACAACGCGCCTTCGTCGGCATCCGCGGTTTCGCGTGAGACGATGCGCGCGGTCAGCAAACGCGCTTGTGGGAGATCGCGCCGCGCCAACGCCTGAGCGATCGGCGCGATGTGATCGTGCAGACTGCGCGCGCCGAGCGCGAACCACAGCAACAGTACATGCACCACGCAGGCCGCAAAAAACGGCAGCACGGCGATGAGACACCATGCGATCAGAACTGGCGGCATCACCGCCAGCGACCACGCCAGCAGACCTTTGAGCCTTAAACGCCGGCCGGTGTTGTAGCGCGTTTCGAGACGCGTCGCCCATTTGCCGAAGCCCACCAGCGGATGCGCCGCGCGCGGCTCGCCGAACCAGCGGTCGACGGCGACGCCCGCGGTGGCCAGCGTCACGAGAAGCGGGAGCGAGAGCATCACGCGGGGCTCGCGGTTTTCAGCGCGAGCGGCAGACCGGCGACCATCATCGTGGCCTGGGTGCTCAACGCGGCGATGCGCTGGTTGAGCCGGCCGAGTTCATCGACGTAAAGACGCGTGGCCGCGCCGAGCGGCACCACGCCGAGGCCGATTTCGTTGCTGACCACGATGAGCTTGCCTTTGGCATTGGCGAGCGCCGCTTCGAACGCGGCGACCTGCGCGTGATATTGATCGACCGGCAGGCCTTCGCCTTCGGGCGGGCAGAGCAGATTGGCGAGCCACAGCGTCAGGCAATCGATCAGGATGCAGTGGCCGGGCGCGTCGCTTTGCGTCACGGCGCCGGCGAGATCGACGCCCGCTTCGAACAACCGCCAATGCGCCGGACGCCGCTCGCGATGGTGGGCAATGCGCGCGCGGAATTCGGCGTCGTCCGTTACGCGCGCGGTGGCGATGTAGGTAACGGGCAGGGCGCTGTCGCTGGCAAGCTGTTCGGCATGCACGCTCTTGCCTGAGCGGGCGCCGCCGAGAACGAAGGTGAGGTCGCGGGGAGTCATCGCGTGATTGTACCGGCGTGCAGCGCGGGCCGGCGCGATGGGATAATGCCGCGTTCGACGCGGTCCACGCGCTGCGCTGCTGCATGTAGGATGCGTTGCTGCTTGCCGCAACGATTGTCCGATTTTTGCGTGGCCGACTGACCGGCACGGACTGCCTGACTGCCCGATCCATTGCCTGAATTGATGCCTGTTCTCCGAGCCCGAGGATCCGTGACCACCACTTCGACCCTGCCTGACGCCGTACCCGTGCCGCGCGGTACGCTGATGATCCAAGGCACCACGTCCGATGCGGGCAAGAGCACGCTGGTCGCCGGTCTGTGCCGGCTCGCGCGCCGCGCCGGGGTGCGGGTCGCGCCGTTCAAGCCGCAGAACATGGCGCTCAACAGCGCGGTGACGGTGGACGGCGGCGAGATCGGCCGCGCCCAGGCCTTGCAGGCGGTCGCCGCGGGCATTGCCGCGCACACCGATCTGAACCCGGTGCTGCTGAAACCGACGAGCGATCGCGGCGCGCAGGTGATCATCCACGGCAAGGCGCGCATGAATCTCGACGCGCGGGCGTATCACGACTACAAACCCATCGCGTTCGAAGCGGTGCTGCAATCGTATGCGCGACTGCAGGCGGCGTACGAGACGATTTTTGTCGAAGGCGCGGGCAGTCCGGCCGAGATCAATTTGCGCGATCGGGATATCGCCAACATGGGTTTCGCGGAGGCGGTCGATTGCCCGGTCGTGCTGGTGGCCGATATCGACCGCGGTGGCGTCTTCGCTCATCTCACGGGCACGCTTGCGTGCCTGTCGGCGAGCGAGCAGGCGCGGGTGCGCGGCTTCATCATCAATCGCTTTCGCGGCGACGTCAGTTTGCTGAAGCCCGGTTTGGACTGGCTCGAAGCGAAGACCGGCAAACCGGTGCTCGGCGTGATTCCCTATCTGCACGGCCTGACGCTCGACGCCGAAGACATGCTGCCGCCCGAATTGCGCGCGGCGCACAGCGGCGGCGCGGCGCGCATGCTGCGAGTGGTCGTGCCGGTGCTGCCGCACATCAGCAATCACACGGATTTCGACGCGTTGCGCGCGCATCCGCAGGTCGATTTTCATTACGTGCGAAGCGGTACGCCGGTGCCGCCGGCCGATCTGATCATTTTGCCTGGCTCGAAGAACGTGCCCGGCGACCTGGCGTTTTTGCGCGCTCAAGGCTGGGACGCGGTGCTGCAAAAGCATTTGCGTTATGGCGGCCGTGTGATCGGCATTTGCGGCGGGATGCAGATGCTCGGGCGCGAGGTGGCCGATCCGCATGGTGTGGAGGGCGCGCCGGGGACGTCGGCGGGACTCGGCTGGCTCGACTACTCGACGGTGCTCACGCGTGAGAAGACGCTGAAGAACGTGACCGGACGCCTGGCGTTGCCCGGTTCGCCCGACGTGGCCGGCTACGAGATTCATATGGGCGAGACGCGCGGCCCGGCGCTCGACGCGCCCGCGCTGCGATTGGGCGACACGCAGGCGGCGTATCCCGACGGCGCGATTTCCGCCGATGGCCAGATTCTCGCGACTTACGTGCACGGTCTGTTCGACACGCCGGCCGCGTGCGCCGCCTTGCTCGCTTGGGCAGGTTTGACCGACGCCGAGGAAATCGATTACCCGGCGTTGCGCGAGGCGTCGTTGGAACGTCTCGCGGATACGCTCGCGCAGCATCTCGATCTGCCGAAATTGTTTGCGGCGATTGGGTGATGGGGCGTCGAGCGCGCAGTGCCGATTAAATCCTGTTGGGAAATAATCAAAGCCTGTAGAGCGGTTTTTCACCTCATATGGTTCGAATAGAGTTCTGACATCGACGGCCGCCTCGGGACCGTCTCTCTCGACAAGGATCTCGTCATGAACTCGAACCGCTCCGCCGATCTGGCCGCTTTACTCCTTCGCGTCGCCTTGGGCGTGCTGTATCTCGCTCACAGTCTGCAAAAGATTTTCGTCTTCACGCTGCCCGGCACGGCGCAGTTCTTCGTCTCGCTCGGTTTGCCCGGTTGGCTCGGCTACGTGACGGCGTTCGTCGAATTGTTCGGCGGCATTGCGCTGCTGCTCGGCGTGCAGGTCCGCTGGGTCGCGCTGGTGCTGCTGCCGTTCATGCTCGGCGCGATGTCGCAGCATCTGCATAACGGCTGGGGTTTCGCATCGCCGAACGGCGGCTGGGAATATCCGGCGTTCTGGGCGGTGACGTTGGTAGTGCAATCGCTGCTTGGTGGCGGAGCGCTGGCGTTTAGTGGGGTGAAGGCGCCGCGGGCGGTGGCTGCCTGATCGGTCCACACTTGTAATCAAAGGCACGCGCCCGGAAGGCCGCGTGCTTTTTTTTCATGGCGCGACGCCGCGCTGCGCCACGTTGATGCACTCAATACAACACCATCTGCGTACAGCGAAACAACGCCATCGTCTTGCCGTTCGGATCGGTGACCGTGGCGTCCCACACTTGCGTGTTGCGCCCGAGATGCACGCCTTTCGCGACCGCGCGAATCGTCCCTTCCGTCGCCGTGCCGAGAAAATTGCTTTTCAGCTCGATGGTCGTGAAATTGCGCGCCGTCTGCGGCAGATGCGCGATGCAGGCGTAGCCGCAGGCGGTATCGGCGAGACCGATCACGGTGGCGGCATGCAAAAACCCGTTCGGCGCGAGCAATTCCTTGCGCACGGTCAATTCCGCGGTTAGGACGCCTTCTTCCAGCGACAGCACATGCACGCCCAGCAAGGCGGGCAGCGAGCCTTCCTGGCGTTCGTGGAGGTGTTCGACGGTGCATTCCGGGCGGAGTTTGCTCATGAGATTCGGTTCCTCGATGGAAAAATCGGCGGGACACGGCGGCCAATTACCCGTTTGGGGGCTTCGGCCAACGTGCATTTGTCGATATTATCAACGGCTGGGTCGGCAAGTGGACCTGAACCCGGCACGAGTCCGGCACGAATGCGGGCACACTTGCGCAGGTCAGAGCAAATACGCGGCAAACCGGCTGGCGGCGTCCAGCCTTCTTTCCGGGAGAATTCATGACGGTGATCGTGGTGGCGAATCCGAAGGGCGGCGTGGGTAAAAGCACGCTGGCGACCAATCTGGCCGGCTATTTCGCCGCGGCCGGCGAATGGGTCGCGCTGGCGGACCTGGACAAGCAGCAGTCCGCGCACGCGTGGCTGTCGCTGCGGCCCGACACGCTGCCGGCCATCGAAAGCTGGGAAGTCAATCAGGACGCGCCGGCCAGACCGCCCAAAGGGCTGGAGCACGCTGTCATCGACACGCCGGCCGGGCTGCACGGCAATCGTCTGAGTATCGCGCTGGATCTGGCCGACAAGGTGATCGTGCCGCTCCAGCCGTCCATGTTCGATATTCTGGCCACCCAGGAATTCCTTGAGCGGCTTGCCAAGGAGAAAGCGGTCAGGAAAGGCGCGATCGAAATCGGCGTAGTCGGCATGCGCGTCGATGCGCGCACGCGCTCGGCGGAGCAACTGCACCGCTTTGTCGAGGGTTTGAAGCTGCCGGTGCTGGGCTTCTTGCGCGACACGCAGAATTACGTGCAACTGGCGGCCCACGGGCTGACCTTGTGGGACGTCGCGAAAAGCCGCGTGGAGAAGGATCTGGAACAGTGGCAGCCGATCGTCGAGTGGACTAACGGCACGGGCAAGAAGGGTTGAAGCGGCAGGGCAGGCGGCTTGGCCGCCCGCTGCATGATGATGCGGCCGACGTTGTTAATCCTGAGGGCTTCGCGCGAGGCGTGCGCCAGTGGACTACGAGTTGCTCTGGTCCAGATCTGCGTCTGACGCCCCTGCGCTGTGGCTCGCCCTAGACAACCCTCCGCGCGGCGAGCGTAACGAACGCTCAATTGAACAACAGCGCGCTCAGGTCCAGTTCTGCGTCGGTACGTGATCGCGGCTGCCCTTGATCTTGTTGTTGTCGTCCACGAATACCAGGTCCGGCTTCCAGCCGGTCTTCAGTTCCGCTTCATCCACCACCGCGAACGCCGCAATGATCACCAGATCGCCCAGCTGCGCGCGCCGCGCGGCCGAGCCGTTCAGCGAAATCATGCCGCTGCCGCGTTCACCCTTGATCGCGTAAGTCGAGAAACGCTCGCCGTTGTTGATGTTCCAGATGTCGATCCGCTCGTTTTCGACGATGTTCGCCGCTTCCAGCAAATCTTCGTCGATCGCGCACGAGCCTTCGTAGTGCAGCTCGCAGTGCGTGACCGCGACGCGGTGGATCTTCGACTTCAGCATGTTGCGTTGCATGACCAATCCTGTGTGATTTCTTATGCGTGTCTACGCTATCTAAGACGGCTTCAGATTTCGAGGTTGTCGATAAGACGAGTGGCGCCAAGCTTGGCGGCGGCCAGCACGACCAGTTCCGCGTTCGCATCTTGCGGACCCGGCGGCAGCAGATCCGAGCGCTTGCGCACTGCGATGTAGTCGGGTTGCCAGCCGCGCGCGGCAAGAGCCGCCATCGCCGCCTGTTCGATTTTTGCGAAGTCGCGCTCGCCCGAAAGCACGGCATCGCGCACGCGATTCAGTTCAGCGGCCAGCATCGGCGCCTCGGCGCGCTCGGCGGCCTGCAGATAGCGATTGCGCGAGCTGAGCGCGAGGCCGTCGGTGTCACGCACGGTTTCGGCGGCGATGATGTCGGTGGGCAGCGCGAACTGGTGGCACATGCGGCGCACGATCATCAACTGCTGGTAATCCTTCTTGCCGAACACGGCGACGCGCGGCTGCACGCACGACATCAGCTTCATCACCACTGTGCACACGCCCTGGAAGAAACCGGGCCGGAATTCGCCTTCGAGGATATCGCCCAGATCGTGCGGCGGATGCACGCGGTACTCCTGCGGCTCTGGATACAGATCCTTTTCCGTCGGCGCGAACAGCACGTAGACGTTTTCCTTCTGGAGCTTTTCGATGTCCGCTTCCATCGTGCGCGGGTATTTGTCGAAATCCTCATTCGGACCGAACTGCAGCCGGTTGACGAAGATGCTCGCCACGACCGGATCGCCGTGCTGGCGAGCGAGACGCATCAGCGACAGATGGCCCTCGTGCAGGTTGCCCATGGTCGGCACAAAGGCCGTGCGATTCTGGCCGCGCAACTGGTCGCGCAATTCATGGATCGAGCTGATGACTTTCATGATCGGACAGGGATTTCCTCGCGCGGCGCAAGACCGGATGGACGCAAAACCCTTGGGATTGCGCGGCCCGCGGCCTCACTGGTAATGACAGGTTCGGAGCGCCGGATTGTAGTGGATTTGCGTGCCTGCCGCACCGAAAAGAGGCACCTTCTCCCGCCGGGCGGAATTGCGCCCGGTTCGAGGGCTTCAGGCGGGCAGATAGGCGAGGCGCACATAGATCGGTGCGAACGGCTCCGCCTGGGTGATTTCGACGAGCGATTCACGGCACAGCTCGAGCACGGCGATGAAATTCACCACCACCACCGGCACGCCCTTGCTCGTGTCGAACAGGTCGGAGAACTCGATGAAGCGCGCGTTCTGCAGTTGCCGCAGGATCGAGCTCATATGCTCGCGCACCGACAGCTCTTCGCGCGAAATCTTGTGATGCTGGACCAGCTTGGCGCGCTTGATCACGTCGGCCCACGCGGCGCGCAGGTCCTCGCTGTTCACGTCCGGAAAACGCGGCGTGATGCTTTGCTCGATGTAGACCTCGGCGCGCAGGAAATCGCGCCCGAGTTGGGGCAACTGGTCGATGCGCTGCGCGGCGAGCTTCATCTGCTCGTATTCGAGCAGGCGCCGCACGAGCTCCGCGCGCGGATCCTCGGCTTCTTCGCCGCTGTCGGCCTTCTTCACCGGCAGCAGCATGCGCGACTTGATCTCGATCAGCATCGCGGCCATGAGCAGATACTCGGACGCGAGTTCGAGATTGGTCTGACGCAACTGGTCGACGTAGCCGAGGTATTGCACCGTGACGTCTGCCATCGGGATGTCGAGCACGTTGAAGTTCTGCTTGCGGATCAGGTACAGCAACAGATCCAGCGGTCCTTCGAACGTTTCGAGAAACACCTCGAGCGCGTCCGGCGGGATGTACAGATCCGTCGGCAGCTTGAAGAGCGGCTCGCCGTACAGGCGTGCGAAAGCAATGCCGTCGACGATGTCCGGTGTCGAATCGGTGGCGGGCGCGGCGAGCGCGGCGTCGGCCGGCGCTGCGCCGTGTGCCTCGTCGGCGTGACTCACGCGCTTAGAAGTTTTGATAGTACGAGTAAGGCGTCTGTTCTACGCGCGAGGCTTTTTGCTCGGCGCGTTCTTCCAGATCGATCGGCTGTTTGTCCCACAGCAGCGCGCGGCCGCGGCGTTGTTCGGCTTCCAGATTGGGTTTCTGTTGCTTGAGCTGGTTCAGGAACTGGGTGATGTCCGATTGATACATGGCTCGACGTCCGTGGTGTAGGAATTGGCGGCTGCCCGGCGCTCATTGGCCCGTTGCCTCGCGCGGCGCCGCTGCTATTCCATAATTTTACCGCATGCGCGGCGCGCGGTCGAAAAACGGCGGCCAGGCCGGGCGGGCGGCGCGTGAAAATAGCCGGAACCCGCGTGGCAGGGCGTGCGTCAAAGGCGGGCGCGTCGGCGGGCGTGGCGGTGTTGCGGCTGTTGTGGGCGTTGCGGGCGTTGTGGGTGCTTGGCGTTAGCGCGACACGGTGGCATTGGTGTCCGCATCGGCTAAGCGGCACTGGCACTGGCACTGGCACTGGCACTGGCGCTGGCACTGGCACCGGCACTGGCACTGGCAATGGCAATGGCAATGGCAATGGCAACGGCAACGGCACCGGCACCGGCACCGGCACCGGCACCGGCACCGGCCAGCTGCTTTGGCATCGGCATCGACACCCGCGTCGGCGTCACGCTGCATGGCGCGCCGCGCGCGAACCCGACGGTAAAGCCCGCCGGCAAGCCGCGGACACAGTTTTAGAGATCTCGCGGCGTCCCGCCGATGTGGTCAAATAGCGTGCTTCGGCCGCCGCGGCGCGGCTGAGCGACAAGAATTCATCAACCACGGCTGGAGGTCCTGTTTGGCGGGGTGTGCGATCGACAAGCTGCGGCGCGGCAAGGCCAGTTCCGGGCGCGGGCATCGCACGCCCATGCGGCGCTGGTGGCGCACGTGGCTGGCATTCGCCCTCGTCATGCTGACGCTTGCCACCGACAACGCCCACGCCGCAAAAGCGGCGGCTAGCTACAAGGTCGATATCGAAGCCACGCCGCGCTCGCTGCGCAAGCTGCTCGAAGCGCACCTGGATATCGCGCGTTTCGCCAAGCGCCCTGACATCAGCGACGACCAGTTCGAGTTTCTGATTACCGCCACGCCCCAGCAGGTCCGCGACTTGGCCTCCACGCAGGGCTATTTCAGCCCGGTCGTGCGCACCGACGTGCGCACTATCGACAATGCGAAGCGCGTCACGGTGAGCGTCGATCCCGGCCCGCAGACCGTCATCTCATCGATTTCGCTGTCGTTTCGCGGGCCGGTGCTGACCGAGGATCCGGCCCAGGAAAACGCCGCGCGCTTCGCATTTTCGCTGCACGAAGGCGATCCGTTCTCGCAGGGCGATTGGGACGATGCGAAAAACGCCTCGCTCAAGGCGCTGCAGGCGCGCCGCTATCTGGGTGCGAAGATTTACCACTCCGAGGCGCGGGTCGATCCACGCACGCACGAGGCGAAACTGTTGGTCACGTACGACAGCGGGCCGACCTTCACGATGGGCAAGCTCGATGTATCGGGTACGCGGCGCTATCCGGAAAAGATCGTTGAGAACGTGAATCCGATCTCCGAGGGTGATATCTACGACGTTCAGCGCATCACCGAATTGCAGCGGCAGTTGCAGAACACGCCGTACTACGCGAGCGTCGCGATCGACGTGGACAGCGACCCGGCCAAGCCGGTCGAGACGCCGGTGCACGTGAAGGTGTCGGAATATCCGTACAACAGCATTCGAGGCGGGGTCGGCTACTCGACGGACAACGGCCCGCTGGTCCAGGGTTCCTATTCGTATCTCGACACGTTCGGCAAAGCGTGGCCGTTCACCATCCAGGGGCGCATCGACCAGATCCAGCAATACGGGCAAATTCAGCTCGCCATGCCGCCGGGGCCGCGTGCGTGGACCAATAGCGTGCTGGCGTCCTACACTACGACCGACGTATCCGACACGCGCATTTACAGTATTCGCGGCGGCGTGCAACGGGCCCGGACCTCGCAATTCATCGACTATAACTACTCGCTCCTCTTCTACCAGGACCGGCTCGATCAGAACGCGTTCGCGCCGACCACGAGCCGCGCGCTGGTGCCGGCTTGGTCGTGGACCCGGCGCAATACCGACGATCCGCTGTTCCCGCGCAAGGGCAACCTGATTCACGTCGAGGCGGGCTTCGCGGTCAAAGGCGCGCTGACCGACCAGACTTTCATCCGCGGCTACGCGCGCGGCCAGCAGTATCTGCCGATCGGCAAGGAAGACCTCGTGCTGATTCGCGCCGAACTAGGCGGCGTGTTCACGAGCGGCCCTTCGAGCGGCATTCCGGCCTCGCTGCTGTTTCGCGCGGGCGGCTCGAATTCGGTGCGCGGCTATGGCTATCAGAGTATCGGTAACAACGTCGACGGTTCGGTGCTGCCCACCAAGTATCTCGTCACGGGCTCGGCCGAGTACCAGCATTGGTTCAGTCACGACTGGGGCGCGGCCGCGTTCTTCGACATCGGCACCGCCACCGACACGTGGGGCGAAAAAGTCTTTTATCCCGGCGTCGGTGTCGGGGCGCGCTGGCGCAGCCCGGTCGGCCCGGTCAACGTCGATGTCGCCTACGGCATTCGCAACAAGAGCGTGCGGCCGTATCTGACGCTTGGCATCGCCTTCTGATGAAAACCTGCTTCCACATGATCCACGCATGACCACGGACGTTTCCGCCCAACCTCCCGCGCAGCCCCCCGGTGCACAACCGCCGGAGCAGCCGCCCGAACAGCAGCCGCCGCCCAGGCGCCGCCTCGGCCGGTTGCTGCTGAAAACGTTCGCGTGGGCGGTGGCCGTGCTGGTGCTGTTGCTCGCGCTGGCGGTGGGTTTGTTGTACGGCGCGCTGACGACCGAGCGCGGCACCGCCTATGCGTGGCAGGCGGCGGTGAAGCTGCTGGGCGGCAAGCTGAGCGGCACGTTGGAGCGAGGCGCTCTCGCCAATGGCCTGCAATTGCGGCAAGTGCGGTGGCGCAGCCTCGAAGGCAGCGGCACCGATATCCAGATCGACCGCGTGGCCGGCCGCTGGGCGCTCGCGCGCGAGCCGTGGCGGTTCACCATCGACTATCTGCATATCGGCACGGTGGACGCGCGTATTGGTTCTTCGTCGTCGAGCAGCAGCGGGCCGGTGAAGCTGCCGCAAGACTTGCGCTTACCGATGCAGCTCGACGTTCGCGATGTCCAGGTCGACAAGCTGCTGCTGCATCAGGGCGCGTCGACGACCGAATTCTCGCGCTTCGTCTTTCATGGACGTAGCGACGGACGCCATCACGAGGCCGCGATCGAGCGGCTGGACACGCCGTTCGGCGCGGTGACGGCGGCCGCCAAACTCGACGGTGTGCGGCCGTTTCCGTTGACTGGGGACGTCGGCTATTCGGGCAAGGTGAACGACGAGGCGGTACAGGTGGGTGGCCATCTAAGCGGCTCGCTGGAGAATCTCATCGCGGAACTCGATGCAAGCGGCATGAAACTCGCCGGTCATGCGAGGGTCGAGGCTACGCCGTTCGGCGACGTGCCGTTGCAGCGCGCTACGCTGACCTTCGATCACATCAACCCGCAGGCTTTTGCGCCCGGCGCGCCGTTGGCCGACCTGGCCGTTCGGGCGGAGTTGCAGCCGGTGGGGCAGGGTGCGGCGGAAGAGGTCGTGTTGGGGGCGAGTGGGGTAACGGGGGCAAGTGCGGCGAGTGCGACAGGCGCTGCGCGCGGGGCCGGTGCGGCAAGTGGGGCGAAGGCAGCGGCAAAGGCCGCGAGTTCGGCGAGTGGTGGCAATGCCACGAGCGTCACGAAGGCTGCGAGTACCACGAACGCCCCCCACGCCACCAACGCTTCCAGTTCAGCCAACGCAGCCAGTGCCGGCCGCGCTGCCAGCCAAAGCGCCCTCGCGGGCGCAGGCAATGCCGCCAGCGCAGCGCAACCACCCATAGCGACAACCGGCAAACGCGACGCCAACCCCGACACCACCGCCAAACCCGCCGCGACTTTCGCAGTCACCGGCCACGTCTCGATCGTCAACGCCAAACCCGGTGCGATCGACCAGAACCTGCTGCCGATCATCGACGCCAACGCCGACGTTCGGCTCGACGCCCAGGCGCAGCGCATCTCGAACCTGAACGTGCGACTCGTAAAGAACGCCACGCTCACTGGTGGCGGCGCACTGAGCGGTAAGCGTGGGCAGTTCGATCTGAAAGTCGCCAACCTCGACCTGAACGCGCTGCAAGCAACGGTGCGGCCCACACAGCTGTCTGGCCCTATCGGCGTGCGTCTGAACGACGACGTGCAGAGCCTCACACTCGATCTCGCCGACCCGAAAGCGGCGCTGCGCGCCCAGGGCAAAGTGACATTCGATCCCGCCCGCATGAGCTTCAATGACGTACGCATTACGTCGGGCAAAGGCCGCATCGATCTGTCAGGCGCGCTCAAGCACGACGCGAATTCCACCTACAACCTGAAAGCGCAGCTGATCGATTTCGACCCGTTGACGCTGGCTTCGCAGATGCCGTCGCGCAAGCCGGTGACTGGACCGACGCCGGCACCGTCGGCAAGCCGTGCCAAAAACAGCAAAACCGCGGAGGCTGCCGCGCAAGTGGGCAGCACGGCCGGCGCAAAAAGCGCCGCGCCCGCCGACAAGGCCGCCGCCGTCGTGAAAAACACCGCCAAGGCGGCAGTCAAAAGCGAAGTAGTCGAGCGCAAAACCCCGCCGCCGCCGAAACGCGGCGCCCCGCCTGCCCGCAAGATCGAGGCACGTGTGAACGGCACGCTCACCGCGGCCGGCATGCTCGGCCCGGTCTTCACGACCAAGGCCGAATTCAAGCTCGGGCCGAGCGTCTACGACGGCCTGCCGTTGACCGGCGGCGGCACAATCCAACTGGCGGGCTCGCGGATTTTGCCGAGCCGCGCGAACCTCTCGGTCGCGGGCAACCAGGTGGATCTGCAAGGCAGCTTCGGCGCACGCGGCGACCGGCTGAAGTTCCGCGTCGACGCGCCGGAACTGGAGCGCCTCGGCTTCGGTCTCGCCGGACTCGTCGCGGCCGATGGCGACGTCACCGGCTCGTTCGCGCATCCGAATGTCGTGCTGAACTACAAGGCCGACAGCGTGGTGTTCGGCAGTAACCGCATCGGCCACGCGGAAGGACACGCCGAACTGCGCGACGGCGCGAACGGCGCGCTGGTCTTTACCACCGACGCGCGTAACCTCAGCGCAGGCGGCGTCGATCTGAACGTGCTCACGGCGCGTCTGTCCGGCACGCGCGCCAATCACACGCTCGAGGCCGCCGCCACCGGCAAGCTGCAAGACCGTCCGCTCGATCTCACGCTAGCCGCCAACGGCAAGCTGACCGAAGCGCGCGACGGCACGCGCTGGGACGGCACCGTCACGCGCCTGCAGAATCGCGGCACACCGGCGTTGAATCTCGAGTCGCCGCTCGCCGTCAGCGCCGGGCCGGACCGCCTGACGCTCGGCACGACGCGGCTCACGCTCGAAGGCGCGGTGCTGAGCCTGAAAACCTTTGCCTTCGACCACGGCAAGATTCAGTCGGCAGGCAGTTTGACCGGCATTTCAGTCGCGCGTCTGCAGGCCCTGCGGCACGAGATCACGGGTGAGCCGCCGCACGTCAAAACCGATCTGGTGTTCGACGGCGACTGGGACTTCGCGCTCGGCAGCACGGCGACCGGCCACATCCAGTTGCAGCGCCGTAGCGGCGACGTCACGGTTGAAATCGGCCGTGGCCTCGCCTCGCTCGGTATTTCGAGTATCGCCGCGCGCGCCGAATTCAGCGGCGGCAACCGGCTCAACGCCACTTTTCACGCGCAGGCGAGCCGCATCGGCGTGATCGACGCCGACGCGCACACCACGCTGGTGATGCGCGACGGCTTCCTGACCGTCAACGAGGACGGCGCGCTCACCGGCAATGTGAACGCCAACGTGCCGTCGCTGAAAACCACCGGCGGCCTGTTCGGTCCGAGCTATCTGCTCGACGGCCACCTCGCGCTCAAGCTCGCGCTCGCCGGCACCGTCGCCAAGCCGAACCTGACCGGCTCGCTGCTCGGCGACGGTCTCTCCGCGACGATGGTCGATCAGGGCGTGCAATTGAAGGACGGCGTGGTGCGCATCGCGCTTTCGCACAATCTGGTGGACTTTCAACAGGTCGAATTCAATGGCGCGAGCGGCACTTTGCGCGCCACCGGCCGTGTGCGTCTGGACGGCGCGGAGCCGGATCTGACGGCGAGCATCGTCGCGGACAAGCTCGAATTGTTCGCGGCGCCGGATCGCAACCTGTCGCTGTCAGGCAGCGCGAGCGTCGCGAATGCCGGCGCGCAAGGCGGCATGGCGATCAACGGCAAATTCGTCGTCGATCACGCGTTGTTCGACATGCCGGAGCAGTCCGCGCCGAAGCTCGGCGACGACGTCGTGGTGGTGCGCCCGGACGGTTCGGTGGCCGGCGAGCGGCCACCGCCTGTGCCTGGCACCAACAAGCCGATTGGCCCGTTCGCCCCGCGCGCCAATATCGACATCAGCCTCGGCAACAACTTCCGCTTCCGCGGCCAGGGCGCGGACCTGGGTCTGACCGGCACGATCACCGCGATGAGCGCGCCGAACCTGCCACTGCGCGCGGTGGGGAACGTGCGCGTCACGCAGGGCTCGACCTACACCGCGTTCGGCCGCAAGCTCAACATCGAGAACGGCTTCTTCACCTTCAACGGGCCTGTGGCCAATCCGGGCATCAACATCCTGGCCATGCGCCGCAACCAGCAGGTCGAGGCGGGCGTGCAGGTCACGGGCACGGTTCAATTCCCGACGGCGAAGCTGGTGTCGGAGCCGAACGTGCCGGATAACGAAAAGCTCTCGTGGCTGCTGTTCGGCCACGGCACGGATCAGGGTAATAACCTCGGCCAGCAAAGCACGATGACGACGGCGCTCGCACTGCTCGGCAGCGCAAGCGGCAAGCGGATCGCGCAGACTTTCGGGCTCGACGAGTTTTCGATCGGACGAAGCGAAGTGGGGCTGACCGATCCGCAGGTGGTGATGGTGTCGAAGGCGATCAACGAGCGGCTCGTAATCGGCTACGAACAGGGGCTGCAGTCGGCGAGCAATGCGATCAAGGCGACGGTCAACCTGACGCGTTACTGGTCGGTCGCGGCTTACGGCGGCACGTTCTCCGGCGTCGATCTGCTCTATACGCGGCGCTTTGACCGGATCCGCTGGTGATGGGCAGCGGGCGCGCTTAAATCTTCGCGCAGAGGCAAATAAAAACGGCACGCCTTTTCAGGGCGTGCCGTTTTTTCATGCGTGCCTTCGGCGTGAGACGCTGCGCTTTATTTCACGCGCATGCCCGGCTTCGCGCCGCTATCCGGCTCGAGCACATACAGGCCCGGTTCCGCTTTCTCGTCGGTGGCGGATGCGGCCAGCACCATGCCTTCGGACAGGCCGAACTTCATCTTGCGCGGCGCGAGGTTCGCGACCATCACCGTCAGTTTGCCGACCAGTTGCTCCGGCTGATACGCCGACTTGATGCCCGAAAACACGTTGCGGGTTTTCTCTTCGCCGACATCGAGCGTGAGTTGCAGCAGCTTGTCCGAACCTTCCACCGCCTTGCAGTCGACGATCTTCGCAATGCGCAAATCGATCTTCGCGAAGTCGTCGATCGAGATGACGCTGGGTGTTTCGCCCTTGTCGGCGGTCGTCGCTTTCGCCGCCTTCGACTTGCCCTTGGCGTCGGCCGGAGCGGCGGCTTCCGGCGTGGCTTGCAGCGAGTCGCGATTGGCGGCCAGCAGCGCTTCGATCTGCTTCGGATCGACGCGCGTCATCAGATGCTTGTACGCGTTGATCGGGCGGGCGGAGCTGAGCGGCACGTTGGCGTCGGCCCACACCAGCGGTTCGATGCCGAGGAAGCCTTCGACCGCTTCGGCGAGCTTCGGCAACACCGGCTTGAGCGCCAGCGACAGCAGCCGGAACGCTTCGATGCTCACCGTACAAGTTTCATGCAGCGCGACGCTGTTCGCCGGATCTTTCGCCTGATCCCACGGCTTGGCGGTGTCGACGTACGCATTCACGGCGTCGGCCAGTTCCATGGTCTGACGCAGCGCGCGGTTGTACTCGCGCGCTTCGTAGTTCGCGGCGATTTGCGGCACGGCGGCGCGCAGCGAGGCGAGCAGCGGATGCTGCATCGCGCTGTCCTGCACGCGGCCGTCGAAGCGCTTGATCAGGAAGCCGGCGGCCCGGCTCGCGATGTTCACGTACTTGCCGACCAGATCGCTGTTCACGCGCGCCTGGAAGTCGTCGAGGTTCAGGTCGAGGTCTTCCATCGTGCTGTTCAGCTTGGCCGCGAAGTAGTAGCGCAGCCATTCCGGATTCAGCCCCGTGTCGATCACGCTTTGCGCGGTGATGAACGTGCCGCGCGACTTCGACATCTTCGCGCCGTCCACGGTCAGGAAGCCGTGCGCGAACACGTTGGTCGGCGTGCGGTGGCCCGAAAACTCGAGCATGGCCGGCCAGAACAGCGTGTGGAAATACAGAATGTCCTTGCCGATGAAGTGATACTGCTCGGCCGTCGAACCCTTGCGAATCCACGCGTCGAAGTCGAGACCGCGTTTTTCGGCGAGGTTCTTGAAGCTCGCGTAGTAACCGACCGGCGCGTCCAGCCACACGTAGAAATACTTGCCCGGCGCGCCCGGAATCTCGAAGCCGAAATACGGCGCGTCGCGCGAGATGTCCCAATCGGCGAGCTTGGCTTCGCCGGCGTCACCGAGCCACTCGCGCATCTTGTTGGTGGCTTCCGGCTGCGCCAGACCGCCCACCCACGCGCGCAGGAAATTCTCACAGCGCGGATCGGAGAGGCGGAAAAAATAGTGCGTCGACGTTTTACGAATCGGCGTGGCGCCGGAGACGACCGAGTACGGGTTGATCAACTCGGTGGGCAGATAAGTCGAGCCGCATACTTCGCAGCTGTCGCCGTACTGGTCTTTCGCGCCGCATTTCGGGCATTCGCCCTTGATGAAGCGATCCGGCAGGAACATTTCCTTGACCGGGTCGTATGCCTGTTCGATATCGCGCGCGTCGATCAGGCCCGCTTCCTTGAGCGCCAGATAGACGTTTTCGCTGAGAACGCGGTTCTCTTCGGAGTCGGTCGTGTAGTAATTGTCGAACGAAATCCCGAAGCTGTCGAAGTCGCGCTTGTGTTCCTGCCAAACGCGGTCGATCAGCTGCTTCGGCGTGAGACCTTCTTTCTCCGCGCGCAGCATGACGGGCGTGCCGTGCGTGTCGTCGGCGCCCACGTAGTAGACCTCGTGCCCGTGCATTCGCAACGTCCGGACCCAGATGTCCGTCTGGATATATTCGACCAGATGGCCAATATGGATTTGCCCGTTCGCATACGGAAGGGCCGACGTGACGAGAATCTGGCGACGGCCTGACGGCGCGCCTGCGGAGAGATCGATTACGGGTGCTGACATAAGGATGGTGGGAGCCTGCGGTGGGACGAAAGGTTGATTCTAGCAGGGCAGGCGCCGGGCGCGGGGCGGGCCGTCTGGGGGCGCGGCCTGAGTCATCGTGGGGCGGCGCGGCGTGTAAACCGAGCGCCCAAAAAAAACCGGGGCTATTAACCCCGGAGCAACAACGACAAGAGGAGAATGGTGACGCGGCGGCATCGCCAGCCACGTACCGTAAAGACAGACAGCGGATTTTGCGCAGAGTTCGAAATTTTTTTCGTTCTCGTGCAAGATTCCTTTTTTCCGCCTTCCACGGCTTGCTAAAGCATAACGGTCGCCGGTGATACAGCCCCAGCGACCGGCTTTCTCAATCTCCCGCGGTCTCGTCCTTATTGCGTGGTGTGCTGAGCCGTGGCGCGCAGATAGATTTCCACGCGGCGGTTCGCTGCACGACCGGCTTCGGTGTTGTTGTCGGCGATCGGCTGGGTTTGGCCCAGGCCTTGTGCCGACAGGCGCTGCGGCGCGACGCCGCGCTGGCCCAGGTAGCCCGTCACGCTTTCCGCGCGGTTGACCGACAGCGTCTGGTTGTACGCCGGCTGGCCCGTGCTGTCCGTGTGCCCGACCACCTGAGCGATCAGTTCCGGATTCTGTTGCATGGTCTGCGCCAGTTGGTCCAGCACCGGCGCGAACGACGGCTTGACCGCGTAGCTGTTGGTGTCGAACGTGACAGAACTCGGAATGTTCAGCTTGAGCGAGCCATCCGGCTGTTCGGTGATCTGCGTGCCGGTGCCCTTGGTGGCGCCCGACAGCTTGTTGTGAATGGCTTGCCAGTTGTAGCCGGTGATGCCGCCCACCGCCGCGCCGACGCCCGCGCCGATCGCCGCGCCCTTACCGCCGCCGAAGATCGCGCCCAGCGCAGCGCCCGTGCCGGCGCCCACGCCCGTACCGACCGCCGTGTTGGTGCCCTGTTGGGTGGCGCAACCCGCCAGCAGCGAACCGGCAACAGCAAAGACAGCCAGGCGAGTCATAATTTTTGCATTCATTTTTGATTCCTCTTGAGTGAAGCCAGTCAGGCAAGCAAGGCGGCGATATGAAAAAATCCGTACGGCGAACCTGACGGCAGTAAAGCCGCCGGCTCGACAATACGAGAAGTCTTACGCCCTGCTCAGCCTCGGTCCGACAGTAAAGAAGGGTCTTCCGGCAAGGCTTGCCGCCAGCCACTACAATAATGGCTGAAGCATGCAGCGATGCGGCCCCCTGGCGTTCCGCCTGCCCGAAGGGTGCCCGGCACGCTTGGTTTTCGCAATGCTGTCTAACAATTTCTTTCAAATTCCGGCGCGTGGCCGAGATTTCGATTCCGCTGCGCCGCAGGTGTTCCCCACGGAGTGTCAATGAGTATCGATCGGGCTTTGGTCGACGCTGCCCTCGCAGCCGTCGCTGACCCCAACACCGGCCGGCCCTACGCGGCCGCCAAGAACATCAAGAACGTCGCGGTGCAGGGTGACACGGTTAGCGTCGACGTGGTACTCGGCTATCCCGCCATGCGCCAATTCGACGCGATCCGCACGCAATTTTCGGATGCGCTGCGCGCCGTGCCGGGTGTGGCCGACGTGCGTGTCCAGGTGTCGCAGCAGATCGCGGCGCATACCGTGCAGCGTGGCGTGAAACTGTTGCCGAACGTTAAAAACATCGTCGCGGTGGCGTCGGGCAAGGGCGGTGTCGGCAAGAGCACGACCGCCGTGAATCTTGCGCTGGCGCTGGCGAGCGAAGGCGCGTCGGTCGGTATTCTCGACGCGGACATCTATGGCCCGTCGTTGCCGATGATGCTCGGCATCGTCGGCCGCCCCGAGTCGCCCGACGAGAAGTCGATGAACCCGATGACCGGCCACGGCTTGCAGGCCAATTCGATCGGCTTCCTGATCGAGCAGGACAACCCGATGGTGTGGCGCGGCCCAATGGCCACTTCCGCGTTGGAACAACTGCTGCGGCAGACCAACTGGCGCGATCTCGACTACCTGATCGTCGACATGCCGCCGGGCACTGGCGACATTCAGCTGACGCTGTCGCAACGCGTGCCGGTGACGGGCGCCGTGATCGTCACCACGCCGCAGGACATCGCGCTGCTCGACGCGAAGAAGGGTCTCAAGATGTTCGAGAAGGTCGGCATTCCGATCCTCGGCATCGTCGAGAACATGGGTATGCATATCTGCTCGAATTGCGGCCACGAAGAGCATATCTTCGGCGCCGGCGGCGGCGAGCGCATGGGCAAGGAATACGGCGTCGACGTGCTGGGCAGCCTGCCGCTCGACATTGCGATCCGCGAGCAGGCCGACTCGGGCAAGCCGACCGTGGTGGCCGACCCGCAAGGACGCATCGCGGAAATCTACCGGTCGATCGCGCGCAAGGTGGCGATCCATATCGCCGAACGCGCTCGCGACATGACGTCGAAGTTTCCCAATATCGTGGTCCAGAACACCTGAGAAAACGCCGGGCCGCCCCAAGTTTTGTCCCCCCTCGGGGGGCTGGCGCGAAGCGACAGGTTGGGGGCGCTCTTGACAGCCGTTCGGACAAGGGCCCAAGGCGTCTGTTTTCGCCTGGTCTCGCGGTATCATGTCGACTTCACAAGTTCGGCTCGGCGGCCGCAGGGGCGGCCGCCAGGCCGGCAAGAGGATCGCATGGGAAAACGAATCGACGGGCAGGCGGTGCATGCGTTCATCGTCCTGGCTGCCAGCAGTGTGCTGTTATGCGGCTGTAGCGCGTTCCTGAGACCACAGGAAAAACGTGCGGACGCGCAGTTGCTGCCCACCGTGGGCAATCAGGCGCGCGGTCTCGTCACGTTCATCGAGCGCTCGGACGGCGTGCAGGTTACCTACAATCTCTCGGGCATGCCGCCCAATAGCGACCACGCTTTGCAAGTGCACGAGCGCGGCGACTGCAATGCCGCCGACGGTTCCAGCGCCGGCCAGGTGTTCTCGCCGGCCGCCGAGCGTCTGAAATCGGGCGCGCGGGTCGAGGGCGACCTCGGCAATATTCACGCGGACGCGAACGGCGTGGCCACGGGCTTCATCGTCGCGCCGGACGTCTCGCTCGACGGCATCCGCTCGGTGTTGCAGCGCGCGGTTCTGCTGCATCACGACGCGACCGATCCGTACGCCTATCCGCAGCATGGCGCGGGCCCCGCGCTCGCGTGCGGATTGATTCGCCAATGAGCGTTGCGCGTGCCGCTTGATCGAGGCTCGCGCGCAGGCTGCCGGCGTTCAGCCAGGCGGCCTCGGGGCTGGCATCGGGCCGCTCCCGAACTCAACCTGCGGCAGCATTCTCACGATCGCGTAAAATAAGCGCCTTTCGTTCGGCTGCCTCGCCGGAGTGCCCGTCCTGCCGAGTAGGCGGGGCACTTAGCCGAAGGGGTTTAGGGCGCCGGACGGCCCGCGGCGTGGCTTTGTATCCGAAGTCAGCGCAACGAAGGCGCGCAGTAAGCCAAAAGTGACCCGGCACTTACCGGGTCGTTATCCGTCATACCTCTGTCATTCACGTCGAGCAGCGTTCACCTATGACTATCAAATCCGACAAGTGGATCCGGCGCATGGCCGCGTCGCACAACATGATCGAGCCGTTCGCGCCCGATCAGGTTCGCGTCTCCGAAGACGGCCGGAAGATTGTCAGCTACGGCACGTCGAGCTACGGCTACGACATCCGCTGCGCCGACGAATTCAAGATCTTCACCAACATCAACTCGACCATCGTCGATCCGAAGAACTTCGACGAGAAGTCGTTTGTCGACTTCAAGGGCGATGTCTGCATCATCCCGCCCAATTCGTTCGCGCTCGCGCGCACGGTCGAGTATTTCCGCATTCCGCGCAGCGTGCTGACCGTGTGTCTGGGCAAGTCCACTTATGCGCGTTGCGGGATCATCGTCAACGTGACGCCGTTCGAGCCGGAATGGGAAGGGCACGTCACGCTCGAATTCTCGAATACGACACCTTTGCCTGCGAAAATCTACGCGAACGAAGGCGTCGCTCAAGTGCTGTTTTTCGAAAGCGACGAGATTTGTGAAACGTCGTACGCGGATCGCGGCGGCAAATATCAAGGTCAGCACGGCGTCACGTTGCCCAAGACGTGACGTCGGCAGCGTACTGACCCACCAGCTATACCGGGTGACCGCTGCAATTTAGAGAATGCAGCGGTCGTTCTTTTTGGAGAATCGCCCATGAAGTTTCGTTTTCCCGTCGTCATCATCGACGAAGATTTCCGCTCCGAGAACATCTCGGGTTCCGGCATCCGGGCCTTGGCCGAAGCCATCGAGAAAGAAGGCGCGGAAGTGCTCGGGTTGACGAGCTATGGCGATCTGACTTCGTTCGCGCAGCAGTCGAGCCGCGCCTCGTGCTTCATCCTCTCGATCGACGACGACGAACTGCTGCCGTACGTCGATAACGTGGTGGTGGAAGGCGAGACGCCAGAGCTGGCCGCCGCGATCGTCGCGCTGCGCGCGTTCGTGACCGAAGTGCGCCGCCGCAACGCCGACATTCCGATCTTTCTGTACGGCGAGACGCGCACCTCGCGTCACTTGCCGAACGACATCCTGCGCGAACTGCACGGCTTCATTCACATGTTCGAGGACACGCCGGAGTTCGTCGCGCGCCATATCATCCGCGAGACCAAGGTGTATCTGGATTCGCTCGCGCCGCCGTTCTTCAAGGAACTGGTGCAGTACGCGGACGAAGGCTCGTACTCGTGGCACTGCCCGGGGCACTCGGGCGGCGTGGCGTTCCTGAAGAGCCCGCTCGGCCAGATGTTCCACCAGTTCTTCGGCGAGAACATGCTGCGCGCGGACGTGTGCAACGCCGTCGACGAACTCGGCCAGCTGCTCGATCACACCGGTCCGGTGGCGGCGTCCGAGCGCAACGCGGCGCGCATCTTCAGCGCGGACCACGTGTTCTTCGTGACCAACGGCACGTCCACGTCGAACAAGATCGTCTGGCACGGCACGGTTGCGCCGGGCGATATCGTGCTGGTGGACCGCAACTGCCACAAGTCGATCCTGCATGCGATCACCATGACCGGCGCGATTCCGGTGTTCCTCACGCCCACGCGCAATAACTTCGGCATCATCGGGCCGATTCCGCGCAGCGAGTTCGAACCGGAAAACATCAAGAAGAAGATTCTCGCGAACCCGTTCGCCCGCGAAGCACTCGCGAAGAATCCGGATCTCAAGCCGCGCATTCTGACCATCACGCAGAGCACCTACGACGGCGTGATCTACAACGTCGAGATGATCAAGGAGATGCTGGGCGACTGGCTCGACACGCTGCACTTCGACGAAGCCTGGCTGCCGCACGCGGAATTCCACGAGTTCTATCAGGACATGCACGCGATCGGCGCGGGGCGTCCGCGCATCGGCGCGATGGTGTTCGCCACGCACTCCACGCACAAGCTGCTGGCCGGCATTTCGCAGGCTTCGCAGATCGTCGTGCAGGATTCGAAGAACAGCCGCTTCGACAAGCATCGCTTCAATGAAGCGTATCTGATGCACACGTCGACCAGCCCGCAGTACGCGATCATCGCCTCGTGCGACGTGGCCGCGGCCATGATGGAAGCGCCGGGCGGCACCGCGCTCGTCGAAGAGTCGATCGCAGAGGCGTTGGACTTCCGCCGCGCGATGAGCAAGGTCGACGCCGAATACGGTGACGACTGGTTCTTCAAGGTGTGGGGCCCGGACCAGTTCGCCGAAGAAGGCATCGGCTCGCGCGAAGACTGGATGCTGCGCCCGAACGACAAGTGGCACGGCTTCGGTCCGTTGGCCGAAGGCTTCAACATGCTCGACCCGATCAAGGCGACCATCGTCACGCCGGGTCTGGACATGGACGGCGGCTTCGGCGAGTCGGGCATTCCGGCTGCGATCGTCACGAAGTATCTGGCCGAGCACGGCATCATCGTCGAGAAGACCGGGCTGTATTCGTTCTTCATCATGTTCACGATCGGCATCACCAAGGGCCGCTGGAACTCGATGGTCACCGAACTCCAGCAGTTCAAGGACGACTACGACAACAACCAGCCGCTGTGGCGCGTGCTGCCCGAGTTCGTCTCGCATCATCCAATGTACGAGCGCGTCGGCCTGCGCGATCTGTGCGAGCAGATTCACAGCGTGTACCGTGCGAACGACATCGCGCGCTTGACGACCGAGATGTACCTGTCGAGCATGGAACCGGCCATGAAGCCGTCCGACGCGTTCGCCAAGCTCGCGCACCGTGAGATCGATCGCGTGCCTATCGACGAACTCGAAGGCCGCGTCACGTCGATCCTGTTGACGCCGTATCCGCCGGGCATTCCGCTGCTGATTCCGGGCGAGCGCTTCAACAGGACCATCGTCAACTATTTGCGTTTCGCGCGCGAGTTCAACGAGCGCTTCCCGGGTTTCCACACGGACATCCACGGACTCGTCGGCGAAACGATCAACGGGCGCATCGAATACTTCGTCGATTGCGTTCGCGCCTGACGATGCGGCGGGTGAAGTCCCTGTTGGCGGCCGGCGTCGGCGTTCGCGGCGCGCGTCGCGCGTTCGGCGCGTTGGCGCTGGCTTCGGCTGCGGTGCTAGGCGCGCTTCCGCTATCGGCGCACGCCGAAGTCGCCGCCGCCGATCCGATCGATGCGTCGATGCGCGCGTGTCTTGCGCGCAGCGACATGTCGTCGACAACAGGGCAAGTGCAGTGCATGGACAACGCGCGGATCGGCTGGAAGACCGCGCTCGATAACGCGTGGCAGCAGCTTCAGCAGAAGTTGCCGCCCGCGCGGCGCAAGCAGTGGGAAAAGAGTCAGGCGAGCTGGCAGGCTTCACGCGATGCCGAGAAGCAGTTGCTTGCGGCCGTGTTCGCCACGACGCGCGGCACGATGTACGTGCTCGCCGAAGCCGACATGCAATTGCAGCCGGTGCGCGACCGCGCGCTGGCGCTGCGCAGCGCGGTGGCGAAGGCGAGCGCCGGCGGCGATCCGCCGCGCCGGGTGCGTGCCTGCAGCGCGGACGCGCAGTGCGAACACGCGATGTTCGATCTGAACCGCTATTACCGACGCTTGCAGTCGAAGATGCCGGCGCGTACGCGTCCGACACTGACGCATGCACAGAAGGCGTGGACTGCGTATCTGAACGCCACGACGCCGGTGGTCGATGAGCGCAGTCGTATCGATGTGATCGGCGCGCGGGTCGCGACACTCAAGCGATTGTCGGAAACAGTCGGCAATAGTTGAGCGGTGTGCTCGGGCGTGAGCCTGCTTAATTGACTATGTAGCCTTCCGCTTCCGGGCTCGGCAATTGAACAGCCGGTTCGCCGAGCATGTCGCGCATGGCGTCCTCGATTGCCACGGACATCAGGTTGAGCGCGAGGTCGTTGTCGTCGATGCCGAAAGGCTCTTCGATTTGCGATGCAATGGCTTCGTGCGCCATGAACGTGTACGCCACGAAGACCGCGAAGACGGGCGTGAAGATGCCGATGCTGTCCACCAGTCCGAACGGCAGGGACGCGCAGAAGAAATACACCGTGCGGTGAATCATCACCGAATAGGCGAACGGCAGCGGCGTCGAAGCAATGCGCTCGCATCCGCCGATTACTTCCGAGATTCCATTCAGATTCCGATCGAAGGCGATGACCGCCATTGGATCGATCGCGCCTGAGCGAGCGTGGCGTTGCACCCATTCGCCGAGGTAAAGCATCAAGGTGGCCGGTTTGTAGCGCGACGCTATGACGCGGGCGAAGAGGGCTGGCGGCAGGCGTTCGGCGAGGTCTTCGCGTGGGTCGCCCTTGCGGAGTTGATGACGCAGCGCGTGCGGGAGGGCGCTGAGCGCTATGAAAAATTCTTTGATGTCTTCTTGTGGGAGCTGTTTTGTCGGCAGCGTGAGCGTCTGGCGGATGAGTGAGCGTGACTCGTTCAGCAGTTGGCCCCAGAGCTTGCGGGCTTCCCACCAGCGGTCGTAGCTGGCGTTGTTTCTGAAGCCCAGGAACACCGCCAGCGCGATGCCTATCAAAGAGAAGGGCGCCGTGGTGTTGAGGTTGAGCGAGATCGGGAGCAGGTGGTCGTGGGCCGCCACGGCGACGATCGAAATGCAGAAGATCAGGAATAGGCGCGGGAGCAACTGCGGGAGGACGGAGCCTCGCCAGGCTAGCAGCATGCGGAACCAATGGAGGTGGGGGCGGATGATCATTGGGGTGTGCTTTTTGCCTGCGGCGCTTCGGGGTTTCTATTATCGCTTTTTTGGGTTTTTGGCGGATGTTTTGGGCGTTGGCCTTTCATTGTTTTGTTAGTGGTCTATTAGCGTTGCCCCTGTGCGGGGCGGCACCTACTTTCTTTGCGGCGGCAAAGAAAGTAGGCAAAGAAAGCCGCTTCACACCGCTAGCTCATAAGCGGGTCCCTTGCGCAGTCGCGGTAGTGGTTCATCTGGAATCTGTGTTCTCGCACATTCCGCGTGAGTGACAAGGCGCTCATTCTTCCGGCGGCGCTGCGCGCGCCGTCGCGGTCGTTCATTTACCCCGTTCGCTTCGTTTTCGTTCGGCGTTTCCCTACCGCTGTAGTCCTCGCATTCGGGTGATGCTTGGGAAATTTCAGAAATGTTGGAGGTGCACGGTTTTTAGCCTGGGCAGGTGATCACTCGTCGATCGATGCGTTCTAGACTCAATTTGCCGTCGAGACAACGACGGTCAGGCTTGGCGGCCTGTGTGTAGAGTAGAACCCGTGCGCCTGCTCAGTCAGACGTGCGTTAGCCTTCGCGCGCTATCTTTTTATGGGCGGGCCGTGGCAAGGAGACCTTCGGGTCTGCCGGTTCTGGTTCTACGCCGGCCGCCAACCTTGTCACTGTGCCCGCTCACCACCGCTTAATCGCGTGTGTGGGCGATCGAATACGTTTCAGGGAGATCGCGCCATGAGTAAAACCGCCAAGCATTCACGCACCACGTCGCGCGCACCCGTTGACGCACTTCAATACGAAAAACTCGCCTTATCTGCCTTTGGACTGCTTGAACGGCAGCTAAGCCAACTGGACAAGTTGGTCACACTCGCGGCCTCAATAGTTCGGAGTCCGGCCGTGACACGGGAAGAAAGACACCGGCAACGGAAATTGCTGGAACTGCTGTTGGACACCGTCGAGGACTACCAAAGCGAAGTCGAGATTGACCGCGAGTTATACCAGGTCATCGCACTCGATGCGAAGGGAATTCCGCAGAGCCGCATCACGGCGCGCCACGCAGCGGACCTTCCGGCGAAGGCTACGCGGACAGCGATGGATAGCCGCGAACGTATCGGCGCGGCGAGGGGGACACAGAACATGCAGATGCAATTCAAAACGATCTCGCGTCGCACAGCGATCGCACACTGACCGTGAGCCGTGGCATCGCACCGCGGCCATGAAGAAAGGCGCATGCGCCTTTCGCATTCCGAGGGCAGTGCGGCACGACGCGAAGCGCGCGCCGCGGTGACCGCGAATGCACCGAGTCAGCTCTAACGTTTTCCCGACGCAACCACGCTTAAAGAACCGGAAGCCTTTAACGGCACTTCGCCGAGCCGAAGCCGGCGGCCCCCACCGCGCACAGCGAAACCCACGGATTTTAAGCAGACCGTTCCGGCGCGCGCATCGCGCGAGGCGGGAAGAATGAGCGCCTTGTCACTGAGGCAGAATGTGCGAGAACACAGATTCCAGATGTACCACTACCGCGACTGCGCGAGACACCCGCTTATGAGCTGGCGGTTGGAAGCGGCT
>NZ_JARESV010000006.1:0-275847 GCF_046026985.1 Paraburkholderia sp. RL18-101-BIB-B
ATGCAGAAAACCGTCGCGGTCCTTGAGGCCGAACCACGCCTGGCTGCGCAGCGGCTTTTTAGTCTGATTCGAATCAGCCATGAAATCTCCTGTTGGCAAACATGGGGCGGGGGGCGCGCGTCAGTGCACGCGTTTGCTGCGGCGGAACTGATCGAACAGCACCGCCAGCAGCAGGATCCCGCCGCGAATGAGGTATTGGTAGAAGGTCGGCACGTTCAGCAGGCTCATGGCGTCCTGCACCGAGCCCATGATCAGCACGCCGACCAGCACGCCCGAAATCGTCGCGACGCCGCCCGTGAGCGAGACGCCGCCGAGCACGCACGCCGAGATCACACCGAGTTCGAGGCCGACAGAGGTCTTCGGATCACCCAGGCTCATACGCGACGCAAGCATCACGCCGGCAAACCCAGTGACGAGGCCCTGCAATACGAACACTGTGATCTTGATGCGCGTCACCGGCAAGCCGGCCAGCAACGCCGCCTCGCTATTGCCGCCGACGGCCAGCACGTTCTTGCCGAACACCGTTTTCTTCAGCAAAAATCCGAACAGCACGAAGCCGACGATGTTGCTCCAGATCGGATACGAAATGCCGAGGAACGCGCCGCCGCCGAGGTCGAAGAAACGCTCTTCGGAGATCATCACGGCATCGCCGTTCGAGGTGATGTAGGCGAGGCCGCGCACGACTTCCATCATGGCAAGCGTGACGATCAGCGAGTTGATCTTGTAGCGCGCGACCAGCACGCCGTTGACGAGTCCGACCGCGCCACCCGCGAGCACGCCGGCCGCGACGCCGAGCATCACGCTATGCGTCGCAGTGATCAGCGTGGACGCCACCACACCCGCGAACGCGACGATCGACGCCACCGACAAATCCACTTCGCCGAGCGCGAGAACGAACATCATCGTCACCGAGATCGAACCGATCAGCGTGACGGAGAGCAGCAAGCCCTGGATGTTTCGCGAGCTTAAAAAATCCGGCACGGTGAACGACAAAACCGCGAACAGAATCACGAACACCATCACGATGCCGGACTTGTTGATCAGGTCCCAGGTACGCGCGGCACGCGCGCTCAGGCCCGCTGAGGCGACGGCTGGGGTCGAGGAATCGGTTGAGGGTGTATGCATGGTTTGTATTCCGTTTCAATGGCGCGATTCGATTCAATTGCCTTCGTGGTGTCGAGGATGTGCGGCGGCGTCAGCGGGGCAGGGCGAGCTTGATCAGCGCATCCGGCGTGGCCTGCGCCTTGGGCAGATCGCCGACGATGCGGCCTTCCTTCATCACGATCACGCGATCCGCAACGCCGATCACTTCGGCCAGATCGCTCGACACGACGATCACCGTGCGGCCCGCTTCGGCGAGCCCGTACAGCAACCCATAAATCTCGCTGCGCGCGCCGACGTCGATGCCGCGCGTGGGTTCGTCCATCAGGAACACGTCGATGTCTTCGGCAAGCCAGCGCGACAGAATCACCTTCTGCTGATTGCCGCCGGAGAGTGTGCCGATCGGCGTTTCGCCGTTGCGCGTCTTGATCGCGAGCTTGCCGATGAACTCTTTGGCGGTCTGCGCTTCCTTGCGGCCGTTGAGCACGTTGAAGCGGCTGAAATGGCGGCGGCAACTGATGTTGAGGTTGTCCGATACGGAGGCGATCGAGACGATGCCTTCCTGCTTGCGATCTTCGGGACACAGTGCCACGCCCGCGCGCACGGCGTCGCGCGGTGTGGCAAAGTGCACGCGCTCGCCTTTGAGCGTGATCTCGCCGGCAACCGGTTTTACCGCGCCGTAGATGAGCTTCATCAACTCGGAGCGACCCGCACCGACGAGTCCAAAGAAGCCGACGATCTCGCCTTTACGCGCCGCGAATGAAGCCGGTTCGCGCAGGCCGCGCCCCATCAATTCCTTGACGTCGAGTTGCACGTCGCCGAGATCGCGCGAGCGATAGCCGTACACGTCGGCGATCGAACGGCCCACCATGCAACTGATCAAGCGATCGCGATCGAGTCCTTCACCTGCTTCGAACGTATCGATGCGGCGGCCGTCGCGAAACACGGTCACGCGATCGCACAGCTCGTAGACTTCATCCATTCGATGCGTGACGTAGATGATCGCGCGACCCTCGGCCTTCAACGCGCGAATGATCCGGAACAGTTGCGCCGTCTCACGCGACGACAGTGAGCTGGTCGGTTCGTCAAACGCGATCACGCGCGCGTCGCGCATCAGCGCCTTGCCGATTTCGATCATTTGCCGCTGGCCGATCGAAAGATTCTTCACTTGCTGCGATGGATCGATCTTTTCGCCGAGCCGTTCCAGCTCGCGCACGGCGCGCGCTACCAGCGCTTTTTCGTCCAGTATGCCGAAACGATTCGGCAGAGCGCCGAGCATCAGGTTTTCCGCGACCGTCAGTTCCGGCACCAGATGCAATTCCTGATAGATGATCGCCACGCCCGCGGCGATCGCGGCCTTCGTCGTGGTGAACTGCTGTTCGACGCCATCGAGCGACAAGGTGCCCGCCGCGGGTTGATTCACGCCGGACAACACCTTGAGCAGCGTCGATTTGCCGGCGCCGTTTTCGCCCATCAAGCCGTGCACTTCACCGCGCCGCACTTCGAGCGAGACCTGATCGAGCGCGAGCACGCCGGGAAAGCGCACGGTGATGCCGTCGAGCCGCAGATACGGCTCGGTGGACGCGAGCGCAGGCGAGGGCGCCGCTTCAGCGGTGTGGGACACGGTGTGTGAAGACGTCATCGAAAAACCTCAAGCTGGTGAACAACCTGTGCGGGCCCCTCCCGCGTGAGCGAGAGACGGCCCGCAACGTGCAGACTCGAATCGCGCTTAAATACCGAGTTCTTTACGCACGTCCTGCCAGTTGCCGCGCACCATCAGCTTGCCGGTGGTCTGCGTATCGGCGGGCGGCTGCTTGCCGTCCTTGATCCACTCGACGAGGTTCTCCGTGCTTTCCTTGCCGTGCATCGTCGAGCTCACGGCGATCGTGCCGTAGAAGCCCGTCGGTTCTTTCTTCTGGAATTCGGCGAACGCTTCGCCCGCGCCGTTGATGCCGACACCGATCACGTCCGCGGCCGGAATATGCAATTGCTCGGTCGCGCGCACGCCGCCCAGCACGCTTTCCTCGTTGAGCGCGAAGATCACCCACTTCTTGATGTTCGGATGCTGCGCGAGCACCGGCGACGACGCGTTGAAGCCTCCTTCGTCATCCGTCGTCTTTTGCGGGGCGTCGAAAATGTTTTCCTTCTTGAAGCCACCGGCAATCAGCGATTGCGTCGCGCCATCGGTGCGCAGTTTCGCGGTCGGCAATTCGTAGTTCGTAATGCGCAGCGCGCCGACTTCTTCCGGCTTCCAGCCGCGGCGTTTCATCTCTTCAGCGATCGCGGTGCCGACCTGATTGCCGATCTTGAACGCGGACATGCCCAGATGCGGCACGTTCGGCAGCGGCTTGCCGGTGGAGTCGACCAGTTGATCGTCAACGGTGACGAACTTCATGTTGTAGCGCTTCGCCCGCGCCTGGATCGCCGGTCCGAGACGCACGTCCGGCGCGCAGATCACGAAGCCTTTGGCACCTTGTGCGCCGAGGTTGTCGATCGCGGCCAGCACTTTTTCACCGTCCGGCGTACCGATGTTCACCACCGCAAAGCCGTCCTTCTGGCCGAGCGCGCTCGCGGCTTTCTGTTCGTTGATGAACCATGCCTGTTCCGGCATCTTCACGAGGAAGCCGACTTTGAGCGGCTGATCCGCGTGCGCGGAAAGTTGCGCGGCAAAGGGCGCGGCGAGGGCGGCGGCCGCCATCGCGGATAGCGTCAAACGGCGAAGCTTGCTGGTCATATCTGTCTCCTGAAGTTGAAAGGCTGCATTGATTTCGTTTAGTTGCAGCGGGTGATGCACGGCGGCGTCAGCCGGGACGCGGATGAGCGTTAAGGTGCGCGGTGAAGTGAAGCGGTCTCATCACCATCAGCCCGCCACGTACGCCGTTTTCACGGCGGTCCAGAAGGCGGCATCCGTGGCGCCGTAAGCCGACGCCTTACGGCCGCCGCCGGGCGCGTGATGCTCGACGGCAGTGGTCGGCAGATTGATCGTGACGAGACCGCTGTGCACATGACGGCGAAAATGCCGCGCGCGATTGAGCGAGCGCGTGCAGATGCCGGCGCACAGACCGTATGCGGTGTCGTTCGCGAGATGCAGCGCGTGGTCGTAGTCGTCCGCGCGCAGCACGACGGCGAGCGGGCCGAAAATTTCCTCCCGCGCGACACGATGTTCGGATTCGCCGATGAAGAGCGCCGGTTCGAAAAAGTAGCCGCGCGTCGCGCGCTCCAATTGCCGGCCGCCGTGCAGCAATTGCGCGCCTTCCTGTTGACCGATGCGCACGTAGTCGAGATTGCGCTCCAACTGCGCGGCGTTGGCCACGGGACCCATGTCCGTGCCGTGCTTCAAGGCGTGATCGATCGAAAGTTTGGCGAGCTTCGCCTGCAATGCGTCGACGAACGGCTCGAACACCGCGCGTTCGACGATCAGACGCGCCGCCGCGGTGCTGCGTTGACCCGTCGAGCCATAGGCGCCGATCAAGGCGGCCTCGACGGCGCCGTCGAGATCGGCGTCGGCCAAAACCACGAACGGATTCTTGCCGCCCATCTCTAGTTGCACTCGCGCCTGGCGGGCGGCAGCGGCTTGCAGCACGCGTGTGCCGGTTTCCGCCGAGCCGGTGAAGCTGATCGCCGCCGTCAACGGATGCGCGACGATCCGCGCGCCGACTTGCCGGCCGCTGCCCATCACGAGATTGAACACGCCCGCGGGCAAACCGGCGCGGCTGATGATCGAGCCCAGCGCCGCCGCGCAAGCCGGCACCGATTCTGCCGGCTTGAACACGACGCAGTTGCCGTGAGCGAGCGCGGCGCCGATCTTCGCCGCGGCAATCGCCAGCGGCGCGCTCCACGGCGCGATGATGCCGACCACGCCGAGCGGTTCGCGCGTCACGTCGATCTCGACGCCGGCACGCGCCGACGCGACGGGTTCGGCGAAAGCCTGCAAGGCTTCGGCCGCGAACAACTTGAAGATCTGTCCGGCACGCGTCGCCTCGACCAAGGCCTCGGCCAGCGTGTTGCCGACTTCACGCGCCAGCAGCCGGCCGAGTTCGTCGCGGCGCGCGAGTATCTCGCTGCCGATGGCGTCGAGTGCATCCGCGCGACGCTGCGCCGAACCCAGCGACCACTCGCGGAAGGCCGCGTGCGCCGCTTCGATGGCCATGTCCGTCTGCCGCACGTCGGCTCGCACATATTCGCCGACCGGGTCGTCCAGATCCGACGGATTGAGCGAGACGCCCGTGGTCGCGCCCGTCTCCCATCCGCCATTGATGTAGTGGCGGAACGGACTTGCAACGAGTGGGACGAGCGGATCGCGGTTCATCGACGGAAGGGCGCCACGTGGGGAAGCTCAGAAAGTCCACGAATGGTATGAGCCGCCCCAATAACTTTCCAATCCCTTTTTAGGCTATCCCGATATCAATTTCGATATGGCATGATGAGGCCTTGCCTTGGCAGAGTGCGCGGTTCGTGGCTTCGAGCCGCCTTATCAGCAAGCATCTTTGCGTGGGACCAGAGTAAGGCGCTAAAGCGCCCACTCTGTTCGACAGAAAACAGGTGGGAGACAAGCCATGACGCGTAGCTACTCGAACTGGTTCGTGCGGGCGCGGCTCAAGACGCGGCAGTTGCTGCTGCTCGCAGCGATGGAAGAGGAGGGCAACGTCCGGCGGGCCGCTGACGTGCTCGGCATGACCCAGCCCGCCGCGTCGCGTCTGCTCAAAGAGCTCGAGGAAATGCTGGAAGTGAGCCTGTTCGACCGCACGCCGCACGGCATGCACGCCACGTTGTATGGCGAGGTCATGATCCGTCATGCGCGCATGGTGCTGTCGAATCTGAGTCATGCACACGACGAGATTTCGGCGTTGCGCGCCGGCCTGGCGGGGCAGGTGCGGATCGGCGTGATCGCGGCGGCCGCGGCGACCATGGTGCCGCGCGCGATCGCCAGCGTGAAAGAACGCTATCCGCAACTGCAAATCTGGGCAGAGGTCGAAACCTCCGACGTGATGCTGCCGCGGCTGGCGGAAGGCGAGTTGGACATCATGATCGGCCGCGTGTTGGAGCGGCAAAACCAGTTCAAGACCGAAGTCCGCTACGAACCGCTCGCCGACGAACCGCTGTGCGTGGTGGCGCGTCCCGGCCATCATCTCGAAAATGAGACGGGTTTGACATTGCGTGCAATCGTCAACGCCAGCTGGGTTTTGCATCCGCCGGGCAGCGTTTTGCGCCATCGCTTCGATCTGATGTTTTCGCAAATCGGGCTGAATCCGCCGCAAAACGTGGTCAATACCAACAATTTTCTGGCGATTTCGAGCTTGCTGCTCCAAAGCGACATGTTGGCGGTTTTACCCGACGAAGTGGCGCGTCAATACCAACAGTATGGCGTTCTGAAGCGATTACCGATCGATTTACCGTGCAGGATGGATACATTCGGTATCATCACGCGCCAGTCGCACCTGCTTTCGCCGGCGGCCTCGGTCGTGCTCGAAGCCTTGCGGGAAGCCGCTGGCGAGGTCTACGGCACCGCTTTCGAACCGACAGTGGCGCGATAAATGCTTCTCCCGTGGTCATGACAGCCGGCTGGCGGCGCGGGAGGAACAGAAGATGTACAACAAACACGGAAAACGGCAACGCGCCGTCGACGATTCTTTTTCAGTTCGCTCCGGTGGAGCGAGCGCCTGGTTTAGCAACGGCATGGCTCTCAAATCGACGATTTACAAGGCGGAACTGCAGATCGCCAACATGGACCGGCACTACTACGCCGACCATTCGCTGACGATCGCCCGCCATCCCTCGGAAACCGACGAACGGATGATGGTCCGCGTCGCCGCGTTCGCGCTGTTCGCGCAGGAACGCCTTGAATTCTGCAAAGGTTTGTCGGACGTGGACGAACCGGACCTCTGGCAAAAGGATCTGACCGGCGCGATCGAAACGTGGATCGAAGTCGGCCAGCCGGATGAACGGCGCATCGCCAAGGCGAGCGGTCGCTCGAACGAGGTGATCGTGATCGCCTACGGCGGCCGCACGTCGGATATCTGGTGGCAGGGCGTGCGCAACAAGGTGGAACGCATGCGCAACGTGACGGTGTGGACGCTCGGCGAAGACGTCGCCACCGCCCTCGGCTCGCTGGCCGAACGGACCATGCGGCTGCAATGCACCGTGCAGGACGGCGAAGCATGGCTCGGTAGCGCCGAAGCCGATGCGGTGAAAATCGAATGGACGGTGTTGAAGGCGCCCGCCAACGCCTGACGCCTGCCGCCTGCCGCTTCAAATGCTTAGAGCGACGTCACGCGCGCCGCTTCCGGTGGCCCCTTGAGTTCGACCATGTTGCCTTCCGGGTCGAACAGATACAGCGACTGTCCGTAGCCGTCCGCGCCGTAGCGCAGACCGAGTTCACCCAGCCGCGCGCCGTGTTCGGCCAGATGCGCCTTGAGCGCTTCAGCGTCGAACGGATCGATGCGCAAACACACGTGATCCATATTCCGCCCCGTGCCCGGCACACCGTTTTCGGCATGGTCGAGCCGGCCGCCGACCTGCAACAGGTCGATCAACGAGCGCCCCGCGCGCAACTGTGTCAGGCCCAGATCGCGCTGCTCTTTCTCGACGCTGCAGCCGAGCACGTCGCAGTAGAAACGCGCCATGGCCTCGACGTTGGTCGCCCGAATGACAACGTGATCGATCTCGCGAATATGGATTTTCATGTGGAACGCCCCTTGGCTCGCTCGCAGAACGGGTGAAATGCCAGTGTAGAAGAAAGGGCGGCGCTGCGAGTGCGGCGTCGTGAAACAGGTCTTGAGGGACGGATCAGACACGTATGGACGAAAAAAAGCCCGCTCTATGTGGAGCGGGCTGAATCCATATCAGGAGGAGACATGGAGGAGACAAGTACTAATATACACATGCACCTGGTGCGACGCAATAACTTTTTAAGGGAAAACCCGATATCGTGCCAAATTGTCGCAGTTTTCCTCAAAACGGATGCCTGGCGGGGCTTCGAGCCTACGAAGAAGCGCAATGACAGAGCAAGAACCGGGGCGTAGTGTGTCGGCATGCGGCCTACATTGGTGAGCATCGACACCGTCTCTTCGGGACCATCATGAACCGCAAACCTACCGATACCGCCTCCGGCGCCACCAACTGGACTTCCGACGATGCGCGCTGGGAAGCCGTCACGCATCGCGAATTGCAAGCCGACGGCGCGTTCTTCTACGGCGTCAAAACGACCGGCGTGTTCTGCCGCCCGTCGTGCGCCTCGCGCCTGCCGCGCCGTGAGAACGTCGCTTTTTTCACCGATGCCGCTGCCGCGCGCGCCGCGGGCTTTCGCGATTGCAAG
This sequence comes from Paraburkholderia sp. RL18-101-BIB-B, assembly GCF_046026985.1. NCBI lineage: Bacteria > Pseudomonadati > Pseudomonadota > Betaproteobacteria > Burkholderiales > Burkholderiaceae > Paraburkholderia > Paraburkholderia sp. RL18-101-BIB-B. The sequence continues at coordinate 8,417 of NZ_JARESV010000006.1, forward strand.
CGCTGCCAGCCCGGCGGCCTGCCGCGCGAGCTGGAAATTGTCAATCGTGCGTGTGCCGCGCTGGACGCCGACCCGCAAGAGCGACTCACGCTCGCGCAATTAAGTGACGCCGTGCACGTCAGCCCGTTCCATCTGCAACGTCTGTTCAAGCGGGTGGTCGGTGTGTCGCCGCGCCAATATCAGGCCGCGCAACGGGGCGCCGCGTTGCGCGACGCGCTCCAGAGCGGCTCGGACGTCACCCGCGCTACGCTCGACGCCGGCTTCGGCTCGCCGTCGCGCATGTACGACAGCGCCTCGGCTGAACTCGGTATGGCGCCGTCTGCGTATCGCCGCAAGGGCGCCGGACTCACCGTGCGCTATGCCAGCGCGCCGACGCCGCTCGGCTACGTGCTGGTCGCGGCGACGGAGAAGGGCATCTGCAAGATCGGTTTCGGCGATGACAAAGCCATACTCGCCGACGACCTGCACGGCGAATTCGCCAACGCCGACCTGTTGGAGGATACCGAACACCTGGCGCCGTTCATCGCGCAGATCGACGCCTATCTGCGCGGCACCCGTCAGGACTTCGATCTACCGCTGGATATCGCCGCGACGGCATTCCGGCAGCGTGTGTGGGACGCGTTACGGCGCATCCCGTACGGCGAGACGCGCAGCTATTCGGAGATCGCCGAAACAGTCGGCTCGCCGCGCGCCGTACGCGCAGTGGCCAGCGCGTGCGCGACCAACCCGGTCGCGTTGGCGATTCCTTGTCATCGAGTGGTGGCCAAGGGCGGAGCGCTGGCAGGCTATCGTTGGGGTTTGCCGCGCAAAGCCGCGCTATTGGACAACGAGGCGCAGCACGCCGGCGACTTTTCGCGCGGCGAAGGCGAACGCGAACGCAACCGGCGCAGCCATACAGACGTCGGCAACGACACCGAAACCACCACCAAACTGGACCACGCCGCGTGAGTACGCTTGACGAAGTTGCTACCCTTGAATTGCCGTTCAAACCACCCTTCGACTGGCCGCGCCTGCTGCGTTTCTTCGGCGGACGCGCGACGCCCGGCGTCGAAGCGGTGGAAGACGGCGCGTACCGTCGCGCGATCGATTGGGCCGGCGACAGCGGCACGCTGAGCGTGCGGCTGCATCCGCGCAAGCGCTGCCTTGTCGCGAGCATCGAAGGGCCCGTGAGCATTCACGTGGATGCGCTCGCCGTGCCGATTGCCAAGATGTTCGACCTGCAGGCCGATCCTAAGAAGATCGGCGCCGAACTCGCCACGGACCCGTGGCTCGCGCCGCTGGTCGAAGCCGTGCCTGGCTTGCGTGTGCCGGGCGCGTGGTCGGGCTTCGAGTTGGTGGTCCGCGCGATCGTCGGGCAGCAGGTCAGCGTGAAGGCGGCGACCACTATCATCGGCAGACTCGTGCAGCGCGCCGGGGAGCGCATCGAGGGGCATCCGCATGAGAACACCGCGTGGCGCTTTCCGACGCCCGCCGCATTGGCCGCCGTGGATCTCGCGCAAATCGGCATGCCGGGTAAACGTGTAGCGGCGTTGCAGGGCTTCGCGCGCGCGGTCGCTACCGGCGACGTGCCGCTCGACAGCAACACGGCCGACGCCGACAGCCTGCGCGCCGCGCTGCTCGCGCTGCCCGGCATCGGTCCGTGGACCGTCGAGTATGTCGCCATGCGCGCGTGGCGCGACGCCGACGCGTGGCCCGCATGGGATCTCGTGCTGATGCAGTCGATCTGCGCGCGCGATCCGTCGCTCGTGCGGCCCACGCAGCAACGCACCCGCACCGACACATGGCGGCCGTGGCGGGCGTACGCCGCGATGCATCTGTGGAATGAAGTAGCGGACCGCGTCGGCGCCGCGCGTGGCGGCTGAAGGCAGGCGCCTCCTGGGAAGAAAAGCGTTTCGCGCGCGAGCCGCGTGACGGGCAGAGTGATGTGGCGCGCGGCCGACGAATTGGCGCAAAAGGCAGGCGGATTGGCCCAGGAAAGAGGCGGCCCGGAGTGCTCCGATGAGCCGCCGAAGCGGCCTCAAGCAGCCGTTCTGGCGAGATGTTAAAGTGCCCGCTACTGAAAATTCCGCCGAACGTTGTCAACCGCAGTGCTGCGGCACATGGCGGCCGACAACGCCCGACTCGCATCAATGCCAAACACGACACCTTCCCGCACGACCGACGCGTTCTCGCACCGCCTGTCCGTGCTGACTTCAGGCCCGCAGCGCGACGCGCTGATACGCGGCCTGCGCGGCATCGAAAAGGAAAGCCTGCGCGTGACGCACGAGGGCAAGCTCGCGTTGACGCCGCATCCGCGCGCACTCGGTTCGGCGCTCACGCATCCGTCGCTCACCACGGATTATTCCGAAGCGTTGCTCGAACTGATCACGCCGGCTGAGCAAGACGTCGCGCTCACGCTCGAGAAGCTCGACACGCTCCACCGTTTTGTCTACGCGGAACTCGGCGACGAGATCCTGTGGAACAACTCCATGCCGGGCCTGCTGCCCGACACGGACGACGGCATTCCGATCGCGAACTACGGCAGCTCGAACATCGGCAAGCTGAAGTACGTGTACCGCATCGGCCTCGCGCTTCGGTACGGCCGTACGATGCAGTGCATCGCGGGCATCCACTACAACTATTCGCTGAACGAAGAAGTGTGGCGGTTGCTTCATGCGGACCAGCAATCCACCGCGAATGCCGTCGACTTCCAGTCCGATCGCTATCTCGCGCTGATCCGCAATTTCCGCCGCACGAACTGGCTGCTGATGTATCTGTTCGGCGCATCGCCGGCGCTGGATCGTCGTTTCCTCCGCGATCGCAAACACACGCTCGACACGTTCGACGCCGACACGCTCTATCGTCCGTACGCGACCAGTCTGCGCATGAGCGACCTCGGCTATTCGAACACCACCGCGCAAGCCGCGCTGCACGCCGACTACGACACGCTGCCGGGCTACCTCGACGCGCTTGCGAAGGCCGTGAGCCAGCCGTATCCCGCGTACGAGGCAATCGGCACGCAGCGCGACGGCGAGTGGGTGCAGATCAACACGAACGTGCTGCAGATCGAAAACGAGTTCTATTCGACGATCCGTCCGAAGCGCGTCACGTATCCGGGCGAGCGTCCGCTGCACGCGCTGGCCGCGCGCGGCGTGCAATACGTGGAAGTGCGTTGCATGGACATCGATCCGTTCGAGCCGACTGGTATTTCGCTCGAGACGTCGCGCTTTCTCGACGCCTACCTGCTGGTCTGCGCGCTCGACGACAGCGCGCCGTTGCCGCCTGACGCTTACGCCGAAGCCAACCAGAATTTCGGCCGCGTCACGATGGAAGGACGCAAGCCGGGCCTCGAACTGACACGCGACGGCCGTCCGGTTGCGATGACGGAATGGGCGAACGAACTGCTCGTCAAGATCGACGCGGCTGCGGCTACGCTCGACGCATTGCATGGCGGCGACGCGCATGCACGCGCCGTCGCGGTTCAACGCACGAAGCTGGCGGATGCATCGCTGACGCCGTCGGCGCGCGTGCTGCAGACCATGCGCGAGAAGCAGCAGAGCTTCCTCGCCTTCGGCCTCGAGCAAAGCGAAGCGCACGCCGCGTATTTCCGCACGCGTCCGCTGGATGCGGAGCAGACCAAGGCATTCACTGATCTCGCCACGCAATCGCTCGCCGAGCAGGCCAAACTCGAACAGGAAGAAGTCGGTTCGTTCGACGCGTTCGTTGCGGCCTATCGAGCGTACACGCTGAACCGGTTTAGCGTCTGAATAACGCGTGCAGGTGAAGTGATGAAAGAGCGGCCAGCATGGCCGCTTTTTTATTTCGCGCCGGTAACGTCTACGCAATGTGCGACCGACTCGCGAACGTCATCGGCAAATTCTGCGCGCGTTCTGACGATTCTCTGATCCAGATGAAACACCGTACCGACGCCACGGTCCAAACTTACATGACGCGCACCACAGAGGGAGGATTCAACGTGATGAAAAAAAATCTGTTGGCCATGCTGTGCGTAGCGGCGGCTGGATGTTCGACGCAAGGGCAGGTCGATCCGGACGTCATGCAGATCGCGACCACGCCGTTGACGTGTTCGAACAAGTCGCAATGCGATGTCTGGTGGCAACGGGCGCAAGCGTGGGTGGCGGGCCATTCGACGTATAAGATCGATGCCTCGACCGACACGTTGATCCAGACAGTCGGCCCGGATGGCGGCAAGCGCGCGTTGGCGTATCAGATCACGCGCGCCGCGAATCCGGACGGCACGGCAACGATCGGTTTTGCCGCGCATTGCGACGGCTCGATGGGCTGCAAGCCGAACCCATGGGAAGCCGGCGCCGACTTCAAACAATACGTGCGAGGCACTGCGCCCGGCACGCCGCAAAGCGGCGCGAAACCCCCGCAAGCCGCGCCCACGACCCCGCATCCAGATGCCATGCAGGGTCAATCGATCCCGGCGACGAATGGCGAAGCCGTCACGCAATAACGGCTGAAGACGCGCGCGAAGAGTCGAGGGAAAATACCGTGTCGGCGCGCGTCCGCTGAAAGGCACCGTCGAACTTCAATGCCCCATTGAAGGGCCAACGCCCTTGCGTGGCTTGGTGATCCAGACCAGCACCGCGAGCACGAGAAACGCCGCGCAGGAAATGCGGAAGAAATCGTTGGTGGCCATCATGTAAGCCTGCGCGGTCACCACCTGATTCAACTGCGCGGTGATGCCGTCGCTGGAGAGGCCGATACCGGCCAGCGCATTGGTATAAGCATTCGTGTTCGCGGCGTAAACGTTGACCGAGTCGGTCAGCATCGCGTGATGGTAGATCGTGTCGTTCTCCCAGTACGTCGTACTGACCGCTGTGCCGATCGCGCCTGACAAGGTCCGGAAAAAATTGGACAGGCCGGATGCACTCGCCAGCCGCTCATCCGGCACGCTGGAGAGCGTAATGGTGGTCATCGGCACGAAGAAGCAGGCGACGCCGATACCTTGCACGAGCCGTGGCCAGATCACGTGATTGAACGGCACGTCGAGCGTGAAGGTGGAGTTCCAGAACGAGACGAACGCGAACACGATGAACGCAAAACTCGCCACCACGCGCAGGTTCAGCCGGTGCATGTTTTTGCCGATCAACGGCGACAAGAACAGCGCGAGCAGACCGACCGGCGCGGTCGCCAGACCAGCCAGCCCGGCGGTGTAACCCATCACGGTTTGCAGCCACAGCGGGAAGATCACCACCGAGCCGAAGAAGGCCATGAAGCCGAACGAGACGATCACTACGCCGAGCGCGAAATTGCGATCCTTGAACAGCGAGAGATCGACCACCGGCTCTTTCTCGGTCATCTCCCACACCAGCATGAAGGCGAGCGACACCACCGCGACCACCGCCAGCGTGACGATAAACGTCGAATTGAACCAGTCGCGATCCTTGCCGAGGTCGAGCACCATCTGCAGGCACGACACGCCGATCACGAGCAGCGTGAGGCCGACCGCATCGATGCGCTGTTTCGTGGTCTTCGTCTCACGGCCGCGCAGCAGCAGGAACGCGCACACCGCCGAGAACAGTCCAATCGGCACGTTGATGTAGAAGATCCACGGCCACGTGTAGTTGTCGGTGATGTAGCCGCCCATCACGGGCCCGAAGATCGGCGCGCAAATCACCGTCATCGCCCAGAGGCCCAGCGCGAGTCCGCGTTTTTCCGGCGGATACGAGCGCATCAGAATGGTCTGCGAGAGCGGGACCATCGGCCCGGAAACGAGCCCCTGCACCAGCCGGAACGCGATCAACGACTCGAAGTTGTGGGCGAAGCCGCACAGCGCCGAGGCGATCGTGAAGAGCAGCACGGACAGCGTAAACAGCTTCACTTCGCCGACCCGCCGCGCGAGCCAGCCTGTCAGCGGCACCGCGATCGCCGAGGCGACTGAATACGACGAGATCACCCAGGTGCCCTGGCTGGTCGCCACGCCGAGGCTGCCGGAAATGGTCGGCACCGCGACGTTCGCAATCGACGTGTCGAGCACCTCCATGAACGTGCCGAGTGCGAGCCCGACCGTGAGCAGGGCCAAGGCTCCGCCTTTGAGCGGTGCGGGTTCGGCGGCGGGTAGGGCAGCGGCGGAAGCCGTGGCGTCCATATTTCTTCTCCTCAACCTGGAAAGCTTGTCGCGACAGCTTTATCGCCCGGTCCAAATGGCGTGTTTACATGCCGGATCACTCTCTGCCCAGACAGATATCTTCAAGCAGTGCCGCTCTTGAAAAGAGCGTCTTGGTTAGTCCTCGCCGTGTTCCCGCGGCGACGCTTCGGGTGATTCATCCAGCGATTCCTGTTGCGGCCCCAATCCGCATCCCGCGCTTGCTCCCGCGTCGATGCCGTTCGCGATGAAACGGCCGAGCAGGTCGATCAACGTGGCATGGTCGGCGGCCGAAAACCCGCGCAACTGCTCGTTCAGCACCGTCGCGCCCAGACCAGGTAGTTGCCGCGCGGCGTCGTGACCTTGCGGCGTCAACTCGAGTTTCACCATCCGGCGATCCGTCTCGCTGCGCGAGCGCACGATAAAGCCTTTCTTTTCAAGGCGATCGAGCAGTCGTGTCATCGATCCGCTGTCATACGACATGGCGCGCGACAACTCGAACGGCGTGCTCGCGCGCCGCGACGACAACATCAGGATCACGCCGATCTGCTGCGTGGTCAGTCCCAATGGTTTGACCGCACGGTCCGTCCGCTCGACCAGCACATTTCGAGCTTTCGTCAGGTAGTAGCCAAGACTCGATTCAAGGTGAATCTCGTCCGCCTTGTAGGGGCCGTCAGTCATCGTGTATCCGGAAACGTCTCAGGCAGAACGGATTTTAGCTGCCTAAGCAGACAAGTCAAACATGATTTCGCGTAGTGCGAACGGCAGAAAAACAACACGTCCGAAGCGCGCGGGAGGAAGTATCTTGAAATTTAATTGCATAGTCAATATTATTATAGGCAACGAGTTACGCGCGACCCGCGCCACCCGAGACCATGTTCTGACCGATTGTCTGCACGCCGCGAGCGCGCCGTGCGAAAAGGATTTCCCCGATGCTGTACCTCAAAAACACGCTTGGCGGCCTGAGCCGCTCCCTGACCGATTCTGCACTCAGCACCTTTCAAGGGCCGCACCGCTGGTGGAAACTCGCGCTGTTCGCCGTGCTGTTCGTATTGCCTGGCGGATCGGTCGGCGTGGCGGTGCTGGCATGGTTCGAGCATCGGCGGGGACAAAAGGGCGTCAAGACCGCGAAAGTGGAATTGGTCGCCGCGTCGGTGCCTACGGTGAACGCGGCTGTTGTTCCTGCCGGCGCGGAAAAGCACGTAGGCCCCGCCGGCGCCTGCCAGGCGCGTGGCGATGCGCCGTGCCGGGCCGCCGCCGGTAAGCTGGCCCGCCAGGCCAAGTCGACGGAATCACGGGTGTAACGGCCTGGCCGGTAACAGCGCGTAACCTTCGCGACACCCTCAGTAACACACCTGCCTCCTTCCTCGCATTACCCTTTCAGTTTCCCGCGCCCAGCGGGCTCATACGCTAACATTCCGGCAGACCAAGATCTCGCCCGGCCGGCGGTGTCGCCATCGGCCGCGCCGCGGCGTCCAGAAGGAATTCATTGCATGCAGTCTGATCGAATCTCGCGCGCGCGGACACTTGCGCCTCGCGCCCTGACTATTGCTGTAGCCGCAGCCCTCGCCAGTCTGCTGGCGGCCTGCGCAGTCGGCCCCGACTACAACCGGCCCGCCGCCGAAATTCCGGCGTCGTACAAGGAAGCCGCGCCCGGCTGGAAAGTCGCTCAACCGGCCGATCAGCAGGATCGCGGCGACTGGTGGACCATTTACGAAGATCTGCAACTCAACGCGCTCGAAGAGCGGCTGAACACCGCGAACCAGACCGTCGCTCAATTCGCCGCCGCCTACCGGCAAGCGCGCGCGCTGGTCGGCGAGGCGCGGGCGGCGTATTTCCCGACCATCGGTGCGTCGGCGGGTGCAACGCGCTCCGGCAACGGGACATCGTCCGGCGGCAACTCGACCACCGCGACGAGCCGATCCGGCGTCGGCAACAGTTTCAACGTGCAGCTCGACGCAAGCTGGGAGCCGGATCTGTGGGGTTCGGTCAGCCGCTCGGTCAACGCGCAGAAGGCCGGCCAGCAAAGCGCTGCGGCGGACCTCGCCAACGCACGCCTGTCGGCTCAGGCCACACTCGCCCAGACCTACTTCGCGCTGCGCTCGCTCGATTCGACCCAGAAGCTGCTCGACGACACCGTCGCGGCCTACCAGCGCTCGCTGCAACTCACGCAGAACCAGTACGCAGCCGGCGTTGCCGCACGCTCCGACGTGATTCAGGCGCAAACGCAATTGCAATCGGCGCAGGCTGCCGCGATCGACAACGGCGTGCAGCGCGCTCAGGACGAGCACGCGATCGCCGTTCTGGTCGGCGAACCGGCCTCGACCTTCTCGATTCCGCCGATACCGCTCACCGCCACGCCGCCCGCCGTGCCGGCGCAGATGCCGTCCGCATTGCTCGAACGGCGTCCGGACATCGCTTCGGCGGAGCGCAAGGCAGCAGCGGCCAACGAACAGATCGGCGTCGCCATCGCCGCATTCTTCCCGTCGCTGACGCTGTCGGCTTCCGGTGGCTTTGAAAACTCGGTGTTCTCGCAATTGCTGACCGCGCCGTCGCGCTTCTGGACGCTCGGCCCGCAACTCGCCGCGACGCTGTTCGACGCCGGTCTGCGCCAGGCCCAGACCGACGCCGCGCGCGCTGCCTACGACGGCAATGTCGCGACCTACCGTCAAACGGTACTGGCCGCGTTCCAAGACGTCGAGGACAACCTCGCGTCGCAGCGCATCCTTGCACAGGAAATCGTCGTCCAGCAGCAAGCCGTGGATTCGGCGCTTCAGGCGCTCGCCATCGTCACGAACGAGTACAAGGCGGGCACGGTCGGCTACGTCAACGTGCTGACGGCTCAGACCACCGCTTTCACGGCCCAGCAGAAGCTGGAGATCATCGCCGGACAGCGGATGGTGTCGTCGGTGGGTCTGGTGAAGGCGCTGGGCGGCGGCTGGGACGTGTCGCAGATGAATCGCGAAACAGGCGATGTGGCGGCGCCGCTGCCGGCGTCATCGGCGGCCCCTGTCGCGCAAAACGGAACGACATCGCCGTCGCGGATGCACACCGAGTAGAAGCGCTGGCCGTCGAGGCAAAGCAAAAGAGGCATGCCGCATCCCACGGCCATGCCTCTTTTTTTATGGCGTCGACGCTCGGCCACCCAACAGGTTCAGCAGCCTCGCGAGGTTATTGCGCGCCTCAGTGCACGAATGTCAACGTCACCGTGTCCGGCCCGCTCGGCCGCCCCAACAGGTTCAGCAATCCCGCGAGGTTATCGCGCGCCTCAGGCGCGGCGCTGGCCGTCCCCTGAAACGACGTTGACCCAGCCGACACCGTACCATTGCCGGTCAGCATCAACGGGCCCTTGGTGGTGGTCAGATCGAGCGTGGACGACTCGCCCTGCGCCTGAAACAGCACGCGATATGAGCCGAGCGGCTTGACCATCGACACCCGCGAACTGACGTCGGTCAGCGTGACGGTCAATTGCCCGAACGCTTCGCGATTGAAGCTGCGCCAGTCCGACCAGGACAGTTGCACGTTGCCTTGCAGATCGAGCGTGTTAAAAGGCGCGCCAAGGCCGCTCAGCAGCGAAGCCGGCACGGCAATCGCGCCCGGCGTGACGGTCGCCGTGCGCGGCGTGGCATCGACGGTGATCGGCTCCGGCATCGCTTCGCTGTGCCGCATGATCATGCGCACGCGGCCGGTAAACAGCGGCCAGAACGCCGTGTGCCATTCGATCCGGCCAGGCAGCAGCGTTGCCGCGCTCATGTCCGAGCCGGCGGCCAGCATCAGCGTGGCCGAACCGTGCCACAGCGAGCCGGCCGGATTGACCAGATTGACGTGGCCACTCGTCTGTTTGGCGAACTGCGGCGTGATCCAGGCGGCCGGCAGCATCGCCAGCATCACGATCGCGGCGGACAGCACCGCGATCACCAGCCAGGGCAGGGCGACGCGCGAGCGCCGCATCCAGTAATTCATGCGAGATCCTGTGACGGCACGGTCGCGGTTATTTTCATTTCGCGGTGGACGGCTGCAACGACGCCGTCAGGTCCACCTGGCCGTCTTCCTTGAGCGCCGTGGCGTGCGCCTCCGAGACTTGCACCTTGAACTGCTTGCGCACGTCGTCGACCCAGTTCGTCCACGCCGGGAACGACGCGTTCTTCAACTGGATCTGGACCGCGTTGCCGATCACCTGAACCTGCGTCGCCGCGAGGCCGTGATCGCTGAGTGAAGCGGTGAGGGCGTCCTTCAGCGCGGCGCCGGTCGGCGCGACGCCTTGAGCCGCCGCCGACAATTGGCGCGCTTCGTTCGCTTGCGCGGTCATCTGCGCCAACTGCCGCTGCATGGCGGGCAGCGTTTCACGCAGATGCGAGCGGCCTTCCTGCGCCGGCGCCCACAGCACCGACCACGCGATCACCACGGCGAGAATACCGCCGCCCCACGTCAGGATGGCTTTTTCGCGCTCGGTGCGCTGCTCCCAGAATCCGGCCCATGTTTGAGCGATTTCAGCTTTCATTGTCCGTTCCTGATGGTCCATTTGCCGGTATTGCTATCGATCGCGCCGCTCAGGCCGTTGCGGGCGAGGCGCTTCGCGAAATCGGGATCGAGCTTGACCTCCGGCTTGAAGTTCACGTCGAGCCGCCGGTCGTGATAGTCGAGCGCGGCGATGCCGTTGACCGGCACCGGCGCCAGCGAGCGCGCGAGGCCGTCGGCGAGCGGCAGGAAATCGTCCGGCGACAGTTCGCCTGCGGCGACACGCAACTGCTGCAACTGGCGCGCCATCTGATCGGGCGCATCGAGCACGACCGTCGTTTTGGGGAACGTATTGAGCAGCAGTTCGGTCATCTGCATGTTGATCGCATCGCGTTGGCGCGCGAGCATCAGCCACTGCACGTTCGCGCCGATGATCGCAATCAGCAGCGCGCCGACCGCGAGCAAAACCGGCAGACGCAGACGCCGCAGCGTCGCGCGGTCGAGCCGCCACGGCTGCGAAGCGAACTCGAACTGGCACAGGTCGAAGCGGCACTCGAGCGCACGCCGCGCGAGTTGCTCGAACGGCAGCGGACTGGCGCCGTGGATGTGCGCAGCCAACCGCGCCGGACTATTCGGGGCGAGACTCGGCTCGTTGCCGGGCACTTCGGTGAGCATATGCAGCGAGACCTTCGCCGCCCCGGCGAGCGCGCTGAGCGTCGTGTTCACGGCGTTGGCCGGCACTGCCAAGCCTTCACCTTGCACGCCGCGTGCGATGGCCAGTTCGACGCGCGGCACGCTTCTGTCGCCCGCGCTGTCCACGACGCCTTCGAGCAGCATGGCGGGCGCGGTCTGCACCACCGCGCCGAGCACGGCGGCCACCATCGGCACGGCGACCGCAGCGCCGGGCGCCACCGCCGGCGCGACATCCGCCAGCGGCGTCGCCACACCGGCGGCGCCCGCCAGGGCCGGCTCACCGGCGTTCACCGTTTCCGCGACTTCGGCAAGCACATCGGCATCGAGCGCGGCCGCCTGTGGCAGGCAGCGCGTGACCGGCACCGCGCGCAAGCTGCGGTGGCCGGCATTGGAGAACGATTCGCAGATAAACCGGAACCAGCCGCGGTCGATGATCGCCAGCAGCTGCCGCCCGCCCGCGAGCGGTTTCGGATCGACGGCGATGTGACAGGTCTGCGGGTCCTGGATCAGTTGATCCTCGACGATATTGGGCAATGCCTGACGCAGCCTCGGGCCGCGCAACGGCGGCAGTGTGGCGGGCATCATCAGCAGGTCGCGCGCGGCGACCATCAGCACCGTGGTGGAGGCGCGCGGCAGCAGCGCGAGCGCCGACCGGCCGGCGCGCTGGGCGCGGCCCGATTTGTCGAGCAGCACAAACGGCAGCTCCGGCAGTTGCCATTCCTGCGATGGCACCGCCGGATCACGCGGCGGCAGTAGAACGATCAGCGTGCTCAAAGGCCACTCTCTCTGGGAAAGACGTTATTCATAGTTGGTCTTCTACTCGCACGATACGCGTAGTGTGAGTCAATGCGTCGCGATAGACGAGGGTCGTGCGGTCCACCTCGGCGCGTTCGTGCTGCACGCGGCCGTGGATCAGGAAGTAATTCGAGTTGACGTCGAGTTCGCTCGGATCGATCGAGGTCGACTGCACGCCGGCGCCTTGCAACGCTAGCTGGATGTCGCCAACGTTACGGAAAAATACCGTCTGCCGGCGCGCGACGAACGCTTGCGCCGTCGACACGCTCATGCCCGGGATGACCGCCGCGATCACTTCGGCCGAAGCCGTGTTCACGTTGACTGCCGATACCGTCGGCAGCACGGTGACGAAGGGGCGCAAGCGCGCGACCATCTCCGGCGTGTAGCCGGGGATATCGAGCAGCGAGTCGACGCTGGTCATCTGGATCGGCGCGTTCGCGGAGCTGTCGTCGCTGTCTTCGATGCCGGGTTTGTCGGTGAAGCTGCCGCCGGTTGCGCCGCCCTGGATCGGCGGCGGGGTCGCGGTTGTGCCGTTCGTGGACGTGACCGTCTGAAAACGGGTTGCCGATTGCGCGAGGCTCGCGCGGACCTGGAGTGCTGTGGTTTTTGCCAGTTGGCTGTTAGCGCCGAGCGATACCAGTAGGCGCTGGTAGGCGCCGATTTGGTCCATGTCTAGTTGCATGACGCCTGGGGCCGGGCTCTCGACCAGATTTCTCAGGTTGAATTTTGCCTGGGCGTCTTCGATTGAACCCGATAGATACGTTTCTGCGCCTTGTTGCGCTCTTACTTCGCCGATCTGGCCTAGGAAATCCGAGAGGCGGGTTTTGGCGATGGGGACGCCCCATAAACCACCTAAGTAGGTGATGCCCGCGGAGGTGTCGCCTTCTGAGCGGAGAATCAGGCGCGTCCAGTCCAAGGCGCCGCGTGATACCCATTGGGCCTGGGAGAGCAGGCGCTGGTTTTCTATCCTTCGGATTTGGACTTGCTGGCGCCAGAGCATGCCCGAGACCAGAATCGCTGATAGCGCTACTACCAGCAGGGCGCTGATGATTGCTACGCCGTTTTGGGTGTTTTGGCTCTTTTTGTTGGCCTTTCCTTGAATTCGTCGTGGTCTATTGGCGTTGCCCCTGTGCGGGGCGGCACCTACTTTCTTTGCCGCGGCAAGGAAAGTAGGCAAAGAAAGCCGCTTCACACCGCTAATGCTAAGCGGGTCCCCCGCACAGCCACGGTAGTGGACCATCTGGAATCCGTCACCTCGCACATTCAACCCCAGTGACAAAGCCGTCATACCCCCCGCCTCGCACTCCGTGCTCGCCGGAAGGGTATGGCTTAAGACCGGTGGCTTCGTTTGGGCGTGGTGGGAGCCATCGGCTTCGCCTCGGCGAGGCGCCGATGCGGAAACGGAAACGGATGCGGACCGAAGATATGGTGAGCTGCAGTCGGACGTCGGCAAGGACGGGGGGTTTTGTTGCTTGCCGCTCGGCGCGCGCAGCGCCGCCGGAACGGATGACTGCCTGGTCACTGGCGTGTGTTGTGCGGGGGATCGTTCGTTGATCGTGCCACTACCGTGGCTGTGCGAGGAGACCGCTTGTACGTTAGCGGTTTGAAGCCGCTTTCTTTGCTTACTTTCTTTGCGGCGGCAAACAAAGTAAGTGCCGCCCCGCACAGGGGCAACGCCAATAGACCACCATGAATTCAAGCAAAGGCCAACGCCAAAGGAACACACCCCAACTCGTCGGAAAGACAAAAAAGAGAACTTCATTTCACTCTCCGACGAGAAAAACGCGAGTAACAGGCCGCGCCAAAGACTTAGCCCCGACACTCACCTGAAGCCCCGTCACAGACCGCGGCAGCGGCGCACTCCCAAGCTGGGGCACCTTAAGATTATTGTCCGCCTCCGTAATGGCGCTCTGCACATCACCCATCTGCGTCGTCCACCCCACCTTCGGCACGTAGACCTGAGCAGAAATAGAACCCACACCGCCCATCAACGGCACGCCACTCCATCCCTCGCCTTCGCTGCCGCGCAGCGCCCGTCGCAACTCGCCCATATTCCCCAACGGCGGCGACGCATATCGAATCACACGCCCATCGGACACCCGATACCGCACCACCTGCAACCGCGGCGCCGCTCCCGGCAAATTCATCTGCCGCACGATCTGCAACACGCTGCCCGACACTGACACAGCCGCCTGCCCAGCCTCATCATCCGACGCCGCCTGCCGAGCATCGATCCTCATCTGATCGAACAACTGCGCAAAGACGCGCTCGTCCTCCATCGCGTTCGTGATGGTCTGCCGGCCGCGAATGATCTGGTCGAGCCCGCGCCACGACAGCACGGCAATCACCGCCAGGATCGCAATCGCCACCAGCAATTCGATCAGCGTGAAACCACGCGCGCCCCTCGCGCCCAATGGGCGGCGGCGCTCAGAGCGAACGGTTGTTTTCATTCGCGACCACCGTCACCATCTGAGCCAGATTGCCGGACCCGCCCGGCATCGTCACCATCACTTCCACTCGACGAAACACCGGATTCGGCGTCGCCGTCACATGCTCCGTACAGACCAACTGCAAGTTGCCCTGCGAACAATCGAAACTCGTGGAACCCACGTTCGGCCAGGCATGCGCCAGATGCAATTGCGCCAACGTATTGTCCGCGCTCCAGGACGCCAGCAAACGGCGGTGCAGATCGGCCTCGCCGCTCGCGAGACTGCCCACCGCACGCAACGAAGCGGCCAACGCCACCGCGATGATCGCCAGCGCCACCAGTACTTCGATCATCGTGAAACCGCGCTGCGCGCCGTGGCTCATCTGGCGAGCGGTCATGCTCCTGCAACGACGCATCTCAGTGCACCTCGTAGCGGCCATTGCCGGTGCCGACGATCGTCGCGCTCCCGGCTGCCGAAAACAGCGTGATCTGCACGGGCACGTCGATCGCCTCGGTGCCGAATACGATACGGCTGGGCTGCGCATCCGAACCGGGATAGCTAATGGCCACGCCGGTCACGCCGCCTTCCCAGCGACGCGGCCCAAGCAGATCGTCACGCAGCGGACGCCAGCCATCTTCGGTGCGCAGGTCGAAACGAAAGCCGCCATCGAGCGGTTGCCATGCGATCGGCCGCGCGCGCACCTGCGCTTCGTCGCCGGCCGATTCGAACAGCAGCGCAAGACGCTGCGCTTCCTCGTTCAGATCGGTGCGCGGATTGCGTGTCATCGTCAACGCGGTCAAGGACACCAGCAAGCCCGCAATCACCAGCACCACCAGCATTTCCAGCAGCGTAAAACCCGCCGCGCGTTTGCCGCCGCGCGTGCCCGCGTCACCCGAGCGGCGCACGCCACGACGGCGCGCGCCGGCACACGCCACGCGCGGCAATGAAGCCGTACAGGGCGTGTCCACACGGGACTTGCAAGGGGACAATCGCATAGTGCCGGCCACGAACGATCAACTCAAAATCAAACGACGATGCATCGACAGGAACGCGCGAGGTTCAATCCCGCCGCGCGCATGAAAATCACCGACTCCTTGCGCCTACTGCCACGAGCCGACGTCGGCATCATTGCCTTCGCCGCCCGCCTTGCCGTCCGCGCCGTAGCTGAACACGTCGATCTCGCCGTGCACACCCGGATTCAGATACTGGTAACCGTTACCCCACGGATCGTTCGGCAGACGCTCGAGGTAGCCACCGTCCTTCCAGTTGGTCGGCACGGGGTCCGTGCTCGGCTTTTCGATCAGCGAGCGCAGGCCTTGCTCCTGCGTCGGATAACGGCCATTGTCGAGACGGTAGAGCTTCAGCGCCTGCATCACCGTGCCGATGTCCTGCTTGGCGGCGACACGGCGCGCCTCGTCGGGACGGCTCATGATCTTCGGCACGATCAACGCGGCCAGAATGCCCAGAATCGCGATCACGACCATGATTTCGATCAGCGTGAAACCACGTTGACGACGGCTGCGCGGACCCGCGATGTCATGACGGCGAGTGGTCGACAGTTGCATAGCTTGCTACCTCTTTTCAGGTGAAATTTTGACTGGGCGGGATTCGCGTTTTGGCAATCAGGGTGCCATTGAACACGCCCGGCCGGTCATTTTAATGTCATGCAGTTGAACGGCCCTGAGAAAACGCCGGGCCGCCTCAAGTTTGCTCACCCCTCGGGGGGCCCGGCGCGATGCGCCAGGTTCGGGGCGCTTTTCAACCCCACGCAATTTTCACAATAGTCCGTACAATGATGCGCATGAACGCCATCCAAATCCGCCTTCTGTCGCTCGCGCTGTTCGCCGTGTTCTGCGCGACGTTGACCTACTGGGTCATCACGCTCAGCACGATGTCCGGTGCCCCGTTGCCCGCAGCCGCCGCGCACGCGCAGATCTCGACCGAGCAGGCTGCCACGCTGTTCGGCGGCCAGCTCACGCGCAACGCCAACCAGGACGTGCGACTGTTCGGCATCCTCGCGTTGCGGGAAGGCGCCGCGGCCATCGTCAGCGTGGGCGGCGAACCGCCGCATGCCGTGTCGCTCGGCAGCGCGCTGATGCAAGGCACCAAACTCTCCGAAGTCCGCGCCCGCTCGATCATCATCGACCGCAACGGCGCGCATTCCGAAGTGTTCCTGCCGGCCAACCCAGCAGGTCCGACGATCTACGTGCGCTAAAGCCAGGCGCACAACCGCTTCATTTCAACTGATTGCGCGGTGACCGCACCGGTCATCGCGCAATTCCGTCTCTTTCCCAGCCTTACTGCACCAGGTTGTTCAACTCGATGATCGGCAGCATCACCGCCAGCACGATCACCAGCACCACGCCCCCCATCGCCAGAATCAGCAACGGCTCGAGCAGACTCGTCAGGAACATCGTGCGACGTTCCAGCTCGCGCGCTTCGCCGTCGGCCGCGCGGTCGAGCATCGTGGTCACGTCGCCGGTCGCTTCGCCCGAACGGATCAGGTGAACCAGCACGGGCGGGAACGTTTTCGTGTTGCCGAGCGCGCGTGACAGCGATGTGCCTTCGCGCACACGCACGATCGCATCGTCGATGTTCTCGCGCATCGCGTTGTTGCTGAGCGTTTCGGCGGCGGCTTGCAGCGCGCGCAGAATCGGCACGCCCGCCGCGGTGAGAATGCCGAGCGTGCTGGCAAAGCGCACGGTGTTATAGCCGCGCACGAGTTTGCCGAGCAGCGGGGCAGTAAGCAGCCAACGGTCGAAGGCGAGGCGCGGGCCGGGCTGCTTGAGAATCGAGCGCACCAGATACACCAGCACGACCACGCCGATCAACATTGCCCACCACCAGTGCCGCACGAAGCCCGAGAGCGCCATCATCATGATGGTGAGGAAGGGCAGTTGCTGCTTGGTGCTGGCGAACACGTTCACCACTTGCGGCACCACGTAGCTCAGCAGAAACGTGACGATACCGAAAGCGATCAGCGTGACGATGGCGGGGTAGGTGAACGCGAGCACGATCTTCTGCTTCAGCGCGTTGCGTTGCTCGATATAGTCGGCAAGCCGCGACAGCACCAGACCGAGCTTGCCGGTATGTTCACCGGCCGCGACCAGCGCGCGGTAAATCTCGGGGAAGTCTTTCGGATGCTGCGTCAGCGCATTGGCCAGCGAATGGCCGCCGAGCACTTCCGCGCGAATCGACGCCATCAGTTCGCGAATGTAGTCGCGCTCGGATTGCTCGGTCAGCACGGCGAGCGCTTCGTCGAGCGGCAGGCCGGCAATCAGCAGGCTGGCGAGCTGGCGCGTCAGGATCGCCTGCTCGCGTTGCGACAAACGCCGCCCCAGCGACAGCCGTTGATTGCGCTCGCCGCGCGTGCGCGTGGCCGCCGGTTCGACGACGAGCGGCGTCAGTCCCTGCGAACGCAGATTGGTCCGTGCGCCGCGCGCGCTGTCCGCGTCGAGTACGCCTTTTTGCGCCTTGCCCGCCGCGTCGATCGCTTCGAAACGAAATGCCGGCATGCGCTTATGCTCCGCCCGTCACGCGGATCACTTCTTCGAGCGATGTCAGCCCGGAAGCGAGCCAGCGGTCCGCATCCTCACGCAGCGTGCGCATGCCTTGCGCACGACCGGCCGCGAGAATTTCCGCATCGGCTGCGTTGCGGTGAACCAGCGTACGGATGTTGTCGTCGATCAGCAGCAGTTCATAGACGCCGCGGCGTCCCGCATAACCGGAGTGGCCGCACCGGTCGCAACCGACCGGATGCCAGCGCACGCTGCCGTCTTCTTCGACACGCTCTTCGCGGCACACCGGGCACAGTCGCCGCACGAGCCGCTGCGCCAGCACGCCGAGCAGGGACGACGCCAGCAGATACGGCTCCACGCCCATGTCGGTCAAACGGGTCACGGCGGATGCCGCGTCGTTGGTGTGCAGCGTAGCCAGCACGAGGTGGCCCGTCAGCGATGCCTGCACCGCGATCTGCGCGGTCTCCAGGTCACGGATTTCACCGATCATGATGACGTCCGGGTCCTGCCGCAGAATCGAGCGCAGCGCCCGCGCGAAGGTCATGCCGATCCGTTCGTTGACCTGCGTCTGGCCGATGCCGGACAGGTCGTATTCGATCGGATCTTCGACCGTCATGATGTTGGTGGTCGCGGTTTCGAGCCGCGACATCGCCGCATACAGCGTGGTCGTTTTACCGGAGCCGGTCGGCCCGGTCACCAGCACGATCCCGTGCGGCCGGCCGATCAGCTTGTCGAACTTGCCGAGCGTATCCGGTCCCATGCCGAGCGCTTCGAGGTTCAGGCGCGACGCATCTTTTTCCAGCAGACGCAGCACCGCGCGTTCGCCGTGACCGGTCGGCAGCGTCGAGACGCGCACGTCGACCGGGCGGCCGCCCACGCGCAGCGTGATACGGCCGTCCTGCGGCAAACGCTTCTCGGCGATGTCGAGCTGCGCCATGATCTTGATCCGCGAGATCAGCGCGCCGTGCAGCGCTTTCTTCGGCCGCACCACGTCGCGCAACGTGCCATCGACGCGAAAGCGCACCACAGAAGAAGTCTCGAACGGCTCGATGTGAATATCCGATGCCTGCTCGCGCGCCGCTTGCGTGAGCAACGCGTTGATCATGCGGATGATCGGCGCGTCGTCTTCCGACTCCAGCAGATCCTCGACCTCGGGAATGTCCTGCATGAGGCGCGAGAGATCGACTTCGCCTTCCACTTCGCCGACCACCTGCGCAGCGCTGCCGTCCTGGCGCGCATACGCCTGGTTGATCGCCTGCGTGAGCTCGTCGGCGGGCAGACGTACGATCGACACTGCGCCGAAGTTGCGTGCCACTTCGGAAAGCGCGGCGTCGCTCGTACGTTCGCTGATCCAGACTTCGAGGCTGTCCGCATGCTGATGCGCGACCAGAATCTGGCCGGCACGGGCAAAACCGTAGGGCACGAGCCGCGCGGCGATGGCCGAAGGCGCCTCGCGCACGGCATGCTCCGTCACACCCGCGGGCGACATCGCCGCGGCTTGTGTCGCGGCACCGGCTCGCACCGCTGCGGGCGACGCAGACGCTGACGGCGGCGTGGACGGCGTGCTCACGGCCGCACTCCAGGCGACGCGGTGGAAGGCGCCCCAGTGACCGGACTGCTCTGCGTGGAAGGCGCCACAGTGACCGGATTGGTCTGCACAGTGCCATTCGTGGCCGGCGCCGGGCCGACGGTGGCCGGCCCAGCGTTGGCCGGCGGCGCCAGCTGCTGACGGCGCATCTTGTCGAGATCGAACAGATTCATCGCGGGCGAACCGCCCTGGCTCGGACCGATCGGCATCGGCGGAACCACCGGATCGTCATTGTCCTTCATCACGTTGTTGTCCTGCTTGTACGCGCCCTGCACGCCCTGGATGTAGTCGTAGCGATTGGACGTCACGGCCTGAGCGGTACTGCGATCGTTGATGATCACGGGGCGCAGGAACACCATCAGGTTGGTCTTGTTGCGAGTCTTCTGTTCCGAGCGGAACAACTGGCCGATCCACGGAATATCGCCGAGCAGCGGCACCTTGTTGTTGGTGACCTGGTAGTTGTCCTGCATCAGGCCACCCAGCACGATGATCTCGCCGTTATCGGCGAGCACCGTCGACTGGATCGACCGCTTGGTGAATTCCGGGCCGGCCGGGTTGGTCGTCGCGTTGGTCGTGCCGGTCACGATCGCCGAGTCTTCGGTGTAGAGCTGCAGCTTGAGAATGCCGCCGTCGGTGATCTGCGGCTTGACGTGCAGCGTCAGGCCGACGTCGACGCGGTCGAAAGTATTGAACGCCGACGTCGCGGTGGCGCTCGTGAGGTTCGAATACGAACCCGTCTGGATCGGCACGTTGGTACCGACGACGATCTTCGCTTCCTCGTTGTCGAGCGTGATGAGGTTAGGCGTTGACAGCACGTTCGCATCGGCGGTCGTCGAGAGTGCCTGCAACAGTGCGCCAAGGCCCTGCACCCCAAAAATGTTGTGAATCCAGCCGACGTTGAGACCCTGCTGGAGATTTTGGGTGGCGAGCGCGGTAGCAATACCGCCGGTGGCCCCGGCCGCCACGGCGCCCGCGGTCAGATTGACGATGCTGTTCCCGGTGCCGGACGCCAGATTGGTGCCGGCGAATATCGAGTTGTTCGCAACCTGCCACTGAATGCCGAGATTGCCGGCCGTGTTCGAGTTCAACTCGACGATCAACGCCTCGAGATAAACCTGCGCGCGCCGTGCGTCGAGCTGGTCGATCACCGCGCGCAGATTGCGGTACACCGGCTCGGCCGCCGTGATGATCAGCGAGTTCGTCGCGGAGTCCGCCTGGATCATCCCGCCTTGCTGATTGTCGTCGCTCTTGTCCTTGTCGCTGCCGAGCAGGCCGCCGGCATTGTTGCTGCCGCCCGCACCGTACCCGCCTCCGCTGCCGCCGCCCATCGGCGAAGACAGCGAGCTGTTGCCGAGTCCGCCCGACGGCAGCGGTGGCGTACCCGACGAGCCCGTCGAATTGTTGCCGCCCAGGCCGCCGCCGCTATTCTGGTTGAACGAATTCGCGTCGTTCGCGTTGCCCGACGAGTTGTCGCCGCCGCCTTTGCCGAACATGCCGCGCAAGGTCTTGGCGAGCTTCGTCGCGTCCGCATTACGCAGCGGCACGACGTGAATGTTGCCGGGCATGGTGGTCGGCGTATCGAGTTCCTTCGCCAGCTGCTTCGCCGCCGCGAGACGCGCGCCGTTCGACGCGCGGATCAGCAGCGAGTTGGTGCGCGGGTCGGCGGTGACCGACACCTTCAGCGTCGCGTCGGTGCTGCCGATCGAGCCGGGGTCGAGCATCTTGTTCAGTTGCGTGGCGATGTCGATCGCGTTGGCGTTCTTCAGCTGCACCACCGATACCGATTGGCCCGCCGCCGAATCCACGCCCTGGATGATCTGGGCAATACGCCGCACGTTGTCGGCGTAATCGGTGACTACAATCGTGTTGTTGGCTGGGTAGGCCGCCACGGTATTGTTCGGCGAGATGAGCGGACGCAGCACGGGCAACAGATTGTTGGCCGATTCGTTCTTCAGCACGAACACTTGCGTGACCACCTGGTCGCCGCGCGCCGTAGGCGTATTGCCGACATAGGTCGGCACGCCTTGCAGCTTCGCGTCGGCCTCGGGCACGACTTTCAGTACGCCGTGGTCCTGCACGAGCGCGAAGCCCTGCATCCGCAACGCGGACTGCAAGGTTTTCAGCGCCTGATCTTCAGGCACCGCGTTTTCCGACACGAGATTCAACTGACCTTTCACGCGCGGATCGACGATGATTGTTTTGCCGGTTGCCGCGCCAATCGCCTTGGCCACCTGATCGATGTCCGCGTTGACGAAGTTGAGTGTCACCTGTGCCTGTGCTGTCTGCGCGGTGATCAAGCCAGCCACCAGCAGCGCCGTTGCAACGCGACGCAAAGCCATACGATTTCTTCTCATGGAATAGGGTATCGATGCCAACAGCCGTAGCCGCCGACGGTCATGCAGTGCGGACATGGGAGCAGGCCGCCGCCCTGTCGATCTGCCGGCCGGCCTCGCTGACGATCATCGTCCTCGTTGCCCGCCGTCCGATGTCCGAAAAAAATGAACAGTAACAGTTTTTCATGTCGGATTTGTCACAAAACGAACCGCCTCGTGCGATTTCTCTAGAGACCGCCATCTGTTGTCAAACAATTGAAAGCTAATGGAAAGTCGTACGAATGAGCTCGAAAACGCTTCGTTTTCTGCTCTCTTATGTCGGTTAGCCAACTTGACGGGGGTCCGCCTGCCGGTATCATACGAGCCGTTCGAGTCCCTGGTTGCGAGTTACTGACGCGGGTTTACCCTGATGTCAGACCAACGCCCGGCCAGCGCGGCTCGGCGGCTGTCAGTGGCTGAAGTATGGCCGATGCGATGCCTTACCGAACCTTACTCTTGCCCTTTGCTTAGTGGTCTTGACTGATGAAACGAAGCTTCGTCACCGTCGCCGTAGGACTTGCCGTGCTGGTAGCAGCAGGGTCCGCACGCGCCGATTGCTTTGATGAAGCAGCGAAGTATCAGAAGGTCAACCCCTTGATTCTGCGCGCCATCGCGTGGCAGGAGTCGCATAATCGCCCCGACGCAACGCATAAAAATGCGAACGGCTCGACCGACTACGGGGTGATGCAGATCAATTCGATCCATCTGCCCACGCTCGCACAGTACGGCATCTCGCAGGGCACGTTGATGGAACCGTGCAAGAACGTCTACATAGCGGCATGGCATCTGCGCCGCCAGATGAACAAGTACGGCAACACCTGGCAGGCAATCGGCGCCTATCACTCCGAGACGCCGGCGTTGCGGGACAAGTACTCGCAGCAGATCGCCGCGATCCTGCGCAAGTGGAATCTGATGCCGGCTGCACGCTGATCCCGCCTGTCACGCGGCCTCCGTCCGTTTTGATGCACAATGCGGCTTCGTGCAGCCTTCGAGGCTCGGCCCGGTTGCGGTGTGCATTATACGCCCTCAGCCCGGCACGCCTTCCAAACCTCTAGTTTTCCCGTACTGCAATGAACCAGCCGCTATTGCCCGTCACCGTGCTCTCCGGTTTTCTGGGCGCCGGCAAGACCACGCTCCTGAATCACATCCTCGCGAATCGCGCCGGCTTGCGCGTGGCCGTGATCGTCAACGATCTGGCCGCCGTCAATATCGACGCGACCCTCGTGCGCGATGCCGCCGCGCTTTCTCACGTCGAGGAACAACTCGTCGAGTTGTCGAACGGTTGCATCTGCTGCACGCTGCGCGACGATCTGCGGGTCGAGATCAAGCGTCTGGCCGGAGAGCAGCGTTTCGACGCGATCCTGATCGAATCGACCGGCGTGGCCGAGCCGATGCCGATCGCCGAGACCTTCAGCTTCGTCGACGATGAAGGTGCGTCGCTCTCCGACGTCGCCCGGCTCGACACGATGGTGACCGTGGTCGATGCGTTCAACTTCCTGCGCGACTACGGTTCGGCCGACGCGCTTGCCGAGCGTGGCATCGCCGCGACCGAGGAAGACGATCGCACGCTCGTCGAACTGCTGATCGAGCAGATCGAATTCTGCGATGTGCTGGTGGTGAACAAGGCCGATCTGGTGAGCGCGGACGAACTCACGCGCCTGCAACGCATTCTCGCCCGGATCAATCCGCGCGCGCTGCAGGTGGTCGCCCGTTTCGGCGAGGTGCCGCTCGCGCAAGTGCTGAACACCGGCCGCTTCGATTTCGACGAGGCGGCAAGCGCGCCAGGCTGGCTGGCATCGCTCAATCATGAGCATGACCACGAGCACGACCATGCTCATCAGGGCGAAGCGGATGAGTTCGGCATCGGCAACTTCATTTACCGGGCGCGCCGGCCGTTTCACCCGGAACGCCTGTGGGCGCTTCTGCATCAGGAGTGGAAGGGCGTGCTGCGCAGCAAAGGTTTCTTCTGGCTTGCCACGCGTAACGATATCGCCGGTTCGCTCTCGCAAGCGGGCGGTGCTTGCCGGCACGGTCCGGCGGGCATGTGGTGGGCGGCTCAGGATCGCAGCGAGTGGCCCGACGGTGACGACGAGCTGGCCGCCGAAATTGCCGCGGACTGGTACGGCGATCCGGACGATCTGAGCATCGGCGACCGTCGCCAGGAGCTGGTGATGATCGGCGTCGGCATCGATCCCACTGTCTGGAAAGCGAAGTTCGACGCGTGTCTGCTGACCGACGAGGAATACGCGCAGGGACCGCAAGCATGGGAGCAGTTCGCCGATCCATTCCCGGCCTGGGACTTCGACGAAGACGACCACGATCACGATGGTCATGGCCACGGTGAAATCGTGCATCGTCACGAGTGAGCGGCCTTCGCCGCTCGGCGAAATCGAGCCGCGACGCCCGTTGCGGCCATCCTCTGCACAATGCCCAGGCGAAAAAAAACCCGCCGTTGGCGGGTGTCAACTGCCTGGCAGTAGTCTGCTTAGCGCTTGTTGACTGCGTCTTTGAACGCCTTACCAGCCGTGAACTTGACGGTCTTGGCGGCCGGAATCTTGATAGTTTCGCCGGTCTTGGGGTTACGACCCGTACGCGCTGCGCGCTTGCCCGAACCGAAGCTGCCGAAGCCGATCAACTGGACCGCATCACCCTTCGACACAGACTTCTTGATCACTTCAAGCAACGTGTCCAGCGTTTCACCGGTTTGAGCCTTGCTGGCGCCCGTCTGTCCTGCGACGGCGTCGATCAGTTCCTGTTTGTTCATTAAGGTTCCTTTCTGAGTTTAGGTTGACACGAACAGCGCGAACGCGCCGATTATACGTGCGCGGGCCGCGCCGTCGAGCAGCGCCGGCTCCGGATCCCCTCCGGACCAATGGCGCCGCACAGATGACTGTCCGGCGGCCGTGCTGCCGCTCCCTTCGCGGCGCTTGCTATGATAGCGCAGCGCAAACCCAATCAGGATAAGGGTTTCGAAGAATTACGCGGTTCCGGGGTCGATATCGCAAGGAAACCGCAAATTTTGCGCTCCACGACCCCCAACCGAGGGCTGAAACCCAGTATGGACGGGGCCTGACGTTGGTTTTTGCCAACGTTCGGCGCGTCTTTTTCGCCCACCGGCGAGCTGCGCGCGCGGGCGGTAACGTTCGACCCGCGTGTGAGACGACGCCGGGCTGCTCCAAGTTTCCTCACCCCTCGGGGGCTCCGGCGCGAAGCGACGGGTTCTGGGGGCATTTTTCCGAGCGTCATTTTCCGTCGCGCATGACCGATCCGCTGATCCCCGCCGTCCTCGCTTTTCGCGGCAACGGCACGCCTTTTTCGCCGCGTTACGACGACATCTATCACAGCGCCGTAGGCGGTCTCGAACAGGCTCATTACGTTTTCCTGCGCGGCAATTCGCTGCCCGACCGGTGGCAGGGCCGCCGCGTGTTCACGGTGCTGGAAACCGGCTTCGGCATGGGCATCAATTTTCTGATGACCTGGGCCGCATGGCGCGCAGATTCGTCGCGTTGCGAGCGGCTGCATTTCGTGTCGACTGAGAAGCATCCCTTTACCGTCGCCGATTTACGCAAGGTGGTCGCGGCGACGATTTCCGATCCGGAGATTGCCGGCCTCGCGGAAGCCCTCGCGAACGCCTGGCCGATGCTCGTTCCCGGCATGCATCGGCTTGAATTCGATGAAGGTCGCGTCGTGCTCACGCTGGTGTTCGGCGACGCGCAGGAGAGCTTGCCGGCCTTGAGGCTGCGCGCCGATGCGTTTTACCTCGACGGCTTCGCGCCGGCCAAGAATCCCGAACTGTGGACGCCGGCGATCTTCAAGGCGCTCGCGCGGCTGGCAGGCGAGGGTGCCACGTTCGCCACCTACAGCAGCGCCGGCGACATCAAACGCGCGCTGACGCAATGCGGCTTCGAATACCGCAAGGTGGACGGCTTCGGTTGGAAGCGGGCGATGCTGGTCGGCCACTTCGCGCCGCGCTGGCGCGTGCGGCGTCATGAACCGCCCGCGCCGCTCGCGGTCGATGAACGACATGCGGTAGTGATCGGCGCGGGGCTTGCGGGCTGCGCGGTGATTGAACGGCTTGCCGCGCGCGGCTGGCGCGTCACGTCGCTGGAGCGGCACGCTTCGGTGGCGCAGGACGCATCCGGCAATCCGGCGGGCGTGTTCCATCCCATGATTTCGCGCGACGACAGCGTCGCGTCGCGCGTCACGCGTGCCGGCTTTCTGTATACGCTCAGGCGTTGGGCCGCGCTCGAGCGGCTCGGTCGCACGCCGTTGCGCGGCGGCCAAGGCTTGCTGCAGATCGCCGCGGACGACGATGAAGCCCGCTCGATCAGCGAAGCGATCTCCACATTCGGCTATCCGTCCGACTACGTGACGCCCGTCTCGCCGGACGAAGCTCAGCGGCTCGTCGGCATGCCGCTCGCGCACGGCGGATGGTTCTTTCCGCACGGCGGCTGGATCGACCCGGCGTCGCTGTGCGCTGCGCAGTGCGCCGCGGCGGGTCATCTACTCGAGCGCCGCTTCGGCGTGGACGTCGCACGGATCGAACGGTCCGACGGTCAATGGACCGTGTTCGACAACTCGGGCGAGGCCATCGCTCAAGCTCCGGTGGTGATCGTCGCCAGCGCTCACGATGCCGCGCGCATCGCCGGTTTGCGGCATGCGCCGACTCGCAGCATTCGCGGCCAACTTACTTTGCTGCCGGCCGGCACGGTGCAGCCACCGCTTCAGATGCCGGTGATCGGCGGAGGCTACGCGGTGCCGCTCGCAGACGGCGTCACGTTAACCGGCGCCACCTACGAGCTCGACGACCCCGACACATTGCTGCGCGCGGCCGGCCATCTGGAGAACCTGGAGCGCGTCGCGCAGATGCTGCCGGCATTTGCTGGCGTCGTCGCTCGGGCTCAGTCGGCGGCGCTGACGGGGCGTGTCGCGTTCCGCTGCGTCACCAGCGATCGCATGCCGATGATCGGCCAACTCGCCGACGAAGCGCAGGCAACGCACGATGCCCAGCGCCTGCGTGGCGCATGGCCGCTCGACCTGCCGCGCACGGACGGCCTGTACGGCGCTTTCGCGTATGGTTCGCGCGGCCTCGTATGGGCGGCGCTCGGCGCGGAACTGATCGCCTCGCAACTGGAAGGCGAACCGTGGCCGCTCGAACGGGATCTGGCTGAAGACATCGACCCGGCGCGCTTCCTGTTGCGCGCACTGCGTCAGGGGACGGTGGGTTAACTCCGGACTCCAACCAGCATGCTCGCCGGATAAGTTATCCACTGAGAGTTGTGGATAACCACGCCGTTTACCGGTGCAACTGGTGTGGAACCGTTGTGGACGTAAACGGGGTAACTTTGCCGCCGCCGAAAAGCGCAAAAAGTTACCCTTGTATACGCGCCGCTCCCGCACATGCTGTGCATCCTGTTATGCCGTCGGCAAACTGATGATTCATTTCGGTAAACAGGAGTTATCCACAGAAACCGAGGCACCTTGTTAACTATTACTACGTATACATACGGTAAACCTGTAAACAGAAAGACCGTGGCTGGACGAGAGCCCGTCGGCGGATCTCGAGCGCTCCTAAACTCGTGCAAAACTTCCACGACGATGTCCCGAAAAGCACATCTGCCGCGTTCAAACTAGCCGGTAGCACGGCCGGATTCGCAGCCAAAACGGTCGGTTTTTCCTCATGTCGGCGAGATACCGTACGTTTTTACCGTTTTGCCAGCATGTTCGCGCCTTTTCGGTCGAGGCTGAAAAAGCTATGGCACAATCGCCGTTCTTTTCCGCGTCGTGCCTTGTCTCTACAGCGGCACACGCAGCAAACGGAACGGTGCCGCTCAATCAGAATCTGATTCAAAGTCGACGGCGTTCTTTCACCGTGCCGGTTGCTACGGCCGCACCCCGAATGCGCCAGCTTCCTTGCTGTTGCCGCGCATTCAGATCATCCGATCGTTGAAAACTCGCAACGCTGGCCACGCGAAGCGATCGCGACAGTGAGCGCGTCATGTGCCCACTCGCTCGCCGGTGTTTGCGCCGGTTCGTGTCGTCTGCCGTTGCTGCAAAGGAGAACCCATCACGATGAATTCGGCGTTTTCATTTTTTCCAGCCTGGCCGCTTTCACCCGACGCCATTTTTTGGGCTGGTCTCGCATTGCTCGCCGCCGGTCTGTGCGGTGAGCTTTGCTATCGCGCGTGGCGTTTACCGCGCATTTCCGGGTATGCGGTCATTGGTCTGATTGCTGGCGCGGCCGGTTCGGGCGTGATCGATGCGGATTCCGCGAGCGCCGCGCGGCCGCTGCTCGATGTCGCGCTCGGTTTGCTGTTGTTCGAACTCGGGAGCCGGCTCGACTTGCGCTGGATCCGTCGCAATCCCTGGCTGATTCTGTCGAGCGTCGCCGAGGCCACGCTGACATTCGCGCTCGTATTGCCGGTTTTGCTGTTCCTGAACGTGCCGCTGATGGTGGCAACGGTGCTCGCCGCGATCGCCATGGCGACATCGCCGGCCATGGTGATTCAGTTGAAAACAGAATTGCGTGCGGAAGGCCAGGTCACCCAGCGTTTGTTGACCTTGACCGCGCTGAACAGCATGTATGCTGTGGTGATCGAAAAGCTCGTGTCGAGCTGGCTGCATCAGGAAATTTACGGCAACGTATTTGCGACCATCCTGCAACCGCTTTATCTGCTGGTCGGCTCGCTCGTGCTCGCGTATCTGCTCGCGCGCACCTGCACGTTCTTCTATCGACGTTTGAACATGCAGGACGAGCACTCGTTCGTCGCGCTGTTCGGTCTTGTGCTGCTGGCCATTGCGGTCGCGCATCTGTTCAAGCTGTCGACCATTCTTGCGTTGCTGGCCGCCGGCATCATTGTGAAGAATCATGAGGCGCGTCCGCAGTTGTGGCCGGAGCATTTCGGCACGGCCGGCTGGTTGCTGACGGTGATTTTGTTCGTGCTGACGCTGACTTCGTTTGAATGGAAAGACATCGCGCTTGGCGGCGTCGCGGCACTGGGTCTGATTGTTGCGCGCCTGGTGGCTAAGCTGGTCGGCGTGCTGGCGTTCGCCAAGCCGAGCGGCTTGAACTGGAAGCAGGGGATGGCGCTCGGTCTGTCGTTATCGCCGATGTCGGCGCTCGCGTATCTGCTCGTCGACGACACCTACAACCTGTATCCGAACTTCGATCCGCAACTGCGGGCTATCGTGATGTGTTCCATTTTCGTGCTGCAAATTCTCGGGCCGTGGCTCGTCTATCGCAGCCTGGCGCTGGTGGCTGAACGGCGTGAAGTGTAAGCGCAAGTCAATGAGCGCGCTGCGCTACTCAAGGCGCGATGTTTGACACGCTTTATCCAACTTATATTCGATTCAAAAACGGCCGGGTATGTGACTCACACCTGGCCGACCTGACTCAGGGGACGCCATGTCACTCGAACCGTTCATCGATTCGAAACCGTTTACATTCGGTGTCGAACTCGAGATGCAGATCGTCAATACGCACGACTATGATCTGACCAAAGCTGGCTCGGATCTGATGCGCCTCATCAAGGACGAAAAGATCCCCGGCAACATCACGCCGGAAATCACCGAAAGCATGATCGAGTTGTCGACGGGCATCTGCACGACGCATGAGCAGGCCGTCACCGACTTGCGCAAGATTCGCGACACGCTGGTGTCCGCGGCCGACCGTCTGAACGTCGGCTTGTGCGGCGGCGGCACGCATGCGTTCCAGCAATGGAGCGAGCGGCAGATCGTCGATACGCCACGTTTTCAGTACATCTCCGAGTTGTACGGCTATCTTGCCAAGCAATTCACCGTGTTCGGCCAGCACGTGCACATCGGCTGCCCGGATCCGAACAGCGCGCTCTATCTGCTGCATTCGTTGTCACGCTTCATTCCGCATTTCATCGCGTTGTCCGCATCGTCGCCGTTCGTGCAGGGTGTCGATACCGGTTTTCATTCGGCACGACTGAATTCCGTGTTCGCGTTCCCGCTGTCGGGCCGCGCGCCGTTCGTGCTGACGTGGGATAGCTTCGAGGAGTATTTCTCGAAGATGGTCCACACCGGCGTCGTCAACAGCATGAAAGATTTCTACTGGGACATCCGGCCGAAGCCGGGTTTCGGCACGATCGAAGTTCGTGTGATGGATACGCCGTTGTCGGTCGATCGCGCGGCGGCGATTGCCTGCTATATCCAGACGCTTGCCCGGCATCTGCTGCTCGACAAACCGATCACGCCGCAGGAAGACGATTACCTCGTCTATACGTTCAATCGTTTCGAAGCGTGCCGCTTTGGTCTTGCCGGCACCTGCATCAATCCGCAGACGGGTGAGCGCAAGACGATTTCCGAAGACATCCTCGAAACGCTGGATTTGATCGCTCCGCACGCCGAAGCGTTAGGTTCGGGTAATGCGCTTGCTGAAATCGGCGCGATCGCTCGCGGTCAGGTCAATGATGCAACCTGGTTACGCGGTGTGGTCGAACGGGAAAAGTCTCTGCATGAAGCTGTCCGGCAACAGTGTTTGCAGTGGCGGGCGTAGGCAAAGACAGGATTGCTTACGTCAAATCGTAAGGAAACCCGCCTCGAGCGGGTTTTTTTCAGTAAATTAATTTTCCAGCTCGGCGTGCCTTTGGTTTTTATAGAGTTAACGTATACAAACGTAGTAGTAGTTAACAAGCATTGCATCTGCCTGTGGACAACTGAATAATTCCCTGCAAAGTCAATGCGCTGCGTAAACCATAACTGAGCTGATCGAGGGCGCAACGGCGCCGGTATACGAGGACAACTTTGGGACGGGTAGAGCGGGCCTGGGTGCTTATCAAGAATCAGCGCACAAGCTATCCCTAAGTTTTCCCATGGTTATCCACAGCTTGTGTTGGATAAGTTAGCTGTACGATTCGCCGCTCTCGCATAGAATGTCGTTTTCGCTGCTTTGCCTTGCAAGGCGGTAAATTTTTGAGATAGTAGAAAACCGTCTTGTCGCAGTTGGGCGAGGCTACCCCACACAGGCTACGGGCGCAGTCGGCAAGCAGTTCGCCGGCATCGTACGAAAGCTGTAAATAAACCAATCGAAGATTATGAGCGAAGGCGTATACGGAGAACAGGCGACCGGGCGGGTGACCCACAGCCTATTGCGATTGAGCACGGCAATGCGGAGCCAGGCTTGGGAATGGGCGGAGGGCGCTGGCCTGACACCAACTCAAGGCGAAATTCTGGTCTTGCTGATGCAGCGCAAAGGCCCGATGCGTCTCGGCGAAATTGCCCGTGAAACGGCGCTCACCGCCGCGACGACCAGTGATGCAGTCAGCACGCTCGAAACCAAAGGGCTGGTCGAAAAGCGCCGTGCCCTCGACGACGGCCGCGCCCTCGCGGTCCGCCTGACGGCGCGTGGCCGTACGGCGGCGAAGCGCGCCGCGCAATGGCCGGACTTCCTGGCCAAGGCGGTCGGCACGCTGCGTGACGACGAGCAGGCGGTGTTCTATCGCACGCTGCTCAAGACCGTGCATCAGCTGGAAGCGCAGGGCACGATTCCGCCGCACCGCATGTGCCTGAGCTGCACGCACTTCGAGCCGAGCAAGAACCCGAAGAAGACGCCGCATCATTGCGCGTTGCTCGATCTGAATATGTCGGATACGGATCTGCGCCTCGATTGCTCGGTGTACGAGACGGCCGACGTCGCCACCCAGAAGAAGACCTGGAAGATCTTCGCCCAATAAGGCGGCTTCTTCCGGGACAATCCGCTACACTGCCAAGCCGGCTTCGGCAGGCGGCCTATGCCGCCTGTCAGCCGACTGGTGCCGCGTGGCGGCAAGTCTTTAGTCAACCTGAAGGTGGGGCAGGCCGATGAATCGCGAAGTTCTGGCCATTCGCCACGTGCACTTCGAGGATCTGGGCAGTCTCGAGCTGGTGCTCGGCGAGCGCGGGCGCCCGGTCCGTTATCTCGATGTCGGCTTTGCCCGCATCGAGGCGCCGAACCCGGTCGCCGCATCGCTGATGGTGGTGCTCGGCGGCCCGATCAGCGCAACCGACGACGCGCTTTACCCGACGCTCGTGCCGCTGCTGTCCATGATCGAGAAACGCATCGCGGCCGGTTTGCCGACGCTCGGCATCTGCCTCGGCGCTCAATTGATCGCGCGTGCCCTTGGCGCTCGCGTCTATCCCGCAGGCCATACCGAACTCGGCTGGACACCGCTGACGCTGACCGACGCCGGCCGCGCGTCACCGGTGCGTCATCTGGATGGCGCGCAGACCTCCATGCTGCATTGGCACGGCGACACCTTCGATCTTCCCGACAATGCAACGCGTCTTGCGTCGACGCCGGCCTGCGAAAACCAGGCGTTCGCCTGGGGCAATCATGTTCTGGGTCTGCAGTGTCATCCGGAGATTCGTACCGATCGCTTCGAGCCATGGCTGATTGGCAACGCCGGTGAGCTGGTCGGCCACGGCATCGACGCGCGCCAGTTGCGGGCCGAGACCGCGAAGTTCGGTCCCGCGCTCGAAGCCGCCGCGTGCCGCATGTTTGGCGAGTGGCTCGACCAGGTCGAGGCGAAACCCTGAAATCCTGAAAGTCCGCGGGCCAGCACTAAATCACTTGCGGTGCTATGCTCGATCGCTCTCGGGTTTCTACTGGGCGTAATCCATGAGCGCGCTTTTTTCTCCGCTCACGCTGCGTAGCGTGACGCTTCCCAATCGTATCGTCGTGTCCCCGATGTGCCAGTATTCCGCCGACCGTGGCGAGGCAACGGCGTGGCACATGATCCATCTCGGCAGCATGGCGTTATCCGGTGCCGGCATGCTCTGTATCGAGGCGACCTCGGTCGAGCCGGACGGCCGCATCACACCCGGCGATCTCGGTTTGTGGGACGACGTCACCGAAGCCGCGCTCGTGCCGGTGCTGGCCGCGATCCGCAAGCATTCGCACATCAAGGTCACGATGCAGTTGTCGCACGCCGGGCGCAAGGCGTCGAGCCACGCGCCGTGGGAAGGCGGCCAGCTGATTCCGGTATCGCAAGGTGGATGGCTGCCGCACGCGCCGTCCGCGTTGCCGCACAAGGCCGGCGAAGAGCCGCCGCTGGCGCTCGACACGCCTGGGCTGAACCGCATCCGCGAAGCCTTCGCCGCCTCGGCGCGCCGTGCCGCGCGGCTCGGCGTCGACGCACTGGAAGTCCACGCGGCGCACGGCTATCTGCTGCATCAGTTCCTCTCGCCGATCGCCAATCAGCGCGACGACGACTACGGCGGTTCGCTTGAAAACCGCATGCGCTTTCCGCTTGAAATCTTCGATATCGTGCGCGCTGCATTTCCCGCCGACAAGCCGGTCGGCGTGCGCGTCTCCGCAACCGACTGGGTCGAAGGCGGCTGGACGCTCGAGGACACGATCGCGTTCGCGCAGGAACTGAAAAAGCGCGGCTGCGACTGGATCGACGTATCGTCCGGCGGCGTCTCGCCGTTGCAGAGGATTCCGCTTGAACCGGGTTATCAGATTCCCTTTGCCAAGGCGGTCAAGGAAGCCACCGACCTCACGACCATCGGCGTAGGCTTGATCACCGACCCGTTGCATGCCGAACAACTGATCGAAGACGGCGACGCCGATCTGATCGCCCTGGCGCGCGCGTTACTGTACAACCCGCGTTGGCCGTGGCACGCCGCGGCACAACTCGGCGCGACGGTCGAAGCGCCACCGCAGTACTGGCGTTCGCAACCACGCGAGCAAAAGGCACTGTTCGGCGACATTTCGTTCGGACAACGGTGAAGTTGGCGACCCGTCATACGTGCGCGTCTTTTTGACGGTTGAACGAAGCCGTCTTCAGCGTGTAGGATGCCGGTTGTGGCGCGCGAGCGTCGCAAGTCCGACGCGGCGCTCGCAAGGCGCCGCGTTTGCTATCCGCGTCAGAAAAAAGCAGCGCGTCAGACGCGGGCATTTCTGACGGCTGCCGAACTTCACCCCCAGTTCTTCACAAGGATTCATTCAATGAGTTCACGCAGGATCGCCGTGCGCCGTTCGGGTGTGCACGGCAAAGGCGTGTTTGCCCTCGAACCGATTGCGGCCGGCGAGCGCCTAATCGAATACAAGGGCGAGCGGATCTCTTGGAAAGAAGCGTTGCGCCGTCATCCGCACAATCCGGCCGAACCGAATCACACGTTCTATTTCGCACTCGATAGCGGCAAGGTCATTGACGGTAAAGTGAACGGCAATAGCGCGCGCTGGATCAATCATTCCTGCGCGCCGAACTGCGAAGCCGAAGAAATCGACGGTCACGTGTACGTGCATGCGTTGCGCGATATCGCTGAAGGCGAGGAAGTCTTTTACGACTACGGCCTCGTGATCGACGCGCGTCAGACCAAGAAGCTCAAGAAGGAATATGAATGCCGTTGCGGCGCGCGTAAGTGCCGCGGCACGATGCTGGCGCCGCCCGAGAAGGAGAAGGGCGACGGCAAGTCCGAGAAGTCGGCCAAGAAGGCCAAAACGTCGGCGAAGAAAGCGAAGAAGAAATGACATCCGGACTGCCTGAGTCGATCATCTGTGTGATCGCCAGGCAGCCCGTCGAGCATCTGAACCGTTAGCTATCCACCGGCGCCGAGTGCGCCGATTTTTTTGCCGGCCGCCGTGGTTCGGGTTCCACGATGCTCTGCACGCTGATCGGCACGAGCGGAATGCGCACGATGAAACGTGCGCCGCCTTCCGGTGCGTCCTCGTAATGCACGCTGCCGTGATGCAGCACCATGATGTCGTGGACGATCGCGAGGCCGAGACCGGCGCCGCCATCCACGCCGGCGTCGCTCTGACCGTCCCCGCGGAAGAACCGTTTGAAGAGATCGGCTTGCTGGTTGCGCGGCACGCCCGGCCCGTTGTCTTCGACGATGATCTCCGCCATGCGCAGTTCGTCGATTACCGTTTGCGACACCGTCACCGTGATGCGGCCGCCATCGAAACGCGACGGCGGCACGTACTTGAGTGCGTTATCCAGCAGATTGGCGATCACTTCGTGCAGCAGCACGGGATTGCCGCGCGCCATCAACGGATGGCCGTTGCTGGGGTCGTCCAGACGCTGGAAGCCCAGGTCGACGTGGAACGTCAGCGCACGCGGCACCCATTCGGCGCCCGTATCGAACGCGAGCGCGGCCATGTCCACGTTGACGAAGCGAGCCGCCTGTTCGCCCGGCTCGGCCCGCGCGAGCGAGAGCAGTTGATTCGACAGCCGCACTGCGCGGTCAGCTGCGGCGCGCAGTTCACGCACAGCGGCTAGCGTTTGCTGCGGGTCGCGCGCGATGGCCGCCTGCTCGGCATGCAGCTTGACGGCGGTGAGCGGCGTGCGCAGTTGATGCGCGGCGTCGGCGATGAATTTGCGCTGGCCGTCGAGTGCCGTTTTCAGGCGACCGAGCAGCGCGTTCAGCGCGCCGGTCAGCGGCCGGATTTCGACCGGCACATAGGTTTCGTCGACCGGTTCCAGCGACGTGTGCGTTTGCCGGTTCAGCGAGTCCGCGAGATCGGTGAGCGGATTGAGCTGCTGATTGACCACGCGCCACACGATCACCCAGCCCGCCAGCAGCAGCAGCAGCAGCGGCATCATGATCGCGACCAGAAACTCGGCGGCGATGCGAAACCGGTGATGCACCGGCTGACCGACTTCGACGACGATCGGATTGCCCGTCGGCTGATCGACCCGGACCTGCGCCACCCGAACCGTCACGCCTTGATGCTGCGTTTCGAATACGTACGCGTAGTGCATGCGCCGCACGCTCGTGCCTTGCAGCGGGAGATTGTGATCGCCGGCGATTTCCGTTTCGCCGGTGCTGATCCGGTAGACGAGGTGCTCGACCGGGTCCGAAAACATGGCCTGCGCGAGCGGCGGCACCGTGATGCGCGCATTCGGGCCGGCAATCTGGATCTGTTTGGAGATCGCGGTGGCGAGATCGGCGAGCGAACGGTCGACCACGTGCTGCGTGTACTGCCACGCCAGCCAGTAAGCGATCAGGCCGCTCATAAGCGCGAGCAGCGAAAGGGGAGCAGCGAGGCGCCGCAGCAGCGTGCGGCGCAGACTATTGGCGGCCGGCTGGGGCATGATCGAACGCGCGGGAAAGTAGCAACGGCGCAAGCACCGTGAAATTTCGCCGGATGCCGGCGAAATGCGCACCGAGTGCGCGGCGCCGGCCCGGCGCCGTCAGGCCGCAATGCAACGTGCGGCCTTCACGACGATTATGCGGCCTGACGGATTTCCTGCAACAGATAACCGAAGCCGCGCACCGTGACGATCTCGACACGGCAGTTTTCGAGCTTTTTACGCACCCGGTGCACGTAGACCTCGATCGCGGTGTCGCCGAGATCGCCGCCGAAATGCGTCAGATGGTCTTGCAGCTGTGCCTTGCTGACCACGCGGCCATGACGCAACAGCAGCATTTCGAGCACCGCGAATTCACGCGGCGAGAGTTCGAGCGGCTTGTCGTCGTTGAAAATGCGGCGATCGACGCCCGACAGGCGCACACCGCCGAGCGACACTTCCGGACGCGGCATATCGCCGTGCGGACCGCTGCGACGCATGACCGCGCGGATGCGCGCTTCGAGTTCGGTGGGTTCGAACGGCTTCAGCATGTAGTCGTCGGCGCCGGAATTCAGGCCTTGCACGCGGTCGTTGAGCTCGTCGCGCGCGGTGAGGATGATCACCGGCGTGTGACGATTGCTCTGACGGAAGCGCGAGAGCAGCGTCATGCCGTCGATGCCGGGCAGACCCAGATCGAGGATCACCAACTCATGGCGATTTTGCGTGAGGGCCTGTTCGGCGAAAATGCCGTCGTGGACCATGTCGACGGTGAAGCCGGCTTGTTCGAGACTGCTTTGGATGCCGCGTGCGATGGGGCGGTCATCTTCGATCAGAAGGAGTCGCATGGATTTCGCTCAAGTACAATGGGTTAGGCGTTTGGGCAAGCGGTTCGCCGGGGCGCCTGCTGCACAGGCAGCGTGCGGCGTGGCCGTACCGAACTGGCACGAAGCGGCCACGAAGCAGGCATCGAGCGGCCTTGAAGCGCCTACCTGGCGCCCCCAGACCTGTCGCATCGCGCCAGTCCCTCGCAGGGGCAAGAAAACCTGGGACGGCCCGGCGTTTTCTTGAGAGCGATCACGAAGTCATGTCCGAGATAAGCATTCACGAACTGGAAGCCGCAATCAACTTCTGGCGCGCCCGCTCACCTTCGAGCGGCGACGAACTCGTTCTGTGCAAGGAGGCAAGCGCGCTCTCCAAGCCGTATGCGCTGATGATTGTACAGCGTCAGCACACGCTATCACCGGATCGTTTGGACACGGTTGCGAGGCTTGCGTGGGATTCTTACGTGTACCTTAAGAATAGCCTGTAGAACTGAAGGTTTGGACAAGGGATTACCTGCAAAGCCCTTTCATTTACGCAGAAATACTCAAATTACGGCGTTTAAACCCGCTGATCGTACTAGTACGTTTGTATTACGCGGTAATACTATCGATAAACTTAGCCAATTTGATGTCGCGCTCTGTCAAGCCGCCGGCTTCATGCGTGGACAGCGTGATCTCGACCTTGTTGTACACGTTGAACCATTCCGGGTGGTGATCCATTTCCTGCGCCTTGATCGCCACGCGCGTCATGAAGCCGAATGCTTCGTTGAAGTCGGCGAATTTGAACTGGCGCTGAATCGCATCGCGGCCCGCTGTGGCTTGCCAGCCATGCAAGCCGGCGATCTGCGTGGCGCGTTCTTCGGATGTCAGTTTGTGAATCATGGTGCCACCTCATTTGATCTGAACAGGCACGCCGGTGGACGTGCGCATCCGCTATTTTTTCACGGATGCCGTCCGCCCGCAGGCGGCCCCGTCAGCCTTGCTTTTCAGATATCGCCGTCGGCCAGCCAGCCTTCCTGCGAGCCGCGCGTGATCACGCGATCGTGCTCGAGGACGTCGCCGGCCGCGAACGCCGGTTCGGCTGCTAGCCTGGCCAGCAGCGGCGCGAAATCGGTTTGCGCGACGTTGAAGAGCTGCGCGAAGTCGTCGATCACGAAGTAGGTC
Organism: Paraburkholderia sp. RL18-101-BIB-B; assembly: GCF_046026985.1. NCBI lineage: Bacteria > Pseudomonadati > Pseudomonadota > Betaproteobacteria > Burkholderiales > Burkholderiaceae > Paraburkholderia > Paraburkholderia sp. RL18-101-BIB-B. Next base: position 46,370 of record NZ_JARESV010000006.1, read on the forward strand.
TTCTGGAACGTGTCGATGCGGTAGCGCGTGCGCATTAGGCGTTCGAGGTCGAAGCCGAGGCGGTTCGGCGCGGCGCTTTGCTGGCTGTAGAGCGTTTCGCCCTTGCTCGACACGATGCCCGCGCCATAGATCTTCACGCCGTTCGGACTCGGCGCGTCGCGGATCAGTCCGAACTCCACTGTGTACCAATAGAGGCGCGCGAGCAGCGGCAGGGCGCCGGCGTCATGGGAGGCGAGCGCGGCGCGGCCATATGCATGCATGTAGTCCGCGAATACCGGGTTGATCAGCAGCGGCACGTGACCGAACAGATCGTGAAAACAGTCCGGTTCCTGCAGATAATCGAGCTGATCCGGGCGGCGCATCCACCACGTCACGGGAAAGCGGCGATTCGCTAGATGCTCGAAGAATACCTGGTCCGGCACGAGGCCTGGCACGGCGACAATCTGCCAGCCGGTGGCGGGCGTGAGCTTCGCGTTGATCTCCTCGAACGAAGGCACGCGGTCGGCCGGCATGCCGATGGTTTCGACGCCCGCCAGAAACTCGTCGCACACACGCCCTTTGAGCAGCGCCGTCTGGCGCGCGTAAAGCTGTTGCCATACCGCGTGATCGACCGCGCCGTAGCGTTCGGTCGGTTGATCGATGGTGAAATCGGCGCGGGTTTCGAGGCCGGCGTCGAATTGCTCTTTCAGTTTGGCGGTATTGGCGATGGACATGATGCTGCGCTCTACGGTGACGGCTGATATAAATAGGTGATGCAAGTGTAGAGCGGCGTGAGTGCGGAAAGGGCGCAATGATGGCGGTTTACAATGCGAATGTGCAATAATCGTGCATCGACAGATCATTTAATGCGGGTATTCGACATGTTCGACTTGGATCACTTCGATCTAGCGCTGCTGGACGTGCTTCAGCGCTTCGGCCGGGCGACGCATCAGCAACTGGCCGAGCAAGTGCCGCTGTCACCGTCGCAGATCGGACGGCGTTTGCAGCGTCTGGAGCAGGTGGGCGTGGTGGACGGCTATCGCGTCGTGCTGCGGCCGGAGAAGCTCGGGCTCGGCGTCACCGCGTTCACCAGTTTGAAGTTGAAGCACCACGGCGATTCGATCATCGAGCAATTCCAGCAGCAAATCGACGTGCTGCCTGAAGTGCTGGAGTGTCATGCCGTGGTGGGCGACGCCGACTATCTGTTGCGCATCGTCGCGCCTGATCTCAACTATCTGTCGACGTTCGTGATGAAGAAGCTGATGCGCGTGCCGGGCGTCGATAGCGTGCGCTCGAATATCGTGCTCACCACCTTCAAACGCAATGGTCCGTTGCCGCTGGGCCATCTGTCGCCGGGGACAGCCGCCGCTTGATGCGGCGGGTACGGCGCCTGACGAGCTGACTTCGCACTGCGCCCCGTATTGCCTCAGTCTTATGCCGCTTGCTTCGGCTCGCTGTCCGGGCTCAGCAGATCGACATAAGCCACCGCCACCAGATCCGATTCCGGCACGCCGAGCGTGGCGAACATCGCATGCGCTTCGGCGTGGCCGCCTTCTTCGTCGTCGTCCTGAGCGAGCAGCACTTCGAGTTCCACGAAGTCGCCCAGACCGTCGACACGGTCCAGATGGATCCGCGTCCGCCCGGTCAGATACACATGCCGTTCCTTGGTAACGATGCCGCGCGTCGTCAGCGCGGTGGCGAGCAGCGCGTGCATGGCTTCCGGGTTGGTCACCGGGCTACGCGTGTAATACGACGCCTTCGGACCGTCACGGTCGTCGCGCTGATAGAAGATCAGCTCGGCCGGCGTGCCGTCGTCGAACTGGCGCAGCTTCAGGCGGCCGCGCGGCACGTCGTAGAAAAAGTCCTGCTGGCGGAAGATCAGCGGCGCGTCCGGCGCGAGCTGCGCCGCGCGTTCGCGGAGTTGCTCGAAATGCTGGGCGCGGGCTTTGATTTCAATGTTGCGTGCCATGTCAGGCTCCTGTCGAAGGATGGAGTGGTCGGCGGCTTCCGGTGTTGCCGGGGCGAAGCTGCCGGGAAGGACAAAGTCAAGTGGAACGGAAAAGGATGCGGAGCCGGCGCGTGAGCGCGAACCCTCAATCTAACAAAAACTGCGTGACGGTGTGGTTTCAGATGCCGGGCAGGCGATCGTGTTCCACGATCGGCGCTGGCGACGGTGCACGCGCAAGGAGATCGTCAGGAGGGCCGCACGATTTGATGAGCGTGTCATGAGAGGGGCTCATATCGCTCGCCCCTGGCGTCCTTGTGTCCTACACGCAAACTCGGTTCACCTGCGCCTCAAGTCGTCCATTGCTGCTCGATCAGCTTCAACGCCGCGGCAATCGCCGGTTCCTCCTTGCGTCGCGCGAGCGTGATAAAGGTGAGCTGAGTCGGCACGGTGACACCTTCGACGATGGTCAACGCGTGCGCATGCGCTTCGGCGATGGCGGTGGCGTCGCGCGCGAGCGTGAGACCGACGCCCGATTTGACCAGGTCGAGCATCGACGGCTCCTGGTCCACTTCCGCCACCTTGACCGGCTTCACGCCAGCCTCGTCGAAACAGCGCGACAACAACCGGTTATGCGCCGACGCCGGCGGCGTCCAGATCCACGGCAGCGCCGCGAGCGAACGCCAGTCGCGCGCGCCTTTCACGCGGTCTTTCCAGCCGGCCGGCGCGAGCACACGGTACTGGAAATGAGTCAACGTGACCGCATGAAAAGCGGGGCCGTCGCGCGGTTCGTCTTCGGACGGCAGGCCGATGTAGTAGCCGACATCCAGTTCACCCGCGCGAACCTGGTCCAATACCCAGCCTGACATGCCGTGGCGCAAGGCCGTCTCGATGTGCGGCCAGGTCTCCACGAGCTGCTTGAGAAAGCCGCCCAGGCGCAGAAACGCCGGATCGAGGATCGTGCCGATCCGTAGCCTTCCGCGCACTTCGTGACGCAGCGATTGCGCCGCCCGCTGCACGTCGTTCGCCGCGGCGAGCGCCCGTTCGGCGTGGGGCAGCAGCGCCTGGCCGTCGCGCGTGAGCGAGAGCCCGTGCGAGGTTCGCGTGAACAGCGTCACGCCGAGCGTCTCTTGCAAATGCTTGATTTGCAGGCTGACGGCGGGTTGGGTCAGGTGAAGATGCACCGCGGCACGCGTGAGATTGCCCTCGCGTGCCACGGTGACGAACGCCCGAAGTAGAGTCAGATCCATATCCTGATATTAGCTCGCCTTATAGCGCAGTTGAGCATTACTCATTGGATTTGTCGACCCGAAGCGCCGTACGCTTCAGCTTCAGCATGCCTTTATCACGCCGCGGGCGCCGGGGCGGAAGACTTCACAGGAAAGAGGACACCATGAGCGAGACATATCAGGACGAAACCCAGCGCAGCGCGACCAGCGCCCGCGCGCTGACCCATTTCATCAACGGCAAGACGCTCGATGGCACGAGCGGCCGCTTCGGCGACGTCTTCAATCCCGCGCAAGGCAGCGTGAGCGCGCGCGTGCCGCTCGCGAGCGTCGTCGAAGTCGATGCCGCCGTCGCCGCCGCCCGTGCCGCCTTTCCCGCGTGGAGTGAAACCGCGCCGATCAAGCGGGCGCGTGTCCTGTTCAAGTTCAAGGAACTGCTCGACCGTCACCACGACGAACTCGCGGAACTGATCACGCGTGAACACGGCAAGGTGTTTTCGGATGCCAAGGGCGAGGTGATGCGTGGCATCGAGATCGTCGAGTTCGCGTGCGGCATTCCGAATCTGTTGAAGAGCGACTTCACCGATCAGATCGGCGGCGGGATCGACAACTGGAATCTGCGTCAGCCGCTCGGCGTGGTTGCCGGCATTACGCCGTTCAATTTCCCGATGATGGTGCCGTGCTGGATGTTCCCCGTCGCGATTGCGTGCGGCAACACGTTCGTGCTGAAGCCGTCGGAGCGCGATCCGTCCTGTTCGAACCGCCTCGCGGAATTGTTGAAGGAAGCCGGCTTGCCGGACGGCGTGTTCAACGTCGTGCACGGCGACAAGGTTGCTGTCGATGCGCTACTCGTGCATCCGGAAGTCAGCGCGTTGTCGTTTGTCGGTTCGACGCCGATTGCCGAATACATCTACACGGAAGGCACGAAGCACGGCAAGCGTGTGCAGGCTTTGGGCGGAGCGAAGAATCATCTGGTGGTGATGCCGGACGCGGACCTCGACCAGGCCGTCGATGCCTTGATCGGCGCGGCGTACGGTTCGGCGGGCGAGCGCTGCATGGCGATTTCGGTGGCCGTCGCAGTGGGTCATATCGCCGATGAGTTGATCGAACGGCTCACACCGCGCGTGAAGAGTTTGAAGATTCTCAACGGCATGGAATCGGATGCCGAGATGGGTCCGTTGGTGACGGCGGTGCATCGCGAGAAAGTGGTCGGCTATATCGACTCGGGTGTCGCGTCGGGCGCGAAGCTGGTTGTCGACGGACGAGGCCATCAGGTCAGCGGTCATGAGAAGGGCTTCTTTCTCGGCGGCACTCTGTTCGACAATGTTTCGACCGATATGAAGATTTATCGCGAAGAGATTTTCGGACCCGTACTGTGTGTGGTGCGCGTGCCGGATTTTGCTTCCGCGGTGGAACTGATCAACGCCAACGAGTTTGCTAACGGCGTGTCGTTGTTTACGTCCGATGGCGGCGTCGCACGCGCGTTTTCGCGTCAGATTCAGATCGGCATGGTAGGGATTAACGTGCCGATTCCGGTGCCGATGGCATGGCACTCGTTTGGCGGCTGGAAGAAGTCGCTCTTCGGCGATCATCACGCGTACGGTGAAGAAGGCGTGCGGTTCTACACGCGCTACAAGAGCATCATGCAGCGCTGGCCCGACAGTATTGCCAAGGGCGCTGAGTTTACGATGCCGGTAGCGAAGTAGTGTGAGGCATTTGCTTTCGGCAAGGCTTGTGGTGGCTTGCCGAACGCCGTGGCAGAAACGAGTGCTAAACGGGCAGAAGAAAGGCGTAAAAGACAAATAGAGCCCGACGCCGCAGTCGCATGACAATCATGCGACTCGCCGACAAAAAAGCTTAGGAGACTGGACAATGAGCCATACCGATACGACGCCCGCGGCCCGGCGCCTCGAAGGCGAGTTCGACTACATCATCGTGGGCGCGGGGACGGCGGGTTGTGTGCTGGCCAATCGCCTGACCCAGGATCCGGACGTGCAGGTATTGCTGCTCGAAGCCGGCGGTAAGGACGATTACCACTGGATTCACGTGCCGGTCGGTTATCTCTATTGCATCGGCAATCCGCGCACGGACTGGCTTTATAAAACGCAGGCGGAAGCGGGCCTCAATGGCCGCTCGCTCTCGTATCCGCGCGGACGCGTTTTAGGCGGCAGTTCCTCCATCAACGGCATGATCTACATGCGTGGTCAGCGCGAAGACTACGATGAATGGGCGCGTGTCACCAACGACCCGTCCTGGTCCTGGAACTCGGTGTTGCCTGTCTTCAAACGCAGCGAAGACCACCATGCTGGCGCAACCGAATCGCATGGCGCGGGCGGACCGTGGCGCGTCGAGAAACAGCGGTTGAAATGGAAAATTCTCGAAGAGTTTTCGCGCGCCGCGCAAGAGACCGGCATTCCCGCTACCGACGACTTCAATCGCGGTGACAACACCGGTGTCGGCTACTTCGACGTCAATCAGAAGCGCGGCATTCGCTGGAATGCATCGAAGGCGTTTTTGCGTCCCGCACTCAAGCGGCCGAATCTCACCGTAATCACCGGTGCGCACACGCAGCGCGTCGTCTTCGAAGGACGCCGTTGCACAGGCGTCGAATATCGCGGCAACGACACGGACTATCTGGCCAAGGCCCGCTGCGAAGTGATCCTCAGTTCAGGTGCGGTCAACTCACCGCAATTGCTCGAACTGTCCGGCATCGGCAATGGCGCGCGTCTGCAGAATCTCGGCATCGAGGTCGTCAACGATCTGCGTGGTGTGGGTGAAAATCTGCAGGACCATTTGCAATTGCGCATGGCCTACAAAGTCGACGGCGTACGCACGCTCAACACTGCGTCCGCGCATTGGTGGGGCAAGCTGCTGATCGGCATGCAGTACGCGTTTTTTCAAAGCGGGCCCATGTCGATGTCGCCGTCCCAACTTGGCGCGTTTGCCAAATCCGATCGGGAGGATCGCTCGCTTACCCGGCCCGACCTCGAATATCACGTCCAGCCGCTTTCTCTCGACCGCTTTGGCGAACCGCTGCATCGGTTCAATGCGTTCACGGCGTCGGTGTGTCAGTTGCGGCCCACTTCGCGCGGCAGCATTCACATCGAATCCGCCGACCCTTCGGCGCCGCCGTTGATCGCACCGAACTATCTCTCCACCGATTACGACCGGCACGTTGCCGCCAATGCGCTGCGTCTCACGCGCCGCATTGCTGGAGCGCCCGCGCTGGCTCGCTATCGACCGCAGGAAATTTTGCCGGGCGTTCAGTACCAGACCGAGGAAGAGTTGCAGCAGGCCGCCGGCGCGGTCGGTACGACCATCTTCCATCCGGTCGGTACCTGTCGCATGGGCACGACAGACGACCCCGGAGCCGTGGTCGACAACCGGCTACGGGTTATCGGTGTTGACGGACTGCGCGTGGTTGATGCTTCTGTCATGCCAAACATCACCTCGGGCAACACCAATTCGCCCACGCTGATGATCGCCGAACGCGCCAGCGAGATGATCCGCGAAGATCGCCGTGCGCGCGTGGCCGGCAGTTTCGCGGCACAAACGAGTTCGACGCCTTCCATGTCCGCCGTGTGACAGCTAGCGCACGAGCCGCATGAGATGCCCGTCCGTCATGCGCGGCGGGCATCTCGCACGTATGGGTCCCGCTCGGGCGGGCATCATCCACTAAGTGCAAATCCCAATGAATGCGCTGCATCATTGGCGCGACAATGGCAGCCATGCTGCGTGCCGCCCCATGGATCACCGTCCGGATTGGTGCAGCACGCCAACGAGCGGCACGGGGTGCCGCCGTCATAAAAAGTCGCGCAGCGGTTCGCGCGTAAGATCGTAATGCTTCGCCTTACTCCGTATGGAAGGGAACATGATTCTCGGCGATACGATTCTCGAAACGCGCGGCCTCACTCGTGAGTTCAAAGGCTTCATCGCCGTGAACGGTGTGAACCTGCGCGTGCGCCGTGGCTCGATCCATGCGCTGATCGGCCCGAATGGGGCAGGCAAGACCACCTGCTTCAATCTGCTCACCAAATTTCTGGAACCCACCGCGGGTCAGATCGTTTTTAACGGCATTGACATCACGAGCGAACGCCCGGCGCAAATCGCGCGGCGCGGCATTATCCGCTCGTTCCAGATTTCTGCTGTGTTTCCGCATCTGACAGCATTGCAGAATGTGCGCATCGGTTTGCAGCGCCAGCTCGGTACGGCATTTCATTTCTGGAAGAGTGAGCGTACGCTGCGCCAACTCGATGACCGCGCAATGGATCTTCTCACCCAGGTCGGACTGACCGATTTCGCCGATGTGTTGACGGTCGAACTTTCCTACGGCCGCAAGCGCGCGCTGGAAATTGCCACCACGCTTTCCATGGAACCCGAGCTCATGCTGCTCGACGAACCCACGCAAGGCATGGGCCATGAAGACGTCGACCGCGTGACGGCGTTGATCAAAAAAGTATCGAGCGGCCGCACCATCCTGATGGTCGAGCACAACATGAATGTGATCGCCGGCATCTCCGACACGATTACCGTGCTGCAACGTGGCGAAGTGCTCGCCGAAGGCAGCTACGCGGAAGTGTCGAAGAATCCGCTCGTGATGCAAGCCTATATGGGCAGCGCCGACGCGGCGCTCGCCGGAGCCCACGCATGAATACGATTGCCGAGCGTGAAAGCCTCGACGTAAGCGGGACGGAGAACGCTGCTCCCGCGCTGGACATCAAGGGTTTGCAGGCGTGGTACGGGGAGTCCCATATTCTGCACGGCGTCGATCTGACGGTGAACCGCGGCGAAGTCGTCACGCTGCTGGGTCGCAACGGTGCGGGCCGGACCACCACGCTGCGCGCCATCATGGGCCTGACCGGACGGCGCACCGGTTCGATCCGCATCGGCGGACGCGAAACCATCAATCTGCCCACGCATCGCATCGCGCATTGCGCCGTGGGTTACTGCCCGGAAGAACGGGGTATCTTTTCGAGCCTCTCGTGCGAGGAAAACCTGCTGTTGCCGCCGCCGGTCGGCGACAAGGCACACATGATGTCGCTCGAAGAAATCTATTCGATGTTTCCGAATCTGCAAGAGCGCCGCATGAGCCAGGGCACGCGGCTGTCGGGCGGCGAACAGCAGATGCTGGCGGTGGCGCGCATTCTGCGCACCGGCGCGAGCTTGCTGCTGCTCGACGAGATCTCGGAAGGGCTCGCGCCTGTTATCGTGCAGGCGCTGGCGCGCATGATCATGACACTCAAGGCGCGGGGCTATACCGTTGTGATGGTCGAACAGAACTTCCGTTTTGCCGCGCCGCTTGCAGATCGCTTCTACGTGATGGAGCACGGCGCGATTGTCGAGCACTTCGGGGCGAGTGAACTCGAAAGCAAGATGCCGGTCCTGCACGATCTACTGGGCGTATAAAAAACGCCCGATTGCCTCTGATAACCACAAGCGAAGAAACCAGGAGACAGGAATGAAAAAGAACCCACTCGCGCGGCTTGCCACACTTTGTTTCGCGGTCGCCGCCGGCGCCGCTTTGACGATGGGCAGCGCGCAAGCGGCTGACGACGCGGTCAAGATCGGTTTCATTACCGATATGTCCGGTCTGTATGCGGATATCGACGGGCAGGGTGGACTCGAAGCGATCCGTATGGCGGTGGCGGATTTCGGCGGCAAGGTGAACGGCAAGCCGATCACGGTGGTGTATGCGGACCACCAGAACAAGGCGGACATCGCAGCGTCGCGCGCACGTGAATGGTTCGACCGCGACGGCGTCGATCTGCTGATCGGCGGCACGAACTCGGCGACCGGTCTGTCGATGAACACCGTGGCCGGAGAAAAGAAGAAGGTCTACATCAGCATCGGCGCGGGCGCGGACACGCTGACCAATGAGCAATGCACGCCGTACACGATCCACTATGCGTACGACACCACGGCGCTGGCCAAGGGCACGGGCTCGGCGGTGACGAAGCAGGGCGGCAAGACCTGGTACTTCCTGACCGCCGATTACGCATTCGGCAAGGCGCTGGAAAAGAACACATCGGACGTGGTGAAAGCGAGCGGCGGCCAGGTGCTGGGTGCGGTGCGCCATCCGCTGTCGGCTTCGGATTTCTCGTCGTTCCTGTTGCAGGCGCAGGCGTCGAAGGCGCAGATTCTCGGCCTCGCCAACGCGGGCGGCGACACGATCAACTCGATCAAGGCGGCCAAGGAATTCGGCATTACCAAGACGATGAAACTCGCCGCGCTGCTGATGTTCATCGACGATGTGCACAGCCTGGGTCTGGAAACCACGCAAGGCCTCGTGCTGACGGACAGCTGGTACTGGAACAAGGACGCCACGACGCGCAAGTGGGCGCAGCGCTACTTCGAAAAGATGAAGAAGATGCCGTCGAGCCTGCAGGCTGCTGACTACTCGGCGACCATGACCTATCTGAACGCAGTGAAGGCGGTGGGTTCGACCGACTCCGACAAGGTGATGGCGCAACTGAAGAAGACCAAGATCGACGATTTCTATGCGAAGGGCTACATCCGTCAGGACGGCAGCATGATCCACGACATGTACCTGATGCAGGTCAAGACGCCGGCTGAATCCAAAGAGCCGTGGGACTACTACAAGATCACAGCGACGATCCCCGGCGAGCAGGCCTTCACAACCAAGGCGGAAACGCGCTGCGCGTTGTGGAAATAAACGCTGGTTCGTAACCAGATGGCCGTCTGCCTGCTGCTCCTGTCGGGCGATGCGTAACGTCACGATGGTACACAGGCTGACGGTGAACCGTTTCACATGCCGCGCGCGATCGGCGTCTTTGCCGCTGATTGCGCGCCGGCCGGATCGTGCGTGACCGATCTCACCTTGGCGATGGGTTAAGGCTTCAATGGAAATCTTTGGCGTTCCGCTACCGGCGATGCTGAGCCAGCTGCTGCTGGGGCTCGTGAACGGCTCGTTCTACGCGATTCTGAGCCTCGGGCTGGCGGTGATCTTCGGCTTGCTCAACGTGATCAATTTCGCGCACGGCGCGTTGTTCATGCTGGGCGCGATGCTCGCGTGGATGGGCTTTTCGTATTTCGGCCTGCCTTACTGGGTCATGCTGGTGCTGGCACCGCTGATCGTCGGACTGTTCGGCATCGCGATCGAGCGCTCGATGCTGCGCTGGCTCTACAAGCTCGACCATCTATATGGGCTCTTGCTGACCTTCGGGCTCACGCTGGTGGTGGAGGGCGTGTTCCGCTCCATCTACGGTTCCTCCGGGCAGCCGTACGACGTGCCGTCGGCGCTTTCCGGCGCAACCAATCTCGGCTTCATGTTCCTGCCGAACTATCGCGCGTGGGTCGTGGTGGCCTCGCTGGCGGTGTGCTTCGCGACATGGTTCGTGATCGAGAAGACGCGGCTTGGCGCCTATCTGCGGGCCGGCACTGAAAACCCGAAACTGGTCGAAGCGTTCGGCATCAATGTGCCGCTGATGATCACGCTCACCTACGGCTTCGGCGTCGCGCTCGCGGCGTTTGCCGGCGTGCTCGCCGCACCGGTGATTCAGGTCTCGCCGCTGATGGGGCAGCCGATGATCATCACCGTGTTCGCGGTGGTCGTGATCGGCGGCATGGGTTCGATCATGGGCTCGATTCTCACCGGCTTGCTGCTCGGCGTGATCGAAGGGCTGACGCGCGTGTACTACCCGGAAGCGTCGGCGACCGTCGTCTTCGTGATCATGGCGCTGGTGTTGCTGGTGCGCCCGGCGGGTCTCTTCGGCAAGGAAAAATGATGCAGAGAAAAGTGCTCTACGGTCTGCTGCTGATCGTGCTTCTCGCGGTGCCCGTGCTCGGCATCTATCCGCTCTTCGTGATGAAGGTGCTGTGTTTTGCACTGTTCGCGGCGGCGTTCAATCTGCTGATCGGCTACACCGGCTTGCTGTCGTTCGGCCACGCGATGTTTCTCGCTTCGGCCGGCTATGTCACGGGCTATGCGATCCAGACGCTCGGCTTCTCGCCGGAGCTCGGTGTGCTCGTCGGCACCGCGGCGGCGACCTTGCTCGGCCTGATCGTGGGTATCTTCGCGATTCGCCGCCAAGGCATCTACTTCGCGATGGTCACGCTGGCGCTCGCGCAGATGGTCTACTTCGTGTTCCTGCAGGCGCCGTTCACGCATGGCGAGGATGGCCTGCAAGGCGTGCAGCGCGGCAAGCTGTTCGGCCTGCTGGATCTGTCGTCCGACGTGGCGTTGTACTTTGTCGTGCTCGCCGTGATGGTGCTCGCCTTCCTGCTGATCGTGCGGATCGTGCATTCGCCGTTCGGGCAGGTGCTGGTGGCCATCAAGGAAAACGAGCCGCGTGCGGTGTCGCTCGGCTACGATACGGATCGCTTCAAGCTGCTCGCGTTCATTCTGTCGGCGGGGATTGCGGGTCTCGCGGGTTCGCTCAAAGTATTGGTGCAGGGCTTCGAGACGTTGAGCGACGCGTACTGGACCATGTCCGGCCTCGTGATCCTGATGACGCTCGTCGGCGGCATGGGCACCTTGTTCGGGCCGTTGCTTGGCGCGGCGCTGATTGTGGCGCTCGAAGACCGGCTCGGCGATATCGGCGGAGCGTTGGCGACGACCACGGGCGTCGAGTGGTTCCGCTCGCTGGGCGAATCGGTGACCATTGTGACCGGCGTGATTTTCATTGCGTGCGTGCTGGCGTTCCGTCGCGGCATCGTCGGCGAAATCATCGCGCGCGTACGGCCGCTGCGGGCGTGATGCACAGTGAAACACGCAATTGCTTCGGCATCCGATATAATCCGGCCGTCTTGATGCGGCGAGTTTGGATCGATAATCGAGTCGAAATGCATACCCGGCAAGGCTCGCGCAAACGTGCCCCAATTCAGTGCCGCAGTGCACCACTAGGGTAATTGCTAGTTGTAGTACGCAGGGTGCTCGTTTAATCTTCATGCAGTTCTGATGCACCACGAAATTTGCAGGTGGAGAACGAGGAGACAATGAGGCACTCAGTGCCCAGACGAAAGCGCTGTTGGATTGATATCCAACAGCGCTTTTTATTTGTGTTTCTGCTTATTCGCCATTCAAATCCCCCGCTAATTCGGTGACCCTTTTTTATTCACCGAACATGTCTCTATTTCACGCGCCTCAATCCTGCAAAACGCTTGCGGCACGTGGCTTTCGTCCGCTAAACTCGCTATTCACCGACCGCCTGGTCGGGATTTGAATCCACGGATTTAAATTCGAATGAATGACGGGGTAGATAGAGGAGCGGAATGAAGTCGGCATTGCGTTGGATCAGTGCGGCATTGGTCGCCACCGGAGTAAGTGCGGCATGGAGCGGCCATGCATTCGCGGACGTAAAAATCGGCGTGACCGTGTCGGCAACGGGCCCGGCCGCGTCGCTCGGCATTCCGGAAAAAAACACGATCGCGCTGCTGCCTAAAGAGGTGGCAGGCCAGAAGATCGATTACATCGTGCTCGACGACGCCACGGATTCCACCCAGGCCGTCAAGAACACGCGCAAGCTCACGAGCGAAGATCACGTGGATGCGCTGATCGGCTCGACCGTCGTGCCGAATTCGCTGGCCATGATCGACGTCGCCGCCGAAACCTCCACGCCCATGATCTCCATGGCCGCCGCGGCGAGCATCGTCGAACCGATGGATGCGAAGCGCGCGTGGGTCTTCAAGACGCCGCAGAACGACATTCTCATGGCCACCGCGATCGCGCAGCACATGTCGAATCACGGCGTGAAGACGGTCGCGTTCATCGGCTTCTCCGACGCTTATGGCGAGAGCTGGTTCAAAGAGTTCGGCAAGGCTGCGGATCTCGCGAAGATCAAGGTCGTCGCGAACGAACGTTTCGCGCGCAACGACGCATCGGTGACTGGCCAAGTGCTGAAGATCATGTCGCAGAATCCGGATGCGGTTTTGATCGCGGGCGCCGGCACACCGGCCGCGCTGCCGCAGAAAACGCTCAAGGAGCGCGGCTACAAGGGCAAGTATTATCAGACGCACGGCGTCGCCAATAACGACTTCCTGCGCGTGTGCGGCAAGGATTGCGAAGGCACGTATCTGCCGGCGGGTCCGTTGCTCGTCGCTGAGCAACTGCCCGATTCGAATCCGGTGAAGAAGAGTTCGCTCGCCTATAAGCGCGCGTACGAAAGTGCTTACGGCGCCGGCTCGGTGTCGACCTTCGGTGGCCACGCGTGGGACGCGGGCCTGCTGCTGCAACGCGCGATTCCGCTGGCGCTGAAGAGGGGTCAGCCGGGCACGCCTGCGTTCCGCGAAGCACTGCGTGCAGCGCTGGAAAGCACCAAAGACATGCCCGCGTCGCACGGCATCTTCAACATGAGCGCGAACGACCACGCTGGTCTCGACCAGCGGGCGCGCGTGATGGTGGAGATTGTCGGCGGCAAGTGGAAGTTGTCCGGCGACTGAGCGAAGGCTAAGCGATATGGACCTCCATTAAACAAAAGACGCGTGCAGTTGACGCGTCTTTTTTATTGTCCGCATCGCGTGAAAAAGTGTGGTTCCGCGGCTTCAGGACAAACCCGCATTTGGGTTGCGGTCTATTGACCGTCGTTCATGCAGAACGCAATAATACTAACATGTTAGTGTTTTGTTCACAGGATTTCGCAGCAGTTTGCAGTCGTGGTACGCAGCAGGGAGTGGCACCAAAGCGGCAAAGGTATTCGCGCTGAGCAGGGAAAACCATGCTTGGCACACCTGAACCCTATAACTAGATTCAGACACCCGGCCCGTGAGTCGGATTACAGATACGCGCTTCAAAGCGTTTGGAGACTTGCAATGACAAAGACAAAGCAATGGGTACGCACCGGCATCGCCATGGCGTTGATGTGCGGCGCGGGCGCGGCGTTCGCCCAGGTGAAAATCGGCGTGACGCTTTCCACGACAGGGCCGGCTGCATCGCTCGGGATTCCTGAAAAGAACACGATTGCGCTGCTGCCGAAAGAGATCGGCGGCAAGACCGTGCAATACATCATTCTCGACGACGGATCCGATACCGGCAAAGCCGTGCAGAACACGCGCAAGCTGATCGACGAAGACCACGTCGACGCGATCATCGGTTCGACCGTCACGCCGAATTCGCTCGCGATGCTCGACGCGGCTGCTGAAGGCAAGACGCCGGTGATCTCGCTGGCGGCATCGGCGGCGATCATTTCGCCGATGGATGCGAAGCGCGCATGGGCCTTCAAACCGCCGCAAAACGACAGCCTGATGGCCGACGCGATCGCCGACTATATGGAGCATCACGGCGTGAAGACGGTGGGCTTCATCGGCTTCGCTGACGCCTACGGCGACGGCTGGAACAACGTCTTCACCGCAGCGGCCGCGGCACACAATCTGAAGATCGTCTCCAACGAGCGCTTCAACCGTACCGACGCATCGGTGACGGGCCAGGTGCTGAAGACGATGGGCGCGAATCCCGACGCGGTGCTGATCGCGGGCGCGGGTACGCCGTCGGCGCTGCCGGCCAAGACGCTCAAGGAGCGCGGCTACAAGGGCAAGGTCTACCAGACGCACGGCGTCGCCAACAACGACTTCCTGCGCGTGTGCGGCAAGGATTGCGAAGGCGAATTCCTGCCTGCTGGTCCGATCCTCGTGGCGGATCAGTTGCCTGACTCGAACCCGGTGAAGAAGTCGTCGCTGGCCTATAAGTCGGCGTACGAGAAGGCGTATGGCGCGGGCTCGGTGGCGACCTTCGGCGGTCATGCATGGGACGCCGGCCAGATGCTGCAAGCGGCGATTCCGGTCGCGCTGAAGAGTGCTCAGCCGGGCACCGAAGCGTTTCGCGTGGCACTGCGCGGCGCACTTGAGAACATCAAGGAGCTGCCGGTCTCGCACGGCATCATGAACACGACGACGACCGATCACAACGGCCTCGACAAGCGCGCACGCGTGATCGTGCAGATCGTCGACGGCAAGTGGAAGCTGCAGAACGACTAACGACAAGAGCGGTACGCGCCTCTCGCGCAACGTGCGGCATGTGACGCCGCATTGCCATTCTGTTCGATGACAATGGCATCGACCGCCGCGCCGTGTTCCGGCGCGGCGGTCGCCTTTTCAGGCATTGCGGGTCGGTGGACGGCTGCGAGTTCTGCCGCCACGACTGTTTCCCAGTTTCGATTTCGACGCTTCAGGACGAGGAAGTATGGATCTATCAATTGCGGCGATCCTCGCGCAGGACGGCATCACCACCGGCGCGATCTACGCGCTGCTCGCGCTCGCGCTGGTGCTGGTGTTCTCCGTGACGCGGGTGATCTTCATCCCGCAGGGGGAGTTTGTTTCGTACGGCGCGTTGACGCTCGCCGCACTACAGACACAAAAATTTCCGGCCACCTGCTGGTTGCTGATGGCGATGGGCGCGGCCTGCTTCGTCGTCGAGATAGCGGGGCTGGTTCGGCATCCCGAACGGCGCCGGCATGCGGCTCGCACGCTGGTCATGCTGGTCGGCAAATATCTGCTGTTTCCAATCGCGGTCTACGCGCTCACGCAAGGCGTTTTCATGCATCAGCTGCCGATGATCGCGCAGATCGCGTTGACGCTGCTGATCGTGATTCCGATGGGACCGTTCGTCTACCGGCTCGCGTATGAGCCGATCGCGGAGGCGACCACGTTGCTGCTGTTGATCGTGGCGGTGGCGGTGCACTTCGCCATGGTCGGCCTGGGTCTCGTGATGTTCGGTGCGGAAGGTTCGCGCACCACTGCGTTTTCCGATGCGACCTTCAACATCGGCACGCTGACGATTTCCGGGCAGAGCTTGTGGGTGGTTGGCACCGCGGTTGTGCTGATCGGCGCGCTGTATCTGTACTTCGACCGCTCGATCTCGGGCAAGGCCTTGCGCGCGACGTCGGTGAACCGGCTCGGCGCACGGCTCGTCGGCATCGGCACGACGCAAGCAGGGCGCCTCGCATTCACGCTGGCGGCGGGCCTCGGCGCGCTGTGCGGCATCCTCGTCGCGCCCTTGACCACCATCTACTACGACTCGGGCTTCCTGATCGGTTTGAAGGGCTTCGTGGGGGCGATTATCGGCGGCCTCGTCAGCTATCCGCTGGCGGCCGCGGGCTCGATCCTGGTCGGCCTGCTGGAATCGTATTCGTCGTTCTGGGCGAGCGCCTATAAGGAAGTGATCGTGTTCACGCTGATCATCCCAGTGTTGCTCTGGCGAAGTCTTGCCAGCCCGCACGCCGAAGAGGAAGAGGAGTGACGCGATGAAACGGATTATGCAAAACAAGTTCTTCTGGTTGTTCCTCGTGGTGCTGTTCGCACTGCCGGTGTTGCCGCAACCGATTCACGTGCCTGAGTACTGGGTGACGCTGCTCAACTACATCGGCCTGTATTCGATCGTGGCGATCGGCCTCGTGCTGCTGACCGGTATCGGGGGAATGACGAGCTTTGGGCAGGCCGCATTTGTCGGGATCGGCGCCTATGCGACCGCGTATCTGACGACACGGTACGGCGTCTCGCCGTGGCTCGCGCTGATCGCGGGTGTGGTGGTGACGGCGTTGATCGCGCTGATGCTCGGGCTGGTGACGATGCGCCTGTGTGGGCACTTTCTACCGCTCGGGACGATTGCGTGGGGACTCGCGCTGTTCTACCTGTTCGGCAATCTTGAGATGCTCGGCAAATACGACGGCATCAACGGGATTCCGGTGCTGAATGTGTTCGGCATCAACCTGGAGTCGGGCCGTCACATCTACTACCTGATCTGGCTGGTCGTGCTCGGCGCGGTAATTTCAGTTCAGAACCTGCTTAATAGTCGGCCGGGGCGGGCGATCCGCGCGTTGCGCGGCGGCGGGATGATGGCCGAAGCGATGGGCGTGAACACCGGCTGGATGCGCGTGGTGATCTTCGTGTACGCGGCAGTGCTGGCGTCGGTGTCGGGCTTCCTTTACGCGCATCTGCAGCGCGCGGTGAACCCGACGCCGTTCGGTCTGAACCACGGCATCGAGTTTCTGTTCATGGCCGTGGTTGGCGGCGTCTCCCACGTCTGGGGCGCGTTGCTCGGCGCGGCGATCCTGACGGTGCTGCAGGATTATCTGCAGACGTTGCTGCCCAAGCTGCTCGGCGAGAACGGCAACTTCGAAGTGATCGTGTTCGGCATCTTGATGGTGCTGTTGCTGCAGTACGCGCGCCAAGGCGTATGGCCGTTCGTCGCGCGGTTTTTCCCGAAGGGTCCGCGCGCTCATCTGGCGGATCACGCTGAACCGTTGCCGCAGCGCAGCAAACCAGCGGCCGGTGAGGACCTGCTGACGGTGAACAAGGCGCGCAAACAATTCGGCGGTCTGGTTGCGGTGAACGATGTCAGCTTCGAGGTGAAAGCAGGGCAAATCATCGGCCTGATCGGCCCGAACGGCGCTGGCAAGTCGACCACCTTCAATCTGGTGACGGGCGTGTTGCAGGCGACCAGCGGTGAGATCACGTTCCGCGGCGAGCGTATCGATTCGCTGAATTCACGTGAAATCGTTAAGCGCGGAATCGGCCGCACTTTTCAGCACGTCAAGTTGCTGCCGGGAATGACGGTGCTCGAGAACGTTGCGATCGGCGCGCATCTGCGCGGGCAGGCCGGCGTGTGGCGAAGCGTCGTGCGCCTGAACAGCGCCGAAGAAGCGCGGCTGATGGCGGAGGCGGCTCGGCAGATTCGTCGCGTCGGCCTGGAACAGCACATGTACGACGAAGCCGGCAGCCTTGCGTTGGGGCAGCAGCGGATTCTCGAAATCGCTCGCGCGTTGTGCTGTGACCCGACGCTGCTGCTGCTGGATGAACCGGCCGCTGGTCTGCGATATCAGGAAAAGCTGCAATTGGCCGACCTGCTGCGCCGCCTCAAAGCAGAGGGTATGAGCGTGTTGCTGGTGGAGCACGATATGGATTTCGTGATGAATCTCACCGATCGGCTCGTGGTCATGGAGTTCGGCACCCGAATCGCGGAAGGTTTGCCGCAAGAGGTACAACAAGACCCGGCTGTGCTGGAAGCGTATCTCGGCGGGGTGGAGTGATGGAGAACACGATGAATGCTGCTGGTCCGATTCTCGACGTGGACGGTTTGTCGGTCCGCTATGGCAAGGTCGAGGCGCTGCACGGCGCGGCGATCAAGGTGCGGCCCGGGCAGATCGTCTCGGTGATCGGCCCGAACGGCGCGGGCAAGTCCACGCTGCTGAACGCAATCATGGGCGCGTTGCCGACCACGGGCCACGCGAAGGGCGCCGTTCTGTATCAGGGCGAAGATGTCAGCGCGGTGCCAGTCGAAAAGCGCGTCGCGCGCGGGATGTGCCTGGTGCCGGAAAAGCGCGAGCTGTTTGCGTCGATGACGGTGGAAGACAACCTGGTCCTCGGTGCCTATCGGCGCAAGCGGGCAGGGGAGCGCAACTTCCTCGACCAGCTCGAGCCAGTCTTTACGTTGTTTCCGCGGCTGAAGGAACGACGCAAGCAGGCTGCCGGTACCTTATCCGGTGGCGAACGGCAGATGCTGGCAGTGGGCCGGGCACTGATGGGCAAGCCGGACCTACTGATGCTGGACGAGCCGAGTCTCGGTCTTGCGCCGTTGATCGTGAAAGAAATTTTCCACATTATTAGCGCTTTGCGGCAGACCGGCGTTGCCACATTACTGATCGAGCAGAACGCGCGTGCCGCGTTGCAAATCTCTGACTACGGCTACGTGTTGGAGACCGGCGAGTTGGCGCTGGAAGGACCGGCGGCGGATTTGGCGCAGAATCCGCGCGTGATCGAAACGTACCTTGGGCTGGCCAAAAAAGTGGCTTAGCGCTTAGGTTGGTTGCTGTTTCCCGTTGATCAAAGCGGTGTGTTTCACGTGAAACACACCGCTTTTTTATTGGTTGGCCATTCGGACGAAATTCGGGCCTAAACCGAACCCGTTATAATTCGCTCATACATTTTCCTTTGAAAGGCTCACGCGACGATCTGGCGTGAGATCCGCGATGCTCTTTCCCACAGAATTTGACGTAATCGTCGTCGGCGGCGGTCATGCCGGTACCGAAGCTGCTTTAGCTTCGGCGCGCATGGGCAATACGACGCTCCTGCTGACCCACAACATCGAAACCCTCGGCCAGATGAGCTGCAATCCGTCGATTGGCGGTATTGGCAAGGGTCATCTTGTGAAGGAAGTCGACGCGCTCGGCGGTGCAATGGCGGCCGCGACGGACGAGGGCGGCATTCAGTTCCGCATCCTGAATTCGTCGAAGGGCCCGGCCGTTCGCGCGACGCGCGCTCAGGCTGACCGTCTGCTGTACAAGCAGGCTATCCGGCATCGGCTCGAGAACCAGCCGAACCTGTGGCTGTTTCAGCAGGCAGTCGACGATCTGATGGTGGAGGGCGATCGCGTCGTCGGCGCTGTCACGCAGGTGGGCATCCGTTTCCGCGCACGTGCGGTGATTTTGACGGCTGGGACATTCCTCGACGGCAAGATTCACGTGGGTTTGAACAACTACACCGGTGGCCGCGCCGGCGATCCGGCGGCGGTGTCGCTGTCTGCTCGCCTCAAGGAATTGAAGCTGCCGCAAGGTCGCCTGAAGACCGGGACGCCGCCTCGTATCGACGGTCGCACGATCGATTTCTCGCAACTCGAAGAGCAGCCGGGCGATCTGGATCCAGTACCGGTGTTCTCGTTTCTCGGTCGCGTCGAGCAACATCCACGACAAGTGCCGTGCTGGGTAACGCATACCAACGAGCGTACGCACGACATCATCCGCGGCGGTCTCGACCGTTCGCCGATGTACACCGGCGTGATCGAAGGAGTGGGGCCGCGCTATTGCCCGTCGATCGAGGACAAGATTCACCGATTCGCGTCGAAGGAATCGCATCAGATCTTTCTCGAGCCGGAAGGGCTGACGACCAACGAGTTCTACCCCAACGGAATTTCCACGAGTTTGCCGTTCGATGTACAACTGGAGCTTGTACGCTCGATGCGCGGCTTGGAGCACGCGCATATCCTGCGGCCCGGCTATGCAATCGAGTACGACTACTTCGATCCGCGTGGGCTGAGGGCGTCGCTGGAAACCAAGGTGATCAATGGGTTGTTCTTCGCGGGTCAGATCAACGGCACGACCGGCTATGAAGAGGCGGCCGCACAGGGTCTACTGGCGGGGATCAATGCGGGTCTGTTTGTGCAAGGCAAGGAAGCATGGTGCCCGCGCCGCGATCAGGCCTACCTCGGTGTGCTGGTCGACGATCTGGTGACGCGTGGCGTGTCCGAGCCGTATCGCATGTTCACGAGCCGTGCTGAATACCGTCTGAGCCTGCGTGAAGACAACGCGGATATGCGTCTCACCGAGATTGGCCGTGAGTTGGGCGTGGTTGACGACGTCCGTTGGAACGCTTTCAGCCGCAAGCGCGACGCTGTTTCACGTGAAACAGAGCGTCTTCGCACGACCTGGGTCAATCCTAAGACATTACCGGCTGACGAAGCGACGGCGTTGCTCGGCAAGCCGATTGACCACGAGTACAGCCTGGCGGATCTGCTGCGTCGCCCGGGCGTGTCGTACGACGGGGTTTGCGGATTGCGCGCCGGCGCATGTGCCGCGCCTGAAACCTTGGCAGAAGACGACGTGCTGCTCGCCCAGATCAAGGAACAGATTGAGATCGGCATCAAATATCAGGGCTATATCGACCGCCAGGCAGGCGAAATCGAACGAAACGAGGCGCACGAAAGCACGCGTCTGCCCGAGGGACTGGACTACGCGGAAGTCCGAGGGCTGTCGTTCGAAGCGCGCCAGAAGCTGACGCAATTCCGCCCCGAAACCATTGGCCAGGCGTCGCGCATTTCGGGCATTACGCCGGCAGCGATCTCCTTGCTCATGGTCCATCTGAAGCGCGGCTTGGGTCGTCGTCCGACGAAACCCACCGAGCCCGGCAGCGACAGTACGCCGGTGACGCAATGACCGTGAGCCAGAAGGGAGGTGGTAGGGACGCGCTGGCGCCGTTGCTAGAGGACGGTGTTCGCGAACTCGGCCTTGACTTGAGCAGCGCGCAACTGGGCAAGCTGCTCGACTACGTCGCGTTGTTGTCGAAGTGGAATGCCGTCTACAACCTCACGGCGATCCGCGATCCGAGGCAGATGCTGATTCAGCACATTCTGGATTCGCTTTCGATCGTGCCGCATCTGGCTCCGCTCCGCCCGTCTTCTGTACTCGATGTCGGCTCTGGCGGTGGCCTGCCAGGCATCGTGCTGGCGATCGTTTTGCCGGAATGGACCGTCACCGTGAACGACATCGTTCATAAAAAGACAGCTTTTCAGGCACAGGCCAAGGCCGAACTCGGCCTCGCGAACCTCTTGGTAGTGACCGGCCGGGTCGAGACTTTGCGGCCGGGCGCCGAAGTACCGGCAAAGTTCGACGTAATTGTCTCGCGCGCATTCGCAGAGCTCGCGGATTTCGTTACACTGGCCCGTCATCTGGTTGCGGAGCAGGGCGCGATCTGGGCCATGAAAGGGGTGCGCCCGGACGGCGAGATCGAACGCTTGCCGGCGGGCGCCCACGTGGAACAGATTATTCGGCTGAACGTGCCTTCGCTCGACGCCGAGCGGCACCTGATCAAGGTTTTGATAGACGCGGGCGCCTAGCGGGCTGGAGGCTGGCGCCGGCCAGCCGCAACGTCGCATCAGTATCACCCACGATTTTTACTTCATCCAAGCTGCAAAAGGGACACACCAACGATGGCAAAAATCTTCTGCGTTGCGAACCAGAAAGGCGGCGTCGGTAAGACGACGACCACAGTCAATCTGGCCGCGAGCTTGGCAGCGCAGGGACAGCGAGTCCTACTCATCGACCTGGACCCGCAGGGCAACGCCACGATGGGCAGTGGCATCGATAAAGCAGCGTGCGCCAACACCGTCTACGAAGTGCTGGTCGACGGCGTCGCGGTGGCCGATGCGCGAGTGCGGCCGGAAGCAGTCGGTTACGACGTGCTGCCCGCGAACCGCGAACTCGCGGGGGCCGAGGTCGAGTTGGTCAGCGTGCAGAACCGTGAGCGTCAATTGAAGGCCGCGCTCGCGGCGGTCGAAAACGAATACGAGTTCGTGTTGATCGACTGCCCGCCGGCTTTGTCGCTGCTGACGCTTAACGGCCTGTGCGCCGCGCACGGCGTCGTGATTCCGATGCAATGCGAGTACTTTGCACTCGAAGGCTTGTCCGATCTGGTCAACACGATCAAACAGGTGCACGCGAACCTGAACCGCGACCTGAAGGTGATCGGTCTGCTGCGCGTGATGTTCGATCCGCGCATCACGTTGCAACAGCAAGTTTCAGATCAGCTGAAAGAACATTTCGGCGACAAAGTGTTCGACGTGGTGATTCCGCGCAACGTGCGTCTTGCCGAGGCACCCAGCTATGGATTGCCGGGCGTGGTGTTCGATAGGGCATCGCGCGGTGCGCAGGCGTATGTGCAGTTCGGCGCGGAAATGATTGAGCGGGTGCGCGCATTGAATGACGCGCCCCAGGCATCCTAAGCGGATCGAGGAAGCACGATGAATGCAGTAGCGAGAAAAAAGGGATTGGGTCGCGGCCTGGAAGCATTGCTGGGTGGCACCGCTGACATTACCGAGGCGGTGACGATCGAAGGTGCGCCCAACGTGCTGCCGCTCAGCAAGATGCAAGCGGGCAAGTATCAGCCGCGTACGCGTATGGACGAGGGCGCATTGCAGGAACTGGCGGCCAGCATCCGCGCGCAGGGCGTGATGCAGCCGATCCTCGTGCGTCCTGTGTCGGCGGACAAGTACGAGATCATCGCCGGCGAGCGGCGGTTTCGCGCGGCGCGTCTCGCGGGCCTCGACGAAGTGCCGGTGCTGGTGAGGAACGTGCCGGATCAGGCCGCCGCCGCGATGGCGCTGATCGAGAACATTCAGCGTGAAGACCTGAATCCGCTGGAAGAGGCGCAAGGCATCCAGCGCTTGCTCGACGAGTTTAATTTCACGCACGAACAGGCTGCGGAGTCGGTCGGGCGCTCGCGTAGTGCGGTATCGAATCTGCTGCGCTTGCTCAACCTCGCGTCGCCCGTACAGACGATGCTGCTGGCTGGTGATCTGGACATGGGGCATGCTCGTGCGCTACTGGCCGTCGACGCTGCGACCCAGATCACGCTGGCCAACCAGGTCGTCAACAAGCGCATGTCGGTGCGCGAAACCGAAAAGCTGGTGACGGCGACCACAAAGACTGTGCCAGCGGTGAAGGCGCGTGCAAATCCCGATGGTGGCCGCGATACGCGGCGGCTCGAAGAAGAGTTGTCGGACTTGCTGGCGGCGACGGTCAAGATCAAGCTCGGTCGACGCGGGCGCGGCCAGGTGCTGGTGGACTTCGGTGATCTGGACGCGCTGGAAGGCATTCTGGTCCGGCTGCGTGGCAACGCCACTGCCTGATCGGCGAGTCGAATGGGAGGGGCGCCTGATAGGCTTGCGATGGGCCTGAATGCCGATCGCAAGCTGTTGGGTACGCCATGAGTGCTTTGGGGCGGCGGGCTTGCAAAACAAACGCATAGAGCACTGATCGGACTTTGCGACCGATCGGTGATCCATATCAACGTTCGATGGATTCCTAAATAAAAGCGGCGCCAGATAATCAGGATTGCTCATATATCGAAACGTCCGACGGGACTCGTCGGCCGCGAGGATTACGGCGGTCGCGCGCGTAGTTGTTATGCTGCAATCTCCGCGCGGATGAATTTCACGGAGGAGGGCGTGCCCGACGCAAAAGCTGAAAGCTGCCCGCCAACTCACTAGCGCACTCATTGGACGCGAGCGAGCGAGATACTTCGCGAAAGCCTGTCTCGGGGATCGTCACGCACCAGTTAGTTCACGAATAAGAGCGCACCACTTCGCACCTACCCGGCGCCGTCCGCCATGTCCACTTGCATAGGCAAAAATCGACGTTTGTTGCATTTTCGAGACGTCTGCTACGACGTTTAAACGGCCTCTCGACGCGTGCAAACTCACGCGATTCAAACCGCATGTTTTGGCACCCCCCGACAGCCTTACATTTGACGTCTTTCACCCCGCAAAGCGGTCGTTCCCGCATGGTGGAGAGGCTTTTCACGCTGGTTATTGAACGGCCTAAAGTCTTGAATTGCCTGCAACTATCGCTTACAATCGCCCGGATTTAATTGCACGGGAACCCCGTAAGCGCAGCGTAAGCTCGCGGGCTGGAACAAGACTTTCGGAACACTGCGATGGCGGTCAAAACGTCGAATCAAGCGCCGAAGAATGGGCACGACGAACACCGCGATGAACGCAAAGCTTCCGTTGCGTCCACCGGTCAGCAAGCGACACCTGACGAAGCGTGGGATGTCGAGCAGCAAGATAACAATATCGTTCCGCTCACGCGGGCTGAAGCTGAAAAGCTATTTGGTCCCAACGTGAGTCGTCCATCGCGCGTTACGCCTTTCAAGGTCGTGGCAGCGCAAATGGTTTTGTCCCTGGGTGCTACGCTGGTGTGGTGGCTGTTTTACAAGCCGCCGGGCGCTGCTGCGCTGTCCGCGTTCCTGGGGGGGGCGATCTGCTGGGTGCCAGGCGCGTTGTTCGCGGCACGACTTAGAACGCTGAGCGGCGCTGAAACAGTGATGAGCTGGATGATCGGCGAAGCGCTCAAGATGGGGACAACGATCGCGATGTTTGTAGCCATCGCCTTCTGGTATCACGACGTACGCTGGGTTCCGCTGCTCGTGACTTACCTCATCGCGCTCAAGACGTACTGGATCGCCTTAGCCTGGCGCTAAGGTAGCAGCAACAAAAGTAGCAGCAAAAAATTCAGGCTGGCGCGCAGCGCTGGCGTAAGGAGTGCGGATATGACACGATCCGCACCCGGCGCGTTCCCGCAACACAGAATTGCCGCGGGCTCGGCCTAAGACGATTTTCGACAATTTGGGTGGCATTAACGATATGGCAGCTAGCGAAGGCACGCGCGCTCTGGATCCGTCCGAGTACATCGCGCACCACTTGCAGAACTTTTCCACCGCGCACCAGACGTCGATTTTCGACATTCACGTCTGGAATCTGGACACCCTTTTCTGGTCGATCGTCTGCGGTCTGGCCACGATCGCCATCCTGCATCTGGCAGCCCGCAAGGCGACGTCCGGTGTGCCGGGTCGTTTCCAGTGCGCGATCGAAATGCTGGTCGAGATGGTCGAAGATCAGTCGAAATCGATGATCCACGGCACCCGCACGTTCATCGCGCCGCTCGCGTTGACCGTGTTCGTCTGGGTCGCATTGATGAACTCGCTCGACTTTATCCCCGTCGACCTGCCGGGCCGCGTGATCGGCTGGCTGGGCCTCTCGGGAGTGATCCCCCATCACCGCATCGTGCCGACCGCCGACCTGAACGGCACGCTCGGCATCGCGCTCGGCGTGTTCGCGCTGATGATTTACTACAACTTCAAGATCAAGGGCGCCGGCGGCTTCGTGCATGAGCTGCTGTCGGCTCCGTTCGGCGCGCATCCGCTGCTGTGGATCCCGAACCTTGCATTGAACATCATCGAGTTCGTCGCAAAGACGGTTTCGCTCGGCATGCGGCTGTTCGGCAACATGTACGCGGGCGAGCTGTTGTTCCTGCTGATTGCCCTGCTCGGCAGCATGTGGGGTTTCGGCGCGGACGCGTCAGTGCTCGGCTTTATCGGCCATGTCATCGCAGGCACGGTTTGGGCAATCTTCCACATCCTGATCGTTCTGCTGCAAGCGTTCATTTTCATGATGCTGACGCTGGTGTACATCGGACAGGCACACGACAGCCACTAATCACGGCGTGTCGAACGACGAATTGTTTTTAGTTTTGTTTTATTAAATCCCAGTTCCAACCAGTTCTAAAAGACTTTTCACAAAGGAGTGATCATGCAAGCTTTCATCGCCAACATCCAGGGTCTGACCGCCATCGGTATCGGCATCATCATCGGCCTGGGTGCAATCGGCGCCTGTATCGGTATCGGCCTGATGGGCGGCAAGTACATCGAAGCATGTGCACGTCAGCCTGAACTGATGAACCCGCTGCAAACCAAGATGTTCCTGCTGGCTGGTCTGATCGATGCGGCGTTCCTGATTGGCGTTGGTGTGGCAATGCTGTTTGCGTTCGCGAACCCGCTGCTGTCGAAGCTGGCAGGCTGAGGTTCCTCGGAAGTTTGCGCCTGAGCTATAACTGGTAAAGGCGCAGGGCGGAACGGGCACTTGGGCGCTGATCGAATACAGAATCGATGAGCGCCTTGCCGTTTCACTTTCCGAACTAGCAACGTTTAAGGAAACACCGTGAATCTCAACGCAACCCTGTTTGCGCAAATGGTCGTGTTCCTGATCCTCGCGTGGTTCACGATGAAGTTCGTGTGGCCGCCGCTGATCAACGCCCTCGACGAGCGCTCGAAGAAGATCGCTGACGGTTTGTCGGCTGCTGAGAAGGGCAAGGCAGAACTCGAAGCCGCTCACAAGCGCGTCGACCAGGAACTCGCTCAGGCACGCAACGACGGTCAGCAACGTATTGCTGACGCAGAAAAGCGCGCTGTGGCAGTCGCTGACGAAATCAAGGCTCAAGCACAGGCTGAAGCCGCTCGCATCATCGCGCAAGCGAAGGCCGACGCGGAACAGCAAGTCGTGAAAGCGCGCGAAACGCTGCGCGGCGAAGTCGCTGCACTTGCTGTGAAGGGCGCTGAACAGATCCTGAAGCGCGAAGTCAACCAGGCAGCTCACGCTGACCTGCTGACTCAACTGAAAGCCGAGCTCTGATCATGGCCGAACTTGCAACCATCGCCCGTCCGTACGCAGAAGCGCTGTTTGGCGTGGCCGAAGCTGGTGACATCGCCGCCTGGTCCACGCTCGTGCAGGAGCTGGCACAGGTTGCGCGTCTGCCCGAAGTGCTGTCGATCGCCTCGAGCCCGAAAGTAAGCCGCGCCCAGGTCAGCGAACTGCTGCTGGCCGCGGTCAAGTCGCCGCTCAAGGACAATGCGCAAGCGAAGAATCTGGTGCAAATGCTGGTGGACAACCATCGTCTGCAATTGCTGCCGGAAATCGCTGTGCAGTTCGAAGAGTTGAAGAACGCCCGCGAAGGGGCGGCAGATGTGCTGATCGTCAGCGCATTCCCGCTCGAAGGCGCGCAGTTGAACGACCTCGTCGCAAGTCTCGAACGCAAGTTCAAACGCAAGCTGAAGCCGACGGTCGAGATCGACTCGTCGTTGATCGGCGGCGTGCGCGTGACGGTTGGCGACGAAGTGCTCGATACCTCGGTCCGCGCGCGGCTTGCCAGCATGCAGACGGCTCTGACGGCCTGAAGCGCCTAAAGCGCTGAAGCGGCTGGCACGCAACAGAATTGACTATCAGGAGCGAATAATGCAACTCAATCCCTCTGAGATCAGCGAGCTGATCAAGAGCCGGATCCAGGGCCTTGAAGCGAGCGCAGACGTTCGCAACCAGGGCACCGTGATCTCCGTGACCGACGGTATCGTGCGTATTCACGGCCTGTCGGAAGTGATGCAGGGCGAAATGCTCGAATTCCCGGGCAACACCTTCGGTCTCGCACTGAACCTCGAGCGCGACTCGGTCGGCGCCGTGATTCTGGGTGAGTACGAACACATTTCGGAAGGCGACGTGGTCAAGACGACCGGCCGCATTCTGGAAGTGCCGGTGGGCCCGGAACTGCTCGGCCGTGTGGTCGACACACTGGGCAACCCGATTGACGGCAAGGGCCCGATCAATGCGAAGAAAGCCGACGCAATCGAAAAGATTGCTCCGGGCGTGATCTGGCGTAAGTCGGTTTCGGAACCGGTCCAAACCGGTCTGAAGTCGATCGACGCGATGGTGCCAATTGGCCGTGGCCAGCGTGAGCTGATCATTGGCGACCGCCAGTGCGGCAAGACCGCTGTCGCAGTCGACGCGATCATCAACCAGAAGGGCAAGAACCTCTTCTGTATCTACGTCGCGATCGGCCAGAAGGCTTCGTCGATCATGAACGTGGTGCGCAAGCTGGAAGAAACCGGCGCGCTGGAGTACACGATCGTCGTGGCCGCGTCGGCTTCGGAATCGGCTGCGATGCAATACCTCGCTCCGTACGCCGGCTGCACGATGGGCGAATACTTCCGCGACCGCGGTCAAGACGCACTGATTGTGTATGACGATTTGACCAAGCAAGCTTGGGCATACCGCCAGATCTCGTTGCTGCTGCGCCGCCCGCCGGGCCGCGAAGCTTACCCGGGTGACGTGTTCTATCTGCACTCGCGTTTGCTGGAACGTGCCGCTCGCGTCTCGGAAGCGTACGTCGAGAAGTTCACGAACGGCGAAGTGAAGGGCAAGAGCGGTTCGCTGACAGCACTGCCGGTCATTGAAACGCAAGCAGGCGACGTGACCGCATTCGTTCCGACGAACGTGATCTCGATTACCGACGGCCAGATCTTCCTGGAAACCGACCTCTTCAACGCAGGTATCCGCCCGGCAATTAACGCCGGCGTGTCGGTGTCGCGCGTCGGTGGTGCGGCTCAGACGAAGGTCGTGAAGAAGCTGTCGGGCGGTATCCGTACCGACCTCGCGCAGTACCGTGAATTGGCTGCGTTTGCGCAGTTCGCCTCGGACCTCGACGAAGCCACCCGCAAGCAGCTGGAGCGCGGCCGCCGCGTGACGGAATTGCTGAAGCAGCCGCAATATCAGCCGCTGCAAGTGTGGGAACTGGCGGTTGCGCTGTTCGCTGCGAACAACGGCTACCTCGACGATCTGGAAATTTCGCAAGTGCTGCCGTTCGAAAAGGGTTTGCGCGAACACCTCAAGTCGAGCCACGCTGACCTGGTCAAGCGCATCGAAGATACCAAGGAACTCTCGAAGGACGACGAAGCCCTGCTGCATGCGGCTCTCAAAGACTTCAAGAAGTCCGGCGCTTATTGATCCGCGAGTGATCCGCAAGGCATAAACGGACCTTGAAGCGGCGCGGGTCGCAGGAAACTGAACCCGCGCTACTTCGATCGCTTTGCATGGGACCCGAGTAACCGCTAAAGCGCTCACTCGGGCCGACAAGGAGCAAGCAATGGCTGGAATGAAGGAAATTCGCGGCAAGATCAAGAGCGTGCAAAACACGCGCAAGATCACGAAAGCGATGGAGATGGTGGCCGCATCGAAGATGCGCCGCGCCCAGGAGCGCATGCGCGCTGCTCGCCCGTATGCCGACAAGGTCCGCGATATCGCTGCGCACATGAGCCGTGCGAACCCGGAGTATCGTCACCCGTTCATGGTGTCGAACGAAGGCGCGAAGGCGGCCGGCATCATCCTCGTCACGACCGACAAAGGTCTGTGCGGCGGCATGAACACCAACGTGCTGCGTGCGTCGCTGCAGAAGTTCAAGGACTTGGAAGATCAGGGCAAGACGATCGAAGCAACTGCGATCGGCACCAGGGGGCTGGGTTTCCTGAATCGTCTGCGCGCCCATGTGGTGTCGAATGTCGTGCAGTTGGGCGACACCCCGCATCTGGAAAAGCTGATTGGCGCGGTGAAGGTGCAGCTCGACCTGTACTCGGAAGGCAAGGTTTCGGCGGTGTACCTGGCGTACACGCGCTTCGTCAATACGATGAAGCAGGAGCCGGTGATCGAGCAACTGCTGCCGCTGTCGGCAGATCAATTCGAGCGCAAGGAAGAAGACGGCACGACGCCGAGCACGCAGTGGGACTACATCTACGAGCCGGATGCGCAGGCAGTAGTGGACGAACTGCTGGTGCGTTATGTCGAAGCGCTGGTCTATCAGGCCGTCGCGGAAAACATGGCATCGGAGCAGTCGGCACGGATGGTCGCGATGAAGGCCGCTTCGGACAACGCGAAGACGGTCATCAGCGAACTGCAGCTCGTGTACAACAAGAGCCGTCAGGCCGCGATCACGAAAGAACTGTCGGAAATCGTCGGTGGCGCGGCGGCAGTCTGACCTTGACGGTCAGGCACGCCGCTTCGTGTGCGCCTTCGTGGCGCACCCACCGAAACTGCGCCTTTGCGCAAGTGAAGAATTGAGTATCTAAAGGAAAAGCGATGAGTACTACTGCTTTGGTAGAAGGCAAGATCGTACAGTGCATCGGCGCGGTGATCGACGTGGAATTCCCGCGTGACCACATGCCGAAGATTTACGACGCGCTCATTCTCGAAGGTTCGGAACTGACCCTCGAAGTCCAGCAGCAGCTGGGTGACGGCGTCGTCCGTACCATCTGTCTGGGTGCATCGGACGGTCTGCGCCGCGGTACGACGGTGAAGAACACCGGCAACCCGATCAGCGTGCCGGTCGGCAAGCCGACCCTCGGCCGGATCATGGACGTGCTGGGTCGCCCGATCGACGAAGCTGGCCCGATCAACTCGGACGTGGTTCGCGGTATTCACCAGAAGGCTCCGGCGTTTGAGGAGCTGTCGCCGTCGACGGAACTGCTCGAAACCGGCATCAAGGTTATCGATCTGATCTGCCCGTTCGCCAAGGGCGGTAAGGTTGGCCTGTTCGGTGGCGCCGGCGTGGGCAAGACCGTGAACATGATGGAACTGATCAACAACATCGCTAAGGAACACGGTGGTTACTCCGTGTTCGCCGGTGTTGGCGAGCGTACCCGTGAAGGGAACGACTTCTATCACGAAATGAAGGACTCGAACGTTCTGGACAAGGTCGCGCTGGTGTACGGCCAGATGAACGAGCCGCCGGGCAACCGTCTGCGCGTCGCGCTGACCGGTCTGACGATGGCTGAGCACTTCCGTGACGAAGGTCTCGACGTGCTGTTCTTCGTCGACAACATCTACCGTTTCACGCTGGCAGGCACGGAAGTGTCGGCACTGCTCGGCCGTATGCCGTCGGCAGTGGGCTATCAGCCGACGCTGGCTGAAGAAATGGGTAAGCTGCAAGAGCGTATTACGTCGACCAAGACCGGCTCGATCACGTCGGTTCAGGCCGTGTACGTCCCTGCGGATGACTTGACCGACCCGTCGCCGGCTACGACTTTCGGCCACTTGGACGCAACGGTCGTGTTGTCGCGTGACATCGCTTCGCTGGGGATCTACCCGGCAGTCGACCCGCTCGATTCGACCTCGCGTCAGATCGACCCGCACGTGATCGGTGAAGAGCACTACTCGATCACGCGCGGTGTGCAGCAAACGCTGCAGCGCTACAAGGAACTGCGCGACATTATCGCGATTCTGGGCATGGACGAACTGGCGCCGGAAGACAAGCTCGCCGTGGCGCGCGCTCGTAAGATCCAACGTTTCCTGTCGCAGCCGTTCCACGTCGCTGAAGTGTTCACGGGCTCGCCGGGCAAGTACGTGCCGCTTAAGGAAACGATCCGTGGCTTCAAGATGATCGTCGACGGCGAGTGCGACCACCTGCCGGAGCAAGCGTTCTACATGGTCGGCACGATCGACGAAGCCTTCGAAAAGGCCAAGAAGATCCAGTAAAGGTCGGGTGTATAGAAGCGGGCGCCGGCCCATGTCGGTGCCCTCGAATTACGCTCACCAGGAGTCGATATGGCAACCATTAAAGTAGACGTCGTCAGCGCGGAAGAGCAAATCTTCTCGGGCCAGGCGAAGTTCGTCGCGCTGCCGGGCGAAGCAGGTGAACTCGGCATTTTGCCGGGCCACACGCCGCTCATCACGCGGATTCGTCCGGGTGCGGTGCGCATCGAAGCTGAAAACGGTGAAGAAGAGTTTGTCTTCGTCGCCGGTGGCATCCTCGAAATCCAGCCGGGCGCTGTGACGGTTCTCGCCGACACGGCTATCCGCGGCAAGGACCTCGACGAAGCCAAGGCTGAAGATGCACGCAAGCGTGCGGAAGAAGCGCTGCAGAACACGGGTTCGAACCTCGAATACGCAACCGCGCAAGCGGAACTGGCGTACGCGACGGCTCAGCTCGCTGCGATTCAGCGTCTGCGCAAGCTGCGCGGTCAGAACTAGGCAATACGTATCAGAGAGAAAGCAGCCTTCGCGGCTGCTTTTTTTTGACCACGACTTGACGTTTACGGAAAGGTCAGCAAAATCGAAGTTTTCGAATCGATTGGCGCCACGCCTTGGCAGTCTGGAAATGCGCTGCGGGTAAGACTTGATGCCGGACAGACACGCGCCGGTGGCACAATCGATTTCAAATTCATTTCAATAGGCGAGCTTCTGCTCAGCTCACGGAGACAACACCATGGCAATGCACGTGTCAGGCGAAGGTGCACTCATCGAACCCAAAGACGGACTGTCGTATGTCCGTGGGTCGACCGATATCCCGCTGAGCGAAGCAACAGTCGGCCAGTTTCTGCGCGATACGGCCGCACGCTTTCCGGACCGTCCGGCGGTGGTGTTTCGCGAGCAGCGCATTCGCTGGACATGGAAGGAGTTCGCCGAGGAAGTCGACATTTTGGCGGCCGGGCTGCTCACGCTCGGTGTCGAGAAGGGGGACCGCGTCGGCATCTGGTCGCCCAATCGCGTGGAATGGTTGCTGACTCAGTTTGCGACCGCGCGCATCGGCGCCGTGCTGGTCAACATCAATCCGGCGTATCGGCTTGCGGAGCTCGAGTACGCGCTGAACAAGGTCGGCTGCAAGGCGATCATCGCTGCCGAGCGTTTCAAGACGTCGATGTACCTGGAGATGCTGCAGGAACTCGCGCCCGAGCTGGCCACGCAAGCACCTGGTGAACTACATGCGGCAAGATTGCCGGAATTGCGCTACGTGATTCGCATGTGCGACACGGAAACGCCGGGTATGTTGAGCTTTTCCGACGTGATCGAGCAGGGGCGCGTGTCGCTCGACGTGGCGAAGCTCGACGCCATTGGCGCCACGCTCTCGTGCCATGAGCCGATCAATATCCAGTTCACCAGCGGCACCACAGGCAATCCGAAGGGCGCGACGCTGACCCACAGCAACGTGGTGAACAACGCGCGCTACATCGCGATGGCGATGCGGCTGACCGAACAGGACGGCTTGTGCATCCCCGTCCCGCTGTATCACTGTTTCGGCATGGTGCTGGCGGTGCTGGCGTGCGTGTCGGTCGGCGCGAATATGGTATTTCCGGGCGAGGGCTTCGAGCCGGCTGCAACTCTGGCCGCAGTCGCGGAAGAGCAGTGCACCGCGTTGCACGGCGTGCCGACCATGTTCATCGCCGAACTCGACCATCCGAACTTCGCCACCTACGACTTCTCGCGCTTGCGCACCGGCATCATGGCGGGCTCGCCTTGCCCGATCGAGACCATGAAGAAGGTCGTCTCTCGAATGCATCTGGGCGAAATCACCATCGCCTACGGCATGACGGAAACCAGCCCGGTCTCTTTCCAGAGCTCGACGACCGATCCGCTCGACAAGCGCACGACGACGGTCGGCCGCATCCAGCCGCATCTCGAAGTGAAAATCGTCGACCCGCTCGGCGAGATCGTGCCGGTGGGCGAAACCGGCGAACTGTGCACGCGCGGCTATTCGGTGATGCAGGGCTATTGGGGTGACGAGGCGAAGACACGCGAAAGCATTGTCGACGGCTGGATGCATACCGGCGATCTGGCGACGCTCGATGCCGAAGGCTACTGCAACATCGTCGGCCGACTGAAGGACATGCTGATTCGCGGCGGCGAAAACATCTATCCGCGCGAGATCGAAGAGTTTTTGTTCCGCCACCCGAAGATCCAGAGCGTGCAGGTGTTCGGCGTGCCCGACGCGAAGTACGGCGAGGAGGTCTGTGCGTGGGTCGTATTGCGCTCGGGCGAGCAAGCGACGGCTGAAGAGATCCAGCAGTTTTGCCAGGGGCAGATTGCGCACTACAAGGTGCCGAAGTACATCCGCTTCGTCGACGAACTGCCGATGACGGTGACCGGCAAGGTGCAGAAGTTCATCATGCGCGAGCAGATGATGAGCGAATTGAAGCTGCGGGAAGACAAGACGGCGTAACGCTCAATGGCTGGTCCGCGCGCGGCACATCATTGCACGAAGCGGATCAGCCAATGAGGTACAGAAGATAAAACCGGAAGGGCGAACCGTTTGCTGCGCAAGGTCGCTCAAGTACCGCGAATATGCCCAAAACAGCGCCTTACCGCGCTGCGCAAACGTTTGGCCAGACGAAAAAAAAGCGGGCCTGGAGCCCGCTAAAAACCACACGCTACGGGGTTAGCGCGAGGAGACCAAAGAAGGAACCGACTGAGACGACGACCCTGCGTCGACACGGCCCCAGCAGGGATGCCCCTTCACAGGGCTTCGGCATACGCCGACCGGCAAGTGCATCGTATCCGCTCACACCACGCACCCAGCCACATCCGTGTTGAAACCGTTGAGGGCATTGTGGGCGAATTAACCTACGAGCGCGGTAACAAAGTGTTTCAGGTTGTAACGCCCGCCAGATAAGGCGCTGCAGGATAAATTGCCAAAAGGAAACGTTTAAAACGCAATTTTTACCGATGACTCGCTCGCAATTTCATACGCATGATTGATGCTATTCGCGATGCATAATGCGGCGTAATCCGTTAAGTCGATTCCGCATGAAATGGTTGCACGTTCATCTTTTGGAACAGGAATCGCCCGTGTTACAGGTGCTTGCCCGCCCGGACCGATTTCCGGAATCTAAATAATGCCGCCTGGCTGCGTTGCAACATCCCTCCTATACGCAATTGGGGCACAAGGGCCGGTTCGCTGATTAATCGATTTGACAGTATTGTTCGGTTTTTACTTAACAGCGCCCTGCACCGTTACATGATTGGCGCGCGAGGGAGGTCCTTTTGGCGTATCTCGACCGACACCGCCTTACAGTGGAAACCGAAAAGTAAGGCGGCCGAAAAACGCATGACGCTACTTCAGCCATCTGTCTGAAATAGCTTGGTATTCGCCTGTGGCGCGCGCAAGGTGCAACCACTGGTCGACGTACTGCTGGAACGCCACATCGCCACGCGGCAGCAGCCAGGCCTTTTCTCCATACTGGAACGGCTTGTCCGGATGCACCGAGCAAAGTCCCGGATTCAGCTTCTGCTGCAACAGGGTCTCCGACGCATCCGTCACCATCACGTCCGCCTTGCCGGCGAGGATCTGCTTGAAGATCGTCACGTTGTCCGGATACACGGTCAGGTTCGCATGCGGAAAGTACTGTTTCGCGAAGCGCTCGTTGGTGCCGCCCGGATTGACGATCACGCGCGTCGCCGGCTGGTCGATTTGCGCCACGGTCTGATATTTGTTGCCGTCGTCACACCGAACGATCGGCGTCTTACCGTCGACCATGTAGGCCTCCGTAAAAAATGCGCGCTTTTGCCGTTCGAGGGTCGGCGACACGCCGCCCACGCCGACGTCGCATTTGGCCACAAAGTCGTTCATCAGGTTCGACCACGATGTCTTGACGTACTCCGTCTTGACGCCGAGCGATTTAGCGAGCGACTCTGTCATGTCGATATCGATGCCTTCGAACTGGCCGTCTGTCTTATAGAACGAGTACGGTTTGTAGTCGCCAGTCGTGCAGGCGCGCAGCGTGCCGCGCGCGAGGATGTCGTCGAGCCGCGAGGGCGCGGCGGCGGTGGCGCTGGTCTGTGCCCCGGCCACGCCTGCGTGCATCAAAAGCCCGGCCAGCGCGCCGAGCAGTGCGAATGCTGCCTTGTTCATCGAGTCTCCGTGGTTGTATGTAATTGTTTGGTGAGTCCGTCGGATAATAGCCCGGCAATTCGCGCTTGAACATTGGCCGTTCAGCCAGGTCGCGACGCCACTGCCAGCCTGCGGAAAACCGGCCGCGAGCGACGCGCACAACAGTTATTGGCCGGATCAAGCACGATGCGGTGAGCCGGGTCCGGTAAAATGCCCCTTTGCCCTCAGTCGTACGCAACGTGGCCCATAAACTCCTGAACGACACTTTCCTGCGCGCGCTGCTGCGCCAGCCGACCGAGTACACGCCGATCTGGCTGATGCGGCAAGCTGGCCGCTACTTGCCGGAATACAACGCCACGCGTGGTCGAGCGGGCAGTTTCCTCGGTCTGGCAAAGAGCCCGGCGTTCGCGACGGAAGTCACCTTGCAGCCGCTCGAGCGTTATCCGCTCGACGCCGCGATCCTGTTCTCCGACATCCTGACCGTGCCCGACGCCATGGGGCTCGGCCTCGAGTTCGTGACCGGCGAGGGCCCAAAGTTTGTTCGCCCGGTACGCACGGAAGATGACGTCGCGCGCCTCGCGGTGCCGGACATCGACGCGACGCTGCGCTACGTGACCGACGCCGTGCGCGAAATTCGCACCGCGCTCACCGACGCCCAAGGCCGTCAACGCGTGCCGCTGATCGGTTTTTCCGGCAGCCCGTGGACGCTCGCGTGCTATATGGTCGAAGGCGGCGGTTCGGCGGATTTCCGCACGGTCAAGTCGATGCTCTATGCGCGGCCGGATCTGATGCATCGCATTCTCGACGTCAACGCGCGCTCGGTCGCGGCTTACTTGAACGCGCAAATCGAAGCAGGCGCGCAAGCCGTGATGATTTTCGACACGTGGGGCGGGGCGCTGGCGGACGGCGTCTATCAACGCTTTTCACTGCACTACATCCAGCAGGTGGTGAGCCAGCTGAAGCGCGATCACGACGGCGAAAAAGTGCCGGTGATCACCTTCACGAAGGGCGGCGGCCCGTGGCTCGACGAGATCGCCGAGATCGGCGTGGATGCGGTCGGCCTCGACTGGACGGTCAACCTGAGCAAGGCGCGCGAGCGCGTGGGCGGGAAGGTGGCGCTACAAGGCAACATCGATCCCTCGGTGCTGTTCGCGCCGCCGGCTGCGATCCGCATGGAAGCGCGTGCGGTGCTGGACAGTTTCGGGAATCACCCGGGCCACGTGTTCAATCTCGGCCACGGCATTTCGCAGTTCACGCCGCCGGAGAACGTCGCCGAACTCGTGGACGAGGTGCATCGTCACAGCCGGGCGATTCGCAGTGGCGCTCATGCACCGGTATGAAGCCGTAATCGTTACCAATTTTTGTTGCAACGCAGCGAACTGGGCTCTCGGCCTAAGGGAATATTTGCAGCTAGCAGGCCGTCAGATGGCGGTCCTGAGAAAGTCAAGACTTGACTTATGCACATTCATCACGCTGCGGCGCGGTAGAAGCTTTAGTCGTGTCCTGGCCCTTGCACATTGCAGGCGCATTTGATCTAAGCCTTGTCTGGCAAGGGTTTCACGGCATCAGTACAGAATGTGCGGAATCCCACAGAAGGCCGCTGCGGCGCGGTTCCCGGGCTGTCCGGGCAAAGTTCTCAACAAAGTTATCCACAGGCACGCGGACCGATTGCAATTGTTCAGCGGAATCCAAAACTTAGCGCCGAAATTGAAGTTTTACTTTAACTTCGACGGGTTCACCGTCTGCGTAATGGGCACCAAGATGCGGCGTCGTGTCGCGCCCATTCTTCTGATCTCTACTCGCGCGTGAGTGACGTATTCGTCCGCGTTGCGCTGGATCATCCGCTGCCGACCCTGTTCGACTACCGGTGCGACACGCCCGAACCCGTCGCGCCGGGCATCCTGGTGAGCGTGCCGTTCGGCAAGCGCCATGTCGTCGGGCTCGTCTGCGAAGTGACCGCTCACAGCGACGTACCGTCCGACCGTCTTCGCTCGGTGACTAGTGTATGCACCGCTTGTCCGCCGATATCGTCGGAATGGCTGAAGCTGGCTGCCTTCGCTGCCGACTATTACCAGCGTGGTCTGGGGGAAGTCGCGTTGCCCGCGTTGCCGCAGGCGCTGCGCGATGCGTCCCGCTGGTCGCGCCTGTTCGCGCCGGAAGAGCGCTACAGCCTGACGCCTGAAGGCCGCACGGCGTTGCCCGATGCCCTGCCGGCTCGGGCAAGCGCATTGCGCAAGCTGGCGCAGGCCTTGGCGGAGGCAGAATTCCTCCTTGCCGCCGACGCCCGCGCACTGCACCCGAAAGCGATCGCAACGCTCGACGCGTGGCGAGCGGAAGGCTGGGTTGCGCTGGACATCATTGAAGCCGCCGCCGTCGTTGCCGCCGCCGCTTCGCCTGACGCGCCCGCGCCCACGCTGCCCACGCTCACCGATGAGCAGGCGGCCGCCGTCGAAGCAATCCGCGACGCCGAAGGCTTTGCGCCGTTCCTGCTGCACGGCGTGACGGGCAGCGGCAAGACCGAGGTCTATCTGCGCGCGCTCGCCGAGATACTGGCCGCGAAGCCCGACGCCCAGGCGCTCGTCCTCGTACCCGAAATCAATCTGACGCCGCAGTTCGAGGCGGCCTTCCGCGCACGCTTCGCCGCGCTCGAAGGCACGTCGATCGTCACGCTGCATAGCGGTCTCGCGGAAGGCGAGCGCGCCCGCAACTGGTTCGCCGCGCACACCGGCCGCGCGCGCATCGTGCTCGGCACGCGACTGGCGGTGCTGGCGTCGCTGCCCGAGCTCGCGATCATCGTCGTCGACGAGGAGCACGATCCGGCCTACAAGCAGCAGGAAGGCTTGCGTTATTCGGCGCGCGATCTGGCGATCTATCGCGCCAAGCAACTCGACTTGCCGGTCGTGCTCGGCTCGGCCACGCCGTCGCTGGAAAGCTGGTGGCAGGCTGACCAGGGGCGTTACAAGCGGCTCACGTTGTCGCGCCGTGCCGTCGCCGAGGCCGTGCTGCCCACCGTGAAACTGATCGATCTGGAAGAGGAGCGACGGCGTGGACGGGCATCGGTGGAAGGCTTGTCGGGGCCGCTGATCGCCGCGCTGAAGGCGCGACTCGAACGCGGCGAGCAAAGCCTCGTGTTCCTGAACCGCCGCGGTTACGCTCCGCAGCTTGCCTGCGATGCC
This sequence comes from Paraburkholderia sp. RL18-101-BIB-B, assembly GCF_046026985.1. NCBI lineage: Bacteria > Pseudomonadati > Pseudomonadota > Betaproteobacteria > Burkholderiales > Burkholderiaceae > Paraburkholderia > Paraburkholderia sp. RL18-101-BIB-B. The sequence continues at coordinate 85,173 of NZ_JARESV010000006.1, forward strand.
TGCGGCTGGGTCGCCGGTTGTCCGCGATGCAGCGCCTATGTCGTGCTCCACAAGCCCGAGCGCGCACTGCGCTGCCACCATTGCGGCTGGGAAGCGCGCATTCCGCGCTCGTGCCCGGAGTGCGGCAACGTCGACATCGCGCCGATGGGCCGAGGCACGCAGCGCGTCGAAGAAACACTGGCGAGCGCGGTGCCCGGCGCCCGAATATTGCGAATCGACGCCGACAGCACGCGCCGCAAAGGCAGCGCCCAAGCGCTGTTTTCCGACGTCCATGCGGGCGAGGTCGACATCCTCGTCGGCACGCAGATGATCGCGAAGGGTCACGACTTCCAGCGCGTGTCGCTGGTCGGCGTGCTGAACGCCGACACGGCGCTGTTTTCCCACGACTTCCGCGCGAGCGAGCGACTCTTCGCTCAACTGATGCAGGTGAGCGGCCGGGCAGGCCGCGCGGGTCTGCCCGGCGAAGTGCTGGTGCAGACCCGCTATCCGCGTCACGCGCTCTACCACGCGCTAGGCCGCCATGACTACGTCGGCTTTGCCAACTCCACGCTGGCCGAGCGGCGTGACGCGCACTTGCCGCCATTCGTCTATCAGGCTTTGCTGCGCGCCGAAGGCCGCACGCTCGAAGCCGCGCTCGCCTTCCTGCAGCAGGCGGCGGCCGAACTCACCGGTATTCCGGCCGCCGAACGCGTGACCGTCTACGATGCCGTGCCGCTCACCATCGTCAAGGTGATGCACGTGCATCGTGCGCAGTTGCTGATCGAGAGCGCGTCGCGGGCCGCTTTGCAGGCGACCTTGCGTGCCTGGCAGCCGCTGCTGCGCGGTCTGAAAGGCGTGCTGCGGTGGAATCTCGAAGTCGATCCGCTCGACATCTAAGGCGCGTCGCCCGGCCGACGTCGCCGTTACTCCTTTCGGTCATATTCTTAGAGCGAATGGTCGTTTCGTTTTGCAACGCCGCTCGCCTATATTTCGCCGGATCGGCGCACCTTCAGGCAAAACTCCAACATTCCCGCGCCGATGCATCTCAACTTCCTCGGGGCATGGCGATGAGCGATACCAATCCGACGCTGCAACCCGGCGCGGCGCCGACGAATCGGCACAGCACGCACGGTGGCGGACTTTTTTCGACAGAAGACTGGTGGGCAGTGTGGGTCGGCCTGCTGGTGATCGTGGTCGCCTGGGCGCTGTTCGCGTCGGGCAGCAGCATCAAGTGGCTGGCGGTGGCGCCGGCCAAGTGGTCGAGCGTGGTGCAGGCCGCGCAGGATATCGGCAAGCGTTTGCCCAACTATGCCGCACTGTTTATCGCGTTCGCCCTGCTATTCGGCGTGAGCCTGGCAGCGCTGAAGCAGCGGGTCGGCGCGTTCCTGGCGTCGTTCCTGATTCTGTTCATCGCGTCGGCGCTGATTTTCACGCTCGGCGCGTGGGTCAACGCGTCGAAGTACAACCTCGAGCCGCCGCTCGTCGCGCTGGCGCTGGGCCTGCTGATCTCGAACGTGTTCACGCTGCCCGAATGGTTTTCTGCCGGCTTGCGCGTCGAGTTTTATATCAAGGTCGGTATCGTGCTGCTCGGCGCGACGTTGCCGTTCACATTGCTGGTGTGGGCGGGACCGGTGGCGGTCGGGCAGGCGACCATCGTCTCGCTTGTCACCTTCTTCGTGATTTTCTTTGCCGCGAAGGCATTCGGCCTCGACCGGCGTTTTGCCGCCGTGCTCGGCGTCGGCGGCGCGGTGTGCGGCGTCTCGGCGGCGATCGCGATTGCCGGCGCGGTGCGGGCCAAGCGCGAACAGGCTTCGGTGGCGATTACGCTGGTGGTGCTGTGGGCGATCGTGATGATCTTCGTGTTGCCGTTCGCGTCCCGCTCGCTCGGACTGTCGACCGCGGTCGCCGGCGCCTGGATAGGCACGTCCGAATTCGCCGACGCCGCCGGCATCGCGGCCGCGCAAGCGTATGGCGATTTCGCGAAGCATGCGGGCGGCGCGATTGCGGGCGCGCCGGAGGCGTCATTGCAGGCGTTCACGCTGATGAAAGTAGTCGGCCGCGATATCTGGATCGGGATCTGGGCGTTCGTGCTGGCGATCGTCGCGACGACGCGCTGGGAGTCCCAAGACAGCGGCGTCAAAGCCAAGGCCAATGCCGGCGAGATCTGGGCGCGCTTTCCGAAGTTCGTGATCGGCTTCGTGATCGCGTCGGCGCTGGTGACGTGGATTGCCAGCCACTATTCACTGGCAGATTACCGCAAGGTGGTGACGCCCGAATTCGTCGCGCCGATTACGGCGTTGCGCACGTGGGCGTTCACTTTCTGCTTCCTGAGCATCGGGCTGACCACGCGCTTACGCTCGCTCACCGCCACCGGCCTGAAGCCGTTCCTCGCCTTTACGGTGGGCGTGGTGGTCAATATCGCCATCGGCTACGCGCTGTCCGCGCACGTGTTCGCGCCGTACTGGAATAGCTTGGGGCAGGGCTCGTGATGCGCAACGCGGCCCGCATCGACAGTACTGCGCAGGCGCGCGAAGAAACGCGCGCGCCGTGCTGCGCGGGCTGCCGGCATCGCGCTGAGAATCGGGATTCGTTGGAGCAGGGCATTCCGGGTCTCGCAGTGTTCGGTTCCGCGTTCGGCGCGAGCGTGGCGGACAGCCGGCTTTGCCGGCTGCACGATCAACTCGTCTCGCCCGGCGACAGCTGCGCGCAGTTCGAACCGCTTCATCAACATTGACACGCACCTAAGCCACGCCGCGGCGTCGAGCCGGGCGGTGCATGCGTCATGCCGCTGTGCCAGCCGGAGATCGGCGTCGCTCTGTCCGGCACGGAACGCCGGACGCGACCATTCACTCGTTTAATGCGGTCCGCGCGTCGCTCGCCGATGCGCGCGATGCCGCGGGCGTGTGTCCCTCGGCATCGCGCCTTCCCGGCCCACGCGTCGCGCCGCGGATGAACAGCACCGCGCAAGTCGCGCACATCGCCCAGATGCCCAATATCACCAGCCACTTTTCCATTTCGCCTGTCCTCTAAAACCCCGTACCGTTTTTTTGTGCGGCCCGGAGGCCGCGTGCCGCTATGTTCCGTATAACGGCGCGCCGACCTGTTCTGATAAGGGTAAATGCAAAAAGAATCACGCCAGGGAAAGTACTAAGCGCAACCGCCGTACCCGCGCTCAGCGCCATCTGGCGCAAACCCCCGCCGCACAAGGCTCCCATCAGGGTGCAACCATGCGTTTAACATGGTTGCACCTTTTTATTGGGAGGCGTACGATTCGCCCAACTTTTAGTCTTTTTCCAGCACATTCGTCTGGTATCCGAAGAAGGAAACATGGCTAGCACCACCCTTGGCGTCAAGGTCGACGACCTCCTGCGTTCCCGGCTGAAAGATGCCGCCACTCGTCTCGAACGCACTCCGCACTGGCTCATCAAGCAGGCCATCTTCGCGTACCTCGAAAAGATCGAGCACGGTCAGTTGCCGCCCGAGCTGTCGGGCGTGACGGGCTCGGCGGATCTCGCCGACGGCGCCACGGTCGAGCAGGAAGAAGACGGCGCGTCGCACCCGTTCCTCGAGTTCGCGCAAAACGTGCAACCGCAGTCGGTGCTGCGCGCGGCGATCACGGCCGCTTACCGTCGTCCGGAGCCGGAATGCTTGCCGTTCCTGGTCGGGCAGGCTCGCTTGCCGGCAAACCTCGCGGGCGATGTGCAGACCATGGCCGGCAAGCTCGTCGAGACGCTGCGTACGAAGAGCAAGGGCGGTGGCGTCGAAGGGCTGATCCACGAGTTCTCGCTGTCGAGCCAGGAAGGCGTGGCGCTGATGTGCCTCGCCGAAGCGCTGCTGCGCATTCCCGACCGCGCCACGCGCGACGCGCTGATCCGCGACAAGATCAGCAAGGGCGACTGGAAATCGCACGTCGGCCAGGCGCCGTCGCTGTTCGTCAACGCCGCGACCTGGGGCTTGATGATCACCGGCAAGCTGGTGACGACCAATAGCGAAACGAGTCTCTCGTCGGCGCTCACGCGTTTGATCGGCAAGGGCGGCGAGCCGCTGATCCGCAAGGGCGTCGATATGGCGATGCGACTGATGGGCGAGCAGTTCGTCACAGGTGAGAATATCTCCGAAGCCCTGGCCAATAGCCGCAAGTACGAAGCGCGCGGCTTCCGCTACTCATACGACATGCTGGGCGAAGCGGCCACCACCGAAGCTGACGCGCAGCGTTACTACGCGTCGTACGAACAGGCGATCCACGCGATCGGCAAGGCTGCCGGCGGCCGTGGCATCTACGAAGGCCCGGGCATCTCGATCAAGCTCTCCGCGCTGCACGCACGCTACTCGCGTTCGCAGCAGGAACGCACGATGAGCGAACTGCTGCCGCGCGTGCGCTCGCTCGCGATCCTCGCGCGCCGCTACGACATCGGCCTGAACATCGACGCCGAAGAAGCCGACCGCCTCGAAATCTCGCTCGACCTGCTCGAAGCGTTGTGCTTCGATCCGGAACTGGCCGGCTGGAACGGCATCGGCTTCGTGGTGCAGGCGTATCAGAAGCGCTGCCCGTTCGTGATCGACTACATCATCGATCTGGCGCGCCGTAGCCGTCACCGCATCATGGTGCGCCTCGTGAAGGGCGCGTACTGGGATACCGAAATCAAGCGCGCGCAAGTGGACGGCCTCGAAGGCTATCCGGTCTACACGCGCAAGATCTACACGGACGTGTCGTACCTGGCGTGCGCGAAAAAACTGCTGAGCGCGCCCGACGCGGTCTATCCGCAGTTCGCCACGCACAACGCGCACACGCTCTCCGCGATCTATCACCTCGCGGGCAATAACTACTATCCCGGCCAGTACGAGTTCCAGTGCCTGCACGGCATGGGCGAGCCGCTGTACGAGGAAGTCACCGGCCGCGACAAGCTGAACCGTCCGTGCCGCGTGTATGCGCCGGTCGGCACGCATGAAACGCTGCTCGCGTACCTCGTGCGCCGCTTGCTGGAAAACGGCGCGAACACGTCGTTCGTGAATCGCATTGCCGACGAAAGCGTCGCGATCAAGGACCTGATCGCCGACCCGGTCGACGAAGCCTCGAAGATCGTGCCGCTCGGCGCGCCGCACGCGAAGATTCCGCTGCCGCGCAACCTGTACGGCGCCGAGCGTCTCAATTCGATGGGCCTCGATCTGTCGAACGAGCATCGGCTGGCGTCGCTGTCGTCGGCGTTGCTGGCGAGCGCGCATCATCCGTGGCGTGCCGCGCCGATGCTCGAGGACAACGAGATCGCCGTCGGCGTCGCGCGCGACGTGCGCAATCCGGCGGATCATCGCGACCTCGTCGGCACGGTCGTGGAAGCGACGCCGGAGCATGTGAGCGCCGCGCTGGCGCATGCCGTCGCCGCTGCACCGATCTGGCAAGCCACGCCGGTCGAAGCGCGCGCCGATTGCCTCGCGCGTGCCGCCGATCTGCTCGAAGCGCAGATGCATACGCTAATGGGTCTGGTGGTGCGTGAAGCCGGCAAGTCGCTGGCCAACGCGGTCGCGGAAATCCGCGAAGCAATCGACTTCCTGCGCTATTACTCCACGCAGATTCGCGACGAGTTCTCCAACGACACGCATCGTCCGCTCGGTCCGGTGGTCTGTATCAGCCCGTGGAATTTCCCGCTGGCGATTTTCATGGGCCAGGTGGCCGCGGCGCTTGCTGCCGGCAACACCGTGCTCGCGAAGCCGGCTGAACAAACGCCGCTGATCGCCGCGCAAGCCGTGCGCATTCTGCGCGAAGCCGGCGTGCCGGCCGGCGCGGTGCAACTGCTGCCGGGCAATGGTGAAACGGTGGGCGCTGCGTTGGTGGCCGATCCGCGCACCCGCGCGGTGATGTTCACCGGTTCGACGGAAGTGGCGCGCCTCATCAACAAAACGCTGTCGAGCCGCCTCGATCCGGACGGCAAGCCGATTCCGCTGATCGCCGAAACGGGCGGCCAGAACGCGATGATCGTCGACTCGTCGGCGCTGGCTGAACAGGTGGTCGCGGACGTGCTGCAATCGTCTTTCGACTCCGCCGGTCAACGGTGTTCCGCGCTGCGCGTTCTTTGTCTGCAGGACGATGTTGCGGACCGCACGCTGGAGATGCTGACCGGGGCGATGCGCGAACTCGCCGTGGGCAATCCGGATCGTCTGTCGATCGACGTCGGTCCGGTGATCGACCTCGACGCGAAACGCGGCATCGACTCGCACGTCGCGGCGATGCGCGAGAAAGGCCGCAAGGTCGAGCAACTGCCGATGCCTGACGGTTGCGCACAAGGCACCTTCGTTCCGCCGACGCTGATCGAACTCGACAGCATCGACGAATTGAAGCGCGAAGTGTTCGGCCCGGTGCTGCACGTGGTGCGTTATCGCCGCAGCCAGCTCGACAAGCTGCTGGAACAGATCCGCACGACCGGCTACGGCCTGACGCTCGGCATCCATACGCGGATCGATGAAACCATTGCTCACGTGATCAGCCGCGCGCACGTCGGCAACATTTATGTGAACCGCAATGTGATCGGTGCTGTGGTGGGTGTGCAGCCATTCGGCGGTGAAGGTTTGTCGGGCACGGGCCCGAAAGCGGGCGGCGCGCTGTATCTGCAGCGTTTACTGGCGACGCGTCCGGCCGGTTTGCCGAAGTCGCTCGCACAGGCATTGGTCGCGGATGTACCGCACGCGGCAGAAAACAGCGACAATCCGTCCGCTGCGTTGACGGCGTATCGCGACTGGCTGATCGCGGAACAACAGCCGGTGCTGGCCGCACGCTGCGACGGCTATCTGTCGCATGTGCCGGCGGGCGCCACCGCGGTACTGTCGGGACCGACTGGCGAGCGCAACACGTACACGCTCGGCGCGCGCGGCACGGTGCTGTGTGTTGCATCGACGGCGAGCGGTGCGCGCGTGCAGTTCGCCGCGGCGCTGGCTACGGGAAATCGCGCGTTGTTCGAAGGCGCTGCTGGTGAACAATTGGTGGCGCAGTTGCCCGCCACGCTCAAGTCACATGCGAGCGTGAAGAAGAGCGCCGACACGCCGTTCGACGCCGTGCTGTTCGAAGGCGATAGCGACGAACTGCTGGCGCTGGTGAAGGAAGTCGCGAAGCGTCCGGGCCCGATCGTTTCGGTGCAGGGCGTCGCGGCACGCGCGTTGGAAAGCGGCGATGAGGATTACGCGCTCGAGCGTCTGTTGACGGAACGCTCGGTCAGCGTGAATACGGCAGCAGCCGGCGGTAATGCGAATTTGATGACGATCGGTTGAGCGAACCTTAACGATCTTTTCAAAAAAGAAGGAAGCGGTACGGCGACCCCGAAACCGCTCCATCCACACCTGGTACCAAGGAGAAGCTATGCAACACAAGATGAAACAGCTGGCAGGCGCTGCACTGGTTGCAGCGATGTCGCTGGCGGGGACGGCCAATGCTCAATCGACGGAAGATGTGAAGGTCGGCTTCGCCGGCCCGATGACGGGCGCGCAGGCGCACTACGGCAAGGACTTCCAGAACGGCATCACGCTGGCAGTGGAAGACATGAACGCGACCAAGCCGGTGATCGGCGGCAAGCAAGTCCGCTTCGTGCTGGATTCGGCCGACGACCAGGCTGACCCGCGCACCGGCACGACGGTTGCACAGAAGCTGGTGGATGACGGCATCAAGGGCATGCTCGGCCACTTCAACTCGGGCACCACGATCCCGGCTTCGCGCATTTACGCGAACGCGGGCATCCCCGAAATCGCAATGGCGACGGCGCCGGAATACACGCAACAAGGCTTCAAGACCACGTTCCGCATGATGACGTCCGACACGCAGCAAGGGTCGGTCGCCGGCACGTTCGCCGTGAAGACTTTGGGCATGAAGAAGATCGTGATCGTCGACGACCGTACGGCCTACGGCCAAGGTCTGGCGGATCAGTTCGAAAAGGCAGCGAAGGCAGCGGGCGGCCAGATCGTCGATCGTGAATACACCAACGACAAGGCCGTCGACTTCAAGTCGATCCTGACCAAGCTGAAGTCGGTGCAACCGGATCTGATCTACTACGGCGGCGCGGATTCGCAAGCGGCACCGATGGTCAAGCAGATGAAGGCACTGGGCATCAAGGCGCCGCTGATGGGCGGCGAAATGGTCCACACGCCGACGTTCATCCAGATCGCGGGTGACGCGGCGAACGGCACGGTGGCATCGCTCGCCGGCCTGCCGCTGGAAGAAATGCCGGGCGGCAAGGACTACGTCGCGAAGTACAAGAAGCGTTTCAACGAAGACGTGCAAACGTACTCGCCGTACGCTTATGACGGCGCAATGGCCATGTTCGACGCAATGAAGAAGGCGAACTCGACCGATCCGGCCAAGTACCTGCCGGTGCTCGCGAAGACCTCGATGCCGGCAGTGACGGCGTCGAACCTCGCGTACGACAGCAAGGGCGACCTGAAGAACGGCGGCATCACGCTGTACAAGGTTGTCGACGGCAAGTGGACGACGCTGCAAAGCGTGGGTGGGAAGTAAGCTGCTCTACCTGCTAGAGCACTCGGCTGCCGCGTGATGGTTTGACGCGGCAGCCGATGCAAAAAAAGGCCCTGCGGTTTTCGAACGCAGGGCTTTTTGTTTGGTGCTTGGCGACGTCGCGCGCCGAATGGCACGACAACGCAACTACTCCCCTCGCATCTTCCTCCCCTGCTCCCGAATCTGCTCCAACGTCGCACCCGGCGTGCTCGCTTCCTGCGGCATACGAATCTCGATCACCGCCGCGCAGTTCGCCTCCATCGAACGCTTTAGCGCAGGCAGAAAATCCTCAGTCCGCTCCACCGTCTCACCATGCGCGCCAAACGAACGCGCGAACGCCGCGAAATCCGGATTAGTGAGCCCGGTGCCATGCACGCGGTTCGGATAATGCCGCTCCTGATGCATGCGGATCGTGCCGAAGTGACCGTTATTCACCACAATGAACAGCACATGCAGGTCATATTGCATCGCCGTCGCGAGTTCTTGCGCGGCCATCATGAAGCAGCCGTCGCCGGCCAGCGCAACGACAGCGCGTTGCGGATACATCGACTTCGCCGCGATCGCCGCCGGCACGCCGTAGCCCATTGCACCACTCGTCGGCGCAAGCTGCGAACGGTAGTGGCGATACGAAAAGTGCCGATGCAGCCACGTCGCGTAATTGCCCGCACCGTTGGTGAGAATCGCGTCGTCCGGTAGATGCGCGCGCAACTGCTGGATCACTTCGCCCATCTGCACGTCGCCGGGAATCCGACGCGGTTTGCGCCATTCGAGATACGCTCGATGCGCCTCGTTCGCAGCACCAGACCAGGCGAGTTTATCGGACGAAGGCTTCAACTCCGCAAGCAGCGCTGCCAACTCCGGCATGCCGGAAACGATCGGCAGATCCGCCGCATACACGCGGCCCAATTCCTCCGCACCTTGATGCACATGCACGAGCGTTTGTTTGGTCTTCGGAATGTCGAGCAGTGTGTAGCCGTTGGTCGTCGCTTCGCCCAAACGCGGTCCGATTGCGAGCAGCACGTCGGCGTCGCGGATACGTTGCGCCAGCGCCGGATTGATACCCAAGCCGACGTCGCCGGCATAGTTCGGATGCTCGTTGTCGAGTGTGTCCTGAAAGCGGAACGCGAGTCCAACCGGCAGTTGCCAGTTTTCGACGAAGCGTCGAAAGTCCGCGCACGCAGCAGGCGTCCAGCCGCTGCCGCCCGCAATCACCATCGGCCGTTGCGCGCCTTCGAGCAATACGCGCAACTTCTCGATCTGCGCCGCCGACGGTGACGCCGCGACGCGCTGATACGCCGGCGCGCCGGCCACGGCTTCGCATGCATCGCTCAAGACGTCTTCCGGCAACGACAACACCACGGGCCCTGGACGCCCGGAAGTCGCCGTGTGAAACGCATGGCTCAGATATTCGGGAATGCGCTTCGGATCGTCGATTTGTGCGACCCACTTCGCCATCTGGCCGAACATGCGCCGATAGTCGATCTCCTGGAATGCCTCGCGGTCGAGATGCTCGCGCGCGCATTGGCCGATCAGCAGAATCATCGGCGTGGAATCCTGAAACGCGGTGTGCACGCCGATCGACGCATGCGTGGCGCCCGGTCCGCGTGTGACGAGTGCGACGCCTGGCCGGCCGGTCAATTTGCCGACCGCCTCCGCCATATTCGCCGCGGCCGCTTCGTGACGGCAAACAATGGTCTGGATGCGTTCGGTCTCGTCGTGCAGCGAATCCAGCACGGCAAGAAAACTCTCGCCAGGCACACAGAAAACACGCTCGACACCGTGCGTGAGCAAAGCATCGACGACGAGACGCGCGCCAGTGGTTTGAGCGGCGGCGGAACCGGAAACAGGAGCATTCGGCTGCGACATTGCGGTGAAGCCTCCAGGCAGTGCATGAGTGCGATGTGAGGATGCCGCCGTCGGCAGGACGCTAGCCGATGCGGCGCTTCGACAGCTTACGCCGAGCGCGGCTGCGCTGTCACGGCGCAGCGCAACCTTGGTGCTCGCGCATCACGTGCCGCGCGAATAAAAACGCGAGCCTTATAGCCCGCGTCGTCATTCATCGTAAAGCCCGGAAAGCGCGCAACTCAACACTCGACGATATTCACCGCCAACCCGCCGCGCGACGTTTCCTTGTACTTGGTCTTCATATCCGCGCCGGTTTCGCGCATGGTCTTGATCACCGAATCGAGCGACACGTAATGGCTGCCATCGCCGCGCAAAGCCATGCGCGCCGCATTGACCGCCTTCACCGATGCCATCGCATTGCGTTCGATGCACGGAATCTGCACCATGCCGCCGACCGGATCGCACGTCAGCCCAAGGTTGTGCTCCATACCGATTTCCGCGGCGTTCTCGACCTGGCGTGGCGTGCCGCCCATGACGGCAGCAAGCGCGCCCGCCGCCATCGAACACGCGACGCCCACTTCGCCCTGGCAACCCACTTCGGCGCCGGAAATCGACGCGTTCAGCTTGTACAGAATACCGATCGCCGCGGCGGTCATCAGGAAGTCGATCACGCCTTGCTGATTCGAGCCCGGCATGAAACGCGTGTAGTAATGCAGCACGGCCGGGATGATGCCGGCCGCCCCGTTGGTCGGCGCTGTCACCACGCGTCCGCCGGCGGCGTTTTCTTCGTTGACGGCGATCGCATAGAGATTGATCCAGTCGATCATCGACAGCGGATCGCGCAACGCCAGTTCAGGATTGCCCGACAGCGCGCGATACAACTGCGGCGCGCGACGCTTCACCTGGAACGGACCGGGCAAGTTACCGTCGGCGTCCGGATTGTTGATGCCGCAACCCCGCGATACACACGATTGCATCACGTCCCAGATCTTCAGCAAGCCCGCGCGCGTCTCTTCTTCCGTATGCCAGACGCGCTCGTTGTCCCACATCAGTTGAGCGATGCTCTTGCCGGTGGATTCGCACAGCGCGAGCAACTCGTTGCCGCTGCGAAACGAATGCGGCAGTTGATCGACGGCGCTCAGCACCTTCGTGTTCGGCGCGCCAGCCGTGACCACGAAGCCGCCACCCACCGACAGATAGGTCGATTCCCGCAACGTTTCGCCCTGCGCGTCGAACGCGCGCAACTTCAGACCATTCGGATGCTCGGGCAGCGCCTGACGATAAAACGAAATGTGATCCTTCTGCACGAACGGCACCTCGTGCGTGCCGAGCAGCGCCAGCTTGCGGGACAGGCGCACGGCTTCGAGCCGTTCAACGATCGTGTCCGGGTCCACAGTGTCGGGCGCATCGCCCATCAGGCCGAGCATGACGCCGCGATCGGTGCCGTGCCCCTTGCCCGTCGCGCCGAGCGAGCCGTACAGATCCACTTTCACCGATGCGGTCGCAGCGAGCAGCCCATCGCGTTCGAGCCCGTGTGCGAACATCAGCGCCGCGCGCATCGGCCCGACCGTATGCGAACTGGACGGACCAATGCCGATTTTGAAGAGGTCGAACACGCTGACTGCCATTTACTGCTCCCTGCTGATGATGAGTTGGTTTACCGCGCCGACAGCGGCAAACACACGGCGAGCCACGCGGGCGGCGTCGGTGCTAGCTGCAGCGCGATCGGCGTATAGCGCCCGTCGAGGCGCGCCGCCAGGTGAAACAGTTCCGTCGCGTTCTTCGGGTCCCACTGACCCGAATAGCCGGGCAAGCCGGCCTCGCGACGTCTTGCATCGAACGGAACGCTCGAATGCACGAATTCTTCATGCGTCTTGCTGCCGGCCGCATACGGCTCCAGCCAGTTGAGCGCGGCTTGCAGCGAGGCGCCGTCCGCGCCCTTTTCCGGCAGCCAGTTACGGTTATGGCGGCGCGCGGCGAGCGCGGCCGTCACGAGTGGCTGCAGATCGTAGGTGACATAATGCAGCGCGTCGCGTTCGCTGAAATCGATTGTCGAACCATCTGGCTCGATGTTGTCGCCGATATGCTCGACAAACAGACGCTGCGCCGCGTTGATCATCTTGCGGTTATCGAGCGTGAACGCGGCCATCGCAATCAGTTTGATCCGATGACTCTGCCAGTTGTTCTTGAACGTCCCTTTGAGCGGCCGAGGTTGCGCGTCGATTTGGCCGATGTAGCCGTTCGCGAGTTTCGTCAGGAACGCCATCGACGCATTGCGCGTTTTCACCGGCAACGCACTTGCCGTCATGTCGTACGCGAGAATCAGTCCTTCAAAACGGGTTTCGTCGATCGGATTGAAACTCGGTTGATAGGTCGTGACCCAGGCAAACAACAAGCGGTCGACGAGCTTGAGATAGCGGTCGTCGCTGGTGGCGCGCCAGGCGAGCGCGGCGTCGCGCAACAGATCGAGATCTTTCTCCGCTTCGACGCTCTGGTCGTAAATGCCCTCGTGCGGCAGCGTGCCTTCGGTGTGCAGTTTCGCCAGCGCATGCGGCTGATCGTTCAGATGCGCCTGCACATTGCTCACCAGCGCTTTCACGCCGGGATCGGCGTTCGTGCGTTCGCTGGTTTGCAGGGCGGGCGCCGCACAAAAATTCATCGCGGCCTGTGCTTGCCGCAGCGGCAGCAGCACGGCTGCGCCAGCCAACAGCAGCGTGCAGGCTTGCCGCCATGTCGGCGCTCGCGTTGCTTCGGTCCGGCTTTGCATCAATCGCACCTTTCGCGCCATGCGAAACTCCTCGTTAGGCTGATTCGGTGTGTGATGTTAGCCGTTTGCGGCCAGGAGCGACAGAGAACCGAGGGCAGAACCACGCACCGCCCTGCCGCCTCTTTTCGAGGCAACGGGCGATGCGCGATAACTGTCCAGCTTACTCGTAGTCGGCGATCGGCACGCAGGAGCAGAACAGGTTGCGGTCGCCGTACACGTTGTCCGCGCGGCCGACCGGTGGCCAGTACTTTTTCGCGATCAGCGTGGGCAGCGGATACGCCGCGGTTTCGCGCGCATACGCGTGCTTCCAGTCATTCGCGATGACCACCGCTGCCGTGTGCGGCGCGTGCTTCAGCGGATTGTCTTCGCGGTCCGAGCGGCCTTCTTCGACGGCGCGGATTTCCTCGCGGATCGCGATCATCGCTTCGATGAAACGGTCGAGTTCTTCCTTCGATTCCGATTCGGTCGGCTCGACCATCAGCGTGCCCGGCACCGGGAAGCTCATTGTCGGCGCGTGGAAGCCGTAGTCGGCGAGACGCTTGGCGACGTCGTCCACGGTGATGCCGCTGGTTTCCTTGATCGGACGCAGATCGAGAATGCATTCGTGCGCGACCAGTCCGCCCGGGCCCGAATACAGCACCGGATAATGCGGCGCGAGTTTCTTCGCGACGTAGTTCGCGTTGAGGATCGCGGTTTCGGTCGCGGCGGTGAGATTCTTCGCGCCCATCATCGCGATATACATCCACGAGATCGGCAGGATCGACGCCGAACCGTACGGTGCGCCCGACACCGCGCCAATGCCGTTCGGCGCGCGTTCATAGCCCGACGAAATCTGGTTCGGCAAGAACTGCGCGAGATGCGCGCCGACCGCGACCGGCCCGACGCCCGGGCCGCCGCCGCCGTGCGGAATACAGAAGGTCTTGTGCAGGTTCAGGTGCGAGACGTCGCCGCCGAACTGACCCGGCGCGGTCAGGCCGACCATCGCGTTCATGTTCGCGCCGTCCACATACACCTGGCCGCCGTGCGCGTGCACGATCTCGCAGATTTCACGCACGTTCTGCTCGAACACGCCATGCGTGGACGGATACGTGATCATGATCGCCGCGAGTTTGTCGGCGTGCTGATCGGCCTTCTTCTGCAGGTCTTCGATATCGACGTTGCCTTGCGCGTCGCACGCCACCACGACCACCTGCATGCCGGCCATCTGCGCCGACGCCGGGTTCGTGCCGTGCGCCGAAGCAGGAATCAGGCAGACATTGCGATGCGCTTCGCCGCGCGACGCGTGATACGCGTGAATGATCAACAGGCCGGCGTATTCGCCTTGCGAGCCGGCGTTCGGCTGCAGCGACACGGCAGCGTAACCGGTGGCCGCGACCAGCATCTCTTCGAGCTGATCGATCATTTCGCGGTAGCCGACGGTTTGCTCAGCCGGCGCGAACGGATGGATCTGGCCGAATTCAGGCCACGTGACCGGCAGCATTTCCGAGGTCGCGTTCAGCTTCATCGTGCACGAGCCGAGCGGAATCATCGAGCGGTCGAGCGCAAGATCCTTGTCCGACAGGCTGCGCACATAGCGCAGCATTTCCGTTTCCGAATGGTGACGGTTGAACACATGGTGCGTGAGGTACGCGCTGGTGCGTTCGAGCGCGGCGGGGACCGACGCCGTGTTCGACGCGGCAAGCTTTTCGTCGAGCGTGTCGACTTGCGGCACGTCTTTCGCGCCCGCGGCTTGCGCGAACACTTCGAGCAGATCGGCCAGATCGCGGCGCGTGGTGGTTTCGTCAATCGACAGGCCGACTTGCGTGTCGCTCACGCGGCGCAGATTGATGCGCTTCGCTTGCGCGGCGTCGTGCAGCGCTTGCGTACGCGCGCCGGATTCGAACGTGAGCGTGTCGAAGAACGTTTCGTTGGTGAGCGTGTAGCCGAGCTGCTTCGCGCCTTCCGCCAGCAACGCGGCGATGCGGTTCACGCGCAGCGCGATCGTCTTCAGACCGTGCGGGCCGTGATAGACGGCGTACATGCTGGCCATGATCGCGAGCAGCGCTTGCGCGGTACACACGTTCGAGGTGGCCTTTTCGCGGCGGATATGTTGCTCACGCGTTTGCAGCGCGAGACGCAATGCGGGGTTGCCTTGCGCGTCGACGGTCACGCCGACGAGACGGCCCGGCATCTGACGCTTGAATTCGTCGCGCACGGCGAGGTATGCCGCATGCGGGCCGCCGAAGCCGACCGGCACGCCAAAGCGCTGCGTGTTACCGACGGCCACGTCCGCGCCCCATTCGCCCGGCGGCGTGAGGACGGTCAGCGCGAGCAGGTCGGCGGCGACCACCACGTGGCCGCCCGCTGCATGGATTGCTTCGGTGAGCGCGCGGTAGTCGCGCACGTCGCCGTTCACGCCGGGGTATTGCAGCAGCACACCGAACGCATTCGCGTTCGCCGCTTCCGCAGCCGGGCCCACTTTCACTTCGATGCCGACCGGCGTGGCGCGCGTCTTCACCACTTCGATGGTTTGCGGCAGCACGTCGTCGGCCACGTAGAACACGTTCGACTTCGGCTTGCCGATGCGTTGCAGCAGCGTCATTGCTTCAGCCGCGGCCGTGGCTTCGTCGAGCAGCGACGCATTCGAGATCGCCAGACCCGTCAGGTCGACGATCATCTGCTGGAAGTTCAGCAGCGCTTCCAGACGGCCCTGCGAAATTTCTGGCTGATACGGCGTGTACGCGGTGTACCACGCCGGATTTTCCAGCACGTTGCGCAGAATCACCGTCGGCGTGTGCGCGTTGTAATAGCCCTGCCCGATGTACGAGCGGAACACCTGGTTCTTGTCCGCGAGTTCGCGCAGCGCGGCGAGCGCTTCCGCTTCGCTCTTCGGTTGCGCGAAGGGGCCGAGCGGCAGCGTTTCGGTGCGGCGGATCGTCTTCGGAATGACGGCGTCGATCAGCGCGGCGCGCGACGCGAAGCCGAGGGCTTCGAGCATCGCGTGCTGGTCGGCCGCGTCCGGGCCGATGTGCCGTTCGGCGAAGGCGTCATGCACTTCGAGCGCGGCGAGCGAGAGAGGAGTGCGGTTCATCAGACGATCCGGGTGTTCGAGCTTCATGGGTGTTCCTGGCGGTGCGGCTGTCCGTTCGAAAAGGACACCGCACCTGTCGGGTTAAACGTAAAGGTGAATCAGGCGCCGATTGACTTGGTGTACGCGTCGGCGTCGATCAGACGGTCCTGCGTGGCGTCCGCAGCCGGCTTGATCTTGAAGAGCCAGCTTTCGTACGGCGTGCTGTTGACCGAATCAGGCGTGTCGGCCACGGCGGTGTTCGCTTCGATGATTTCGCCCGAAACCGGCGCGTAGATATCGGAAGCGGCTTTCACCGATTCGATGACGGCGACGGTGTCGCCTGCCGTGACGGTCTTGCCCAGTTCCTGGACTTCGAAGAAGACGATGTCGCCGAGCGCTTCCTGCGCGTGGTCGGTGATGCCGACCGTCAGCGTGCCGTCCGCTTCGGTGCGGACCCATTCGTGCGATTCGGTGTATTTCAGATCGGCCGGGATGCTCATCGGATGCTCCTATGCGGTGTGATTCGGTAGTGACTTGAAAAAAGTGGACGAACGCGCCGGTTGCTTAAACCGCAAGCACTTTGCCATTGCGCACGAACGGCAGTTTTACCACGCTTGCAGGAACGTTTTTGTCACGAATCTGAACGTGCACGGTGTCGCCTGGCTGCACGCCCTTCGGCACGCGCGCGAAGGCGATCGATTCCTGCATGGTCGGGGAAAACGTGCCGCTGGTGATTTCGCCTTCGCCCTGCGGCGTGACGACTTTCTGATGAGCACGCAGCACGCCTGCCGCCTTGCCGTTGTCCTTCAGCAGAATCAGGCCGACGAACGCGGCCTGCGAACCGTCCGCTTCCAGCTTGCCTTTGCCGACGAAGTCGCGCGGCGAGGTGAGGTCGACGGTCCAGGCGAGGCCGGCGTCGAGCGGCGAGACGTTGTCGTCCATATCCTGGCCGTACAGGTTCATGCCGGCTTCGAGGCGCAGCGTGTCGCGCGCGCCGAGACCGGCCGGGCGCACGTCTTGGGCTTGCAATGCGTTCCACAGCGCTTCGACGTGATCCGCCGGCACGATGATTTCGAAGCCGTCTTCGCCGGTGTAGCCGGTGCGGGCGACGGTCAATTCGCCGAACGGCGTGTTTTCGATGCGAGTGGCGTTGAAGGGCTTCAAGGCTTCCGTGGCGGCGCGCGCGGCCGGCACGGTTTGCCAGACTTTTTCGCGTGCGTTCGGGCCTTGCACGGCGACGATCGCAAAGTCGCGACGCGGCGTGATGGTCAGGCCGAAGCCGCCTTCGGCGTTGAGCTGGCCGAACCAGGCGATGTCTTTATCAGCGGTGCCAGCGTTCACGACCACGCGGAAGTGATCTTCGCCGAAGTAATAGACAATCAGATCGTCGATCACGCCGCCGTCCGGGTTCAGCAGGCAGGAGTACAGTGCGCGGCCGAGCGTTTGCAGTTTGGCGACATTGTTCGCCAGCGCGTATTCGAAGAAGGCGCGCACGCGCTCGCCGGTGAAATCGACGACGCACATGTGCGAGACGTCGAACATGCCAGCGTCGGTGCGCACGGCGCGGTGTTCGTCGATTTGCGAGCCGTAATTGACAGGCATGTCCCAGCCGCCGAAATCGACCATGCGGGCATTGAGCGCACGGTGGGTGGCGTGAAGCGGGGTGTGTTTGAGTTCGGTCATGGGGCCTCGGGCATCTCGCGAAACAAAAAAGGCCATGCGGCGCTACGCCTCGCGGCCTTCTGGCTGCGAGCGTGGTCCTGCATGACCCCTCTGTCCTCGATACCTGAGAGATTGCGCCACCGTGATCACATTGACGTGCCGCGGTGAAACGCGCGCCCCTTCGGTGGGCAGCTTGCCAGAATCTGCTCGATTAAACGATGCAGACGGCTACTGCCGCTCTCCAGAGTGCGAAAAACGAGTGCCTCGATGTTGCCTGGACGCGGGTTTTTCGACGCGGTCGGTCCTTTTGCCTGAGAGTTTGCGGGTGTGCCCCTTCGGCGGCGCGGCCTGCGATTTTCAGCGGCCAGCGCGCTCTCCCGACGCGTGCGGCGAATGTACGCGAGGGCCGGGGGCTTGTCAAATAAAGGCCCGCGAGCGGCGCGGCGGTTGACGCACCGCTCTCGCGCCTGTCAAAAAAAGCGCGGGACGTGATGCCGCGCTCGTGCCGCTTTTGGTGCCTGACCTGACGCGTGGCGCGACTATTCGCCGATGGCGTGCGCCGCGTTGTCCAGTTCCTGATTCAGCACGCGCTGTTCGTCGCTGGAGAGGCCGCCGCCATGTTGCGCGGCCATGTCGTGCGCTTCCTGACGGATCACGTCGAGGCGATGATGCAGCGCGCCGCCTTGGGGCGGCGGGTAATAGCCCTGATTCACGCGGTTGTCGATCCGGCGGCTGAGATTGTCGATGCGGCCGTCGACCTGGCGCAGGCGCTGATCCGCGATCTGTTGCGGGTTGGGACGAGGCGCCGGCTGGGGTTGAGGCGCCACCACACAGGCGGCGAGGGAACTGAGCAAGGCGCACGCGGCGAGCGCGCGGATAGTACGGGGCATGAACTCTCCGGAAGTCATTGTCGTTGTGTGGTGCTACCCGGTAGCAACGGATGACTGCCGGGCCGCGCTGACCGGCAGCGCGGCCTTATTTGTAACGTTATGTTCCTTTCGGGCTTGTCAGGGTTTGGCCCGCGCGGCGTGGGCGGCGAGTGCTGTTTTAGGTACACAAGCCATTTCGACGTGCAGGCCAAACCGTCAGCGAATCCGCTCAAACGGCAGCCGGACGCCTTCTTCCGAACTGCGGGCCGCAAGCTCGATAACCGTCATTACGTCGACGGCGTCCTGCGCGCTGACCGGGAATTTCACGCCGTGCTGGATGGCGTCGGCCACCGCGATGTAGAACCCGGTGTAGTCGCCATTGCGCGTCGGCAACTCGCGCTCGACCTCCTGATCGCCTTCCTGCACGCGCAGCACACCGGCCGCATTGCCGGCGCCGAAACCCTCGTCGCCCGGCCGCAGACCCGCCTTCAACTGATCTTCCTGCGTATCGAGGCCGTATTTCATATAGCTGCCGCGCGTGCCGTGGATGGTGAAGCGCGGCGCGACCAGTGCCGTCAACGCGCTGGCGTGCAGCACCACTTCGAACTCACCGTAGCCGAGCTGGATATGCACGTAGTCGGGTGCGCCGGCGTCGTCGCGATGGGTGCGCACGGTGGCCGACACGGTTTGCGGCGCGCCGAACAGGGCCAGCGTCTGGTCGATCAGATGCGGCCCGAGGTCCAGCAGCAAGCCGCCGCCGCGCGACGCTTCTTCGCGCCAACGCTGCCGCACCTCAGGCCGGAAACGGTCGAAATGCGATTCGTATTGCGTGATCCGTCCCAGTTCGCCGCTCGCGAGCAGGTCGCGCACGGTCAGAAAATCGCCGTCCCAGCGACGGTTGTGAAACGGTATGAAGAGTTTGCTCCGGGCGAGCGCGATGTTGGCCAGCGTGTGGGCGTCGGCGGCGTTCAGCGTGACCGGTTTGTCGACCACCACGTGCTTGCCCGCTTCCAGCGTGCGGCGCGCCAGGTCGAAGTGCGTATCGTTCGGCGTGGCGATCACGATGCAGTCGATTTCTTCGAGCGCCAGCAGCGCGTCGAGGTCGGCCACCACCTTTGTATGCGGATAGTCGGCGAGCGCGCGCTCGGGTTGGCTCGTGGCAATGGCCGCGACGCTCGCGCGGCCGCAGTGCTCGATCACCGGCGCATGGAAGGTCGCGCCGGCGAAACCGTAACCCATCAATCCAATCTTCAGCGATGCGGACATGCTTGTCTTCCTGCAAAATCGGCGCGCCGCTTTGCCACCGCGGCGACGGCGCGCAACACCGCAATTGTGGCATGTCCTGAAGGTGGACCGTCAGCGTCGTCGGCTCGGCGCATGTTGATCGGATATTGCTTTTATGAGGCGGGCATCCGTTGCATGCATCCGTGTTAACATCGCTCCTCTCGCGCGAACCGCAGCGGGCCGGAACACCCTCGCACCGCGCAGGGCACCCGTTCCAGCCGCCGGGGCCGCGCAGCATGCCCCCGGGCCTTCGGCCGGCAGTCGCCGCGCCGCTACGCCCTCAACCGCTGCTTTCAACCGCATCACCCATCCACAGACGATGTCCGCAGGCCTGAACCCCGCTCAAAATGAAGCGGTCCGTTATCTTGACGGTCCGTGTCTCGTGCTCGCCGGCGCAGGCAGCGGCAAGACGCGCGTGATCACGCAGAAGATCGCGCACCTGATCGAGGCCAAGGGCTTCGAGCCACGTCACATCGCCGCTGTCACGTTCACGAACAAGGCCGCATTGGAAATGCGCGAGCGCGTGGGCAAGCTGCTC
Organism: Paraburkholderia sp. RL18-101-BIB-B; assembly: GCF_046026985.1. Taxonomy (NCBI): domain Bacteria; kingdom Pseudomonadati; phylum Pseudomonadota; class Betaproteobacteria; order Burkholderiales; family Burkholderiaceae; genus Paraburkholderia; species Paraburkholderia sp. RL18-101-BIB-B. The sequence continues at coordinate 105,657 of NZ_JARESV010000006.1, forward strand.
GAAGGCAAGACGCTGACCACGCCCGGCAAGGAAGGCCGCAAAGTGCCCGTCAATCAGTTGACGGTCTGCACTTTCCACTCGCTCGGCGTGCAGATTTTGCGACAGGAAGCGGAGCACGTAGGCCTGAAGCCGCAGTTCTCGATCATGGATTCGGACGACTGCTTCGGCATGATCCAGGAGCAGGTCGGTTCGACGGACAAGGGCTTTATCCGCAAGATCCAGTCGATCATCTCGCTGTGGAAGAACGGCATGATCATGCCCGAGCAGGCGATCGCGATCGCCGCGAACGAGGACGAACATCAGGCCGCGATCGTCTACCGCAATTACGTGGCGACGCTGCATGCGTATCAGGCGGTCGATTTCGACGACCTGATCCGTCTGCCCGCCGAACTCTTCGAAAAGAACGAGCAGGTGCGCGACCGCTGGCAGAACAAATTGCGCTATCTGCTGATCGACGAGTATCAGGACACCAATGCCTGCCAGTACGAACTGGTGAAACTGCTGGCCGGCAAGCGCGCGGCGTTCACAGCGGTTGGCGACGACGATCAGGCGATCTACGGCTGGCGCGGCGCGACGCTCGAGAATCTCGGCCAGCTCAGCAAGGATTTTCCGAAGCTGCATCTGATCAAGCTGGAGCAGAACTATCGCTCGACGGTGCGCATTCTGACCGCCGCGAACAACGTGATCGCGAACAATCCGAAGCTGTTCGAAAAGAAGCTGTGGTCCGAACACGGCATGGGCGACACGATCACCGTCACGCCGTGCAACGACGAAGAGCACGAGGCCGAGTCCGTGGTGTTTCGCCTGTCGGCACACAAGTTCGAGCGGCGCGCGAATTTCCGCGACTACGCGATCCTGTATCGCGGCAACTTCCAGGCGCGCATTTTCGAGCAGGTGTTGCGGCGTGAACGGATTCCGTATGTGCTGTCCGGCGGCCAATCGTTCTTCGACAAAGCCGAGATCAAGGACATCTGCGCTTATCTGCGCTTGATCGCCAACGCGAACGACGACCCCGCGTTCATCCGCGCGATCACCACGCCGCGGCGCGGCGTCGGCAATACGACGCTCGAGGCGCTCGGCTCGTTCGCGGGCCAGGCCAAGGTGTCGCTATTCGAGGCCGTGTACATGGGCGGCATCGAGGCGCGTCTGTCGCCACGGCAGATCGAACCCATGCGCGTGTTCTGCGACTTCATGCAGCGCCTCACCGATCGTGCCGAGAAGGATGCCGCCGGCACGCTGCTCGACGAACTGATGGATGCGATCCACTACGAGGCTTATCTGTACGATGCGTTCGACGAACGCCAGGCGCAGGCCAAGTGGCAAAACGTGCTGGAGTTCATGGAGTGGCTCAAGCGCAAAGGCACCAAGGCTGAGCCCGCGGGCGCGGCGAACGACGAAGCCACCGGCTACGACACCGCCGACGGTCTCGGCGACTCCGGCAAGAGTCTGCTCGGCCTGATCCAGACCGTGGCGCTGATGTCGATGCTCGAAGGCCGCGAGGAAGATCCCGACGCGGTGCGGCTTTCGACGGTGCATGCGTCGAAGGGCCTGGAGTATCCGCACGTGTTTCTGGTGGGCGTCGAGGAAGGCATCATGCCGCATCGCGGCGGTCCGGACGACGAGCCGATCGACGACGCGCGCATCGAAGAAGAACGCCGGCTGATGTACGTGGCGATCACGCGTGCACAACGCAGCCTGCATCTGAACTGGTGCAAGAAGCGCAAGCGCGCGCGTGAAACGGTGGTGTGCGAGCCGTCGCGCTTCATCCCCGAAATGCTGCTCGACGATGCCCCGCCGCCGACGCCCGAAGAAGCGCCGATGTCGCCGAAAGACCGGCTCGCGAGTTTGAAGGCGCTGTTGCAGAAGCCTTGAGTGGGCGCTTCGAAACGTCGAGTGCGCAGCCGCTCGCGGACAGCGCCCAACCTGGCGCATAACGCGAATCTCGTAGGCCTGTTTGTTGGCCGAGATATAAAAAAATCCCTGCGCCGCGTCGCCACGGTGCAGGGATTTTTTGTCGCGTGGCAAACGCCGCGAGCGGTGCGTCTTACTTCACCGCGCTGACCATGTAGTCGACGGCGGCCTTCACGTCCGCGTCGGAGGCAGTCGAGCCGCCCTTCGGAGGCATCGCGCCCTTGCCGTGCAGCGCGTAGTTATAGACCGTGTCCATTGGCTCTTTCAGACGCGGTGCCCAGGCGTCCTTGTCGCCGAACTTCGGTGCGTTCAGCACGCCAGCCGCGTGACAGGCCTGGCAAACCTGCTGATACAACGCCTTGCCGGCTTGCGACGCGTCCGCGCTTTGCGTGCCGCCCGCTGCCGGCGCGGCCGCTTGCGGCACGCTGGCCATGGCGGCCATCGCTGCGGCGGCCTGAGCCGCGCCCGCGTCGGAAGCGCCGGCCGGCGCTGCCGCTGCTGCACCGGAGGCCGCAGCGGCGCCTGCTGCCGGCTGAGCCGGTTCAGGGAAGCTTCCGCCGGAGTTGTTGGCCATATAGGCGACCGCGCGGGCGATCTCAAAATCGCTGTAGTCGTCCGGGCTGGTGCCGCCGCGCGGCGGCATCGCGCCTTTACCGGTGAGGGCAGTGTGCAGCAGCGTATCGAAGCCTTGCGCGATGCGCGGCGCCCAGTCGGCAGCATTGGTAAATTTCGGCGCGCCTGCCGCACCCGACGCGTGACACGCGGAGCACACGGCCTTGTAGACTTCCTCGCCGCTCTTGTAGACGCGCGGCGCGTTGGCGTCGCGAATGTCGACCTGGGCGAACGGCTTGATGCGGGCGGTGACCTCGGCTTCGGAGAGAGAGTCGGTGCCGGCGCCGGTGCGCGTCGAATTGTCGACGTAGATCACTAGCAGAACGATGATGACGATCGGTACCGCAAAACTGGCAATGATCGCGGCGACGAGCTGTCCGGGGGTTTTGATCGGGGCTCCGTGTGGTGCTTCGCTCATGCTTGTCTCGTCTCCGTGGGTATGTGAGCGGTACAGCGTGACGGCAACTTCTTGTTCTTTAATCAGCCACGGACGATTATAGACGGAACATTTCGACGGCGGCGAGGGGCGCGGCGGGGTGTTCAGCAGGCGTTTACCCGCATCGCGAGGGTTGTCGGAAAGCCGCCGAATGCCGTCATTGGGGCCGTCCGGTGGACGGTGTGGCCGAAACCGGGTATCCTTTCGGTCTCGCTTTGGCGTCGCATCCGTTCTGGTTGCCGCGCTTTCGTGTTGAAGCGCCCGTAGCTCAATGGATAGAGTACTGCCCTCCGAAGGCAGGGGTTGCTGGTTCGATCCCAGCCGGGCGCACCATAGAGAGTCGATCTCGTTCAAGGGCTTACGCAGAATGCGCTAAGCCCTTTTGTTTTTTTGCGGCCTTGTCGTGTCCCGACTTCCTTCATCCTTTGAAGGAGAGCGCGTCAACATACTTGGCCTGCGGGTCATGGCGCGTTCGACCGGGTCGGTTTGGCGAGACCATTGACGCACTGCCTCGTTCTGGTCGGACGGGCGGCGGTGCGTCATTGGTTTGTCATCTACGTCCGACCGCGGAGTTGCCCTGTGAAACAACGTCGTACCCTGCCAGTCTCCCCTTCTGCCCGTCCGCCGCACCGCCTCTGCGTGTATGCGGAGCGCCGCGCATGACTGGTCTCCTGTTCGAACTTGGCATCATGCTGGTCGTCATTCTGGTGGCGGCCGAGCTCTTCACCAATGCGCTCGAGCATCTGGGCGAACGCCTCAAGATTTCCGAAGGCGTAACGGGTTCGCTATTCGCCGCTGTCGGCACAGCGCTGCCCGAGACGCTAGTGCCGCTGCTCGCGATCGCGGGCGGCACGACGGATAGCGCGGTCAATCAGGAGATCGGCGTCGGCGCGATTCTCGGCGCGCCGCTGATGCTCTCCACCCTCTCCACCTTCCTCATGACGCTTGCGATTCTCGGTTCACGCGGCGCGCGCGGCTGGGTCGCGCCAGAGCGTACGGGCTTCACGCGCGACCTCAACTATTTCCTGTGCGCGTTCGTGCTGGCCGCCGCAGCGATGTACGTGCCGCATGAGCAGATGATGGTGCGCGCGTTCTTCAGCGTGGCGCTGGTCGGCGTGTACGTCACTTATGTGGTGATGACCTTCCGCGCATCGAATGATCTGGTCGATGCCGGCCACGGCACCGAAGCGCCGGGCAAGATGCTGATCTCGCGCCTTGGCGTGCCGACCAACCTCGCGACCATCGTGGTGCAACTGGCGCTGGCCGTCGCGCTGCTGGTGTGGGGCGCGGAAGGCTTCATCCATGGTGTGCGCGGCGTGTCGCAGGCGCTTGGGGTGTCGCCGCTGCTGCTCTCGCTGCTGATCATTCCTATCGCCACCGAGCTGCCCGAGAAGGTCAACAGCATTCTGTGGATTCGCCGCGGCAAGGACACGCTGGCGTTCGGCAACATCACCGGCGCGATGGTGTTCCAAGGCACCTTGCTGCCAGCGATCGGTATTCTGCTGACGCCGTGGGTGCCGCGCATCGAAGTGGTGACCGGCATCGTGATCACGCTCGCGGCGGCGGCGTGGCTGCGGCTCAACGTGCGCGAGCGCGGCGTGCCGGTGTGGGCGTTGCTGGTTTGCGGCGCGCTCTATGCCACGTATCTGGCGATTACGCTGAGTCGCTAGACAAGGCGCTAAAGCCAGTCATAGCGCGACAACTCTAACAACCGCTGAAGGCCGCTGACGAATGGCCTTCAGCGGTTCAGGCTCAGTTCGCCGGGGGCGTCGCCGGCGCCGCTGCCGTCATCGCGCCTTCAGGCTTGAACACGGTCTTCCAATCATCTTTCATATCGACGACGAGCCAGCCTTTCGCGCCGGCCTCGTCCAGACCTTTGTCGAGCTTGCCGCTCTTCGCCGCGCGGTCGTACGCGTATTCGCGTTGCGCGTCTGTGTGATGCACGAGCGCGGCGAGGCGCGGGCCGTCGCCTACCGAGGTCCATTCGAGCATCGGCGCGTCGCCGTCCGCGTTACCGAACGCGATCACCGGACGTCGGCCGATCACGCGATCGATGGCAAGCGGTTTGGCCGAGCCGTCGACCAGCGTGTCGACTTGCGCGAGGCGCGTCAGCGAGACCGCGCCGTTGCTCTGGCCGTAGCGATACTTCACGGTGCTGCCGATCACCTGCTCGGGCGGAATGCCGTACATGCGCTGAGCCACGTCGCGGACGAACTCGACGTCGCCGCCCGTCACCAGATAGGTCTTGAAGCCGCTCGCGCGCAAATAGGCGAGCAACTCGAGCATGGGCTGATACGCGAGATCGGCGTAAGGCCGGTTGAAGCGCGGGTCGTTCGCGGCATCGAACCATTCGTGCACGAGCGCGGCGAACTGGTCGCCCGTCAGGCCGGCGTGGGCCGCCGCCAACACCCGCATCGAGCCGGCGTCGCCGCTTGCCGCCACATTCTTGAGATTGCCTTTGAGGATTGAGCGGAACGGTTCCTGACGCTTCCATTCCGGATGCCGCGCGGCCACCGTCTTCACACGTTGCAGCGCGAACACCAGTTGCACCGAGGCCGGTTGCTCCGGCCACAGCGTGCCGTCGTTATCGAACACGGCGATCCGGTCGGCGCGCGGGATGAAGTCCTTGGACTCGGGCGTCGTCACCAGCGTGACGAAGTCGACGATAGAGCGTTTGGTCTTCGTGTCGTTCCATGACGCCAACCCGGCGGCCGTCGATTCACCGGTCTGCGACATGGCGTCCTGGCGCGGCGTCACGGAGCAAGCGGAAAGAAGGACAACGGTGAAGGCAATGCAGTACCGGTGCAACGTGCGAATCATGAAAGCCTCATCGAAAGCGGTGGGTCGAATTCAAGCGAGCGCAAGTCTAATGGGCCAAAGCGGTTATTGCAGCCCTTGTGGGATTTTTTCGACATGACGGTTGAGCCTGTTCCGTCATAAAAAATGCCAATTGAACAAGCGGGGAAGTCGGACCCGATTGATCTGGCTTTCGGCCGCGTTACAAATTTATCTCTGTAATTTCCAGAATCGTTGCTAGTATTCCTAACGATGCCAGCGTGGTGAATCTTCTTCTTTTCGCATGCTTCGTTTGATGCGGCGTCTCTCGTTTCAAGGAGCGCTCATGCAAGCCGTGTATCCAGCTGCGCCGTCTTTCCAGATTGTTCAAGCGACATAACGCGGGTTATTTGCGTGACATCGCGTCCGGCTGCACATGGCTGCCCGGACGCGCGAACACGCGCGCGAGATGAATTCGATTTAAATCAGTCACCCGAACGCCATCCCTTTGAAATGATTTCGCGTCAGGCAAAGGCAGGTGCTCGCCTATAAGAAATGGCCATAAAACGAGGCTCGATAGTGGGTTAAAGCTGCGTGTTTGGGGCGGGGGCATTATGCGCTGCCGCGTTCGTGTCGTCGCCGGTCTTCGCTCAGGCATCCGCCGACGACGCCAATAAAAGCAATAACCCGCTCAATCTCGCCGCCTCATTCAACATCCAGAATTACTACACGCCGAGCGTATTCGGCGCTAGTGCGCACACCAACGACCTGCTGCTGCGCCCTACCGTGCTGGTCGGCCCGAATAGCCTGACCGGCGTGCCGCAAATCTTCCGCGGCACGGTGCCGCTCAGTACGCGGCCCGATCCGAGCGGCGGCTACAACACCGGCCTCGGCGACCTCAATCTGTTCGACATCTTTCTGCTCTCGGAAGGCGACGTGCAGCTCGGCGTGGGCCCGCTCGTCACCATGCCGACCGCGACCGATCCGAGCCTCGGCACCGGCAAGTGGCAGGCAGGTCTTGCCGCTGTTGCCGTGAGCGCCACCCGGGCGCGGCTGATCGGCGGGCTCGTGCAGTGGCAGCACTCGTTCGCCGGACAAAGCAGCCGGCCCACCACGCAATCGCTGACCGCGCAGCCCTTTGGCATATTCAATCTGCCCGGCGGCTGGTACATCCGTTCGACCGGCATATGGACGTTCGATCTGCAGCACGGCAGCTACTACATCCCCGTCGGCCTCGGCGCGGGCAAGGCATGGAAGGGCGGTTCGACGATCTACAATGCGTTCATCGAACCGCAATACTCGATCGCGCATTCCGGTGCGGGCGTGCCGCAGTTCACGATTTTTGCTGGCCTGAACATGACGTTTGGCAAATAAACGAGAACTCGAGGGGAGCCTAGCGATGACGTTTTTAAAACGCGTGGGAATGCAGGCATGCGTCGCCGGATTGGCGTTGGCCGTGCTGCCGCAGATGCCGGCGACGGCGCAAACGAGCGCCCCGGCCGCCGCGGTGACCGCTTCTCCGGACGAAGCGCGCGGCATCGCCCGCGATGCGTTCCTGTACGCCTATCCGATGCTGTTCAACTACAAGACGCTCTATCAGCAGGCAGTCGATCCCACTTCGAAGTCGTACGTGGGCGGCTTTGGCAAGTTCCGCAACTACTCGCGGCCGTACGGTCCCGAGAACAAGGAAATCGTCACGCCGAACAACGACACGCCGTACTCGTGGGCGTGGCTCGATCTGCGCCGCGAACCGTGGGTGCTGACGGTGCCGGCGGTGCCGAACGAGCGCTACTACGTGTTCCAGTGGATCGACCTGTTTACCTATAACTTCGCGTACGTCGGTTCGCGCACCACGGGTAACGGCGCGGGCCACTATCTGTTCGCCGGATCCAACTGGCACGGCGATACGCCCAAGGGCATCGACAAGGTGTTCCGCTCGGAGACCGACCTGATTCTGACGCTCGGCCGCACGGCGCTCAACGGCGCGAGCGACGTCAAGAACGTGCAGGCGATCCAGAAGCAGTACAAGCTCACGCCGTTGTCCGCTTTCGAACACACGGCCGCACCACCGTCCGCCCCGAAACTGAACTTTCCGAAATGGGACGAAGCGAAGGCGACCTCGGTCGACTTCATTGCCTACCTGAACTTCCTGTTGCAGTTCACGCAGCCGCCCGCGCCGTCGGAGCGCGAGCTGATGGCACGCTTCGCGAAGATCGGCATTGCACCTGGCGCACCGTTCGATCCGGCCGCGTTGCCAGCCGACACACGCGCGGCGCTCGAAGCGGGCGTCGCCGACGGCAAAGCCGCATTGGCCGACGCGGAAAAGCGCACCACCAGTTCCTTCGACCTGTTCGGTAGCCGCGCCGATCTGAAAGACGATTACACGACGCGCGCCGTCGCCGCGGCGATGGGCATCTACGGCAACACGAAGGAGGAAGCGGTGTACGTCGGGACGCGCGTGAATGCCGAGCATCAGCAATTGATCGGTTCACAGCCCTACGTCCTGCACTTCGACAAAAAAGATCTGCCGCCGGCGAAGTTCTTCTGGTCGATGACGCTTTACGATTTGCCGGCGCGCCATCTGGTGGCGAATCCGATTCACCGTTACTCGGTCGGTGATCGTACTCAGGGGCTGAAATACGGTGCGGACGGTTCGCTGGATATCTACGTGCAGAACAAGGCGCCGGGCGCGAACGAAATGTCGAACTGGCTGCCCGCGCCTGTCGGTGCGTATGACCTCGTCATGCGAATCTACGGGCCGGACCAGACCGTGCTCGACGGCAGTTGGACGTTTCCGACACTGCAGAAGCTCTGAGGCGCGCATGGACGACCCGGACATCGACATGCATAGGAAGGCGGCGACATGGGTGACGGCGGCCGTGCTGGCGTCGGTTGCCGCGCCGATCCTTGCGAAGATGCAGCAGCGTCCGTGGTCTGCCGCGACGGCCGGCGCGGCGTCCGTGCCCGGTCCGGTGGCGGGCGACATGATGTCGGAGGAATACGCGCGGTTGGTGGCGCGCCAAACCTATTTCTGGGCGTGGCCGCTGGTGAATGTCTACCGCCGATTGCTGGCGATGCAGCAGGTGCCGCGGCCGGGGCTGAATGGAGGCGTCGCGCCGGTCGCTCCGCCCAACCGTCTCGCGATGCTGCGCGATTATGCTCAGCCGCAAACGCGCTACGTCGGCTGCCCAAATCGCGATCTGATTGACGGTTGCGCGATGCTCGATTTGCGCACTACGCCGGCGATCGTCCAGGTACCGGATTTCGGCAGACGCTTCTGGGTCTATCAGGCCGTCGATCTGCGCACCGATAGTTTCACGAGCCTCGGCAAGATGTATGGCTCGCGGCCGGGCTTCTATCTGTTGGCGGGCCCGGACTGGCATGGCCCGGCGCCGAAGGGCATCCGTCAGATGTTCCGCTCGCCCACCGCGATAGGCATGCTGATTCCGCGCGTGTTCATGGACGACACGCCGGAAGATCGCGCACTGGTGCAGTCGCTGATCAGCAAAATCGGCGTGTATCCACTCGCGGACTACGATGGCCAGTTCAAGGAAACGGACTGGTCGGCACTGTCCGGTTTCGGCGCGGCCCGCAGCGCAACGCACGCGAGCGCGGAAGAGATCGAACGGGGCGATCCGAGCCGTTTCTGGGACACACAGCCCGCCGTGCTCGACGAAGCGCCGCCGTAACACGGCGAAGAGGCGCTCTACGCGCAGGCTCGTGCGCTGATCGCAGCCGCTTGCCATGACCCGGCACTCAGAAGTGCCATCATCGACGAAACGGCGAGAGCCGAAGCGGATCTGATCGCACCGCTCTCCAATTTCAATCTGTTCGGCAAGCGGCTTGCGGGAAACTGGAATACCTTCAGCAACGGTGCAGCCTTTGGTACGGACTACTACTCGCGAACGGCAATAGCGACGTCGCACGTCTTTGTCAACAAGGCCAACGAGATAAAGTGTTTTTATTCGGATACCGATGCATCGGGCCGATGTCTTGATGGCAGCGGGCGCTACACCGTGACCTTCCATAGAGACCGGTTGCCGCCTGTCAAAGGTTTCTGGTCGCTGACGCTATATGACTCGCATCATTTTCTTTCCCCCAACCCGCAAAACCGCTACACACTCGGTACGAAGAACAAAGACCTGAAGTTCGACGCAGACGGCTTGCTCACGCTCCAAGTACAACACGCGAAACCCAGCGACGACAAGTTCGCCAATTGGCTGCCGGCGCCGGCCAACGAGGTGTTCTCCCTGTACTTGCGCGCCTACCGGCCGCAGCAAGCGCTGCTGGATGGCAACTGGACGCCGCCGCCAATCGTGCGCGAAGCCTGACGCCTGCGCGCTTGCGCGCAGTGCGGCTTGCGGACGCAGCCGGCCCGGATGCGGTTCCGTAGGAGTGAGAATGCCGAACTTCCATTCGATGAGGACGATTATGAGTCAACCTAACTGTTTCTTCGCAGCCAGGCGGCTCGTTGCCGGATTGTGCAAGGGCGCGTTTCTGACCACCGTCGGCGTGAGTCTCTCCCAAACGGCGTCGGCGACGGAAGGCGGCATCGGCCGTCCGATCACGGGCCAGCAGGTGATGCCCTACGGCGGCGTCGTCCCGCCGACCAGCGACTGGATCGTGTCGGCCGCCACGATCTATTACGAAGGCTCGCTCGGCGCGAGCAAGTCGATTCCGATCGCCGGACAGGTGACGGCCGGCGTCGACGTGACGGCCGTCTACACCATTCTCAACGCGGTCAAGACGTGGGGCATTACGGTAGGCGGCTGGAATTTCGCGTCCTCGTTTGGCGTGCCGCTTCAGTACACCGACATCTCGTCGTTTCACGGCCGCTTGCCGAACGACCACGGCACGCAGTTCGCCGATATCTTCTTCGCGCCGGTGGTCGCCGGCTATCACCTGACCAAGACCGACCACGTCGCGTTGAGCGTGCAGATCTATGCGCCGACCGGTGCGTACAACCCGAACCGGCTCGCCAACGCCGGACAGAACACGTGGACCTTCACGCCGACGATCGCCTATACGAAATTGCTGCCGCAGGAGAACATCGAACTGTCGTTGAATTACGGCCTTGAGTTCTACACGCCCAATAACGACACCCACTATCACAACGCGCCGGTCAGCGTGCTCGATCTGCTGGCGCTCAAGCGCTTCAGCAGCGGCTGGGGCGTCGGCGTGGTGGGCGGCTATATCCAGCAGATCGGCCATGACAGCGGCGGGATTGCGGACGTCGTCGGCGGCAGTCAGGGTCATTCCGTGGGCATTGGGCCGATGATCACGTGGTCGGGCAAGGTGCAGAAAACACCCGTGTCGGCGTCGCTGCGTTGGGTCAACGAGTTCAACGTGAGCAACCGGCCGAAGGGTAATGCGGTGCAACTGTCGGTCAATGCGACGTTTCAGTGACGCCGCGGCATGTGATGCGTGACAGGCGCGGTGCCGGACGGTCGGCGTTGGTGACAGAGAGCAGATTCACGCCCTTCACCGGTTGCAGTGCCGGCTTACCGTCCGTCACCACGAGTTCGGCCGGCTGCGCAGCGATCATGACGTCCGGTGCCTGTGCGGATTTCTTGCCGTCGGCGGGCCGCATCGGGTCGGACTGCAGATTCGTTTGTGCGTTTTTCGCCGCGTTGACCCGCCACGCGGCGGTGCTGAGTTGATACGCCACGCCGTCGAGCGATGCCGCGTCGTACCAGTAGCCCGCGGCATTCAGATGCAGCGTGCCGCTTGCGTCCTGGAGCCATGCGCTCTTTGTCGAGCCGCGCGACAACCGTTATTACCTGCTGCTGTCCGGCCGCTGGTTCCGTGCGGCTGGGATATCCTTCACATCCGGACCGAAGCCGATCAACCGCGCGTGCCGCGCTCGCATATCGCGTACACGCTGGAGCACAAGTCAGGATAAACGCGCCCCAACTCGAAACAGCCATCCAGATACGCTCTGGATATGATACCGGCCTTCAATGCGGCATCGATCTGGAAGTTGGCAAGGCCCTTGAAGAAGACGCCGCCTTCGGTGACCGGGCGGAGCTTTGCCGCACGCAGATCGGCTCGCAGCGTATCGATCGAATAAGTCACGCGATGACCGTGTGCGGCTTCAGCCGTCGTCACGGCCGCGTGATGGTCGATCAGCCCCATATTGACCGCGATTTGCCGCGATCCGGCGCGCGCATTCGGAGCAGCCACGAACAGGCGGCCACCTTCCGATAACCAGCCACGGATCCGGCTCAGGACTTCGACCGGATGATCGAGGTGTTCAAGCGTGTGGATCAGGAAGATGTTGTCGTAGCGTCGCGCGGGTTCGAAAGTCTCGAACGTCGAGTGATGGAATTTGACGGCGCCTTTCGTCTTGGCTGACGCAACGGCGATGCAGTCCGCCGATGCCTCGACCACTTCCAGTGAATCGAAGCGCTGTGTCAGGAGTCGCGTGAAGTTACCTTCGAAGCATCCCAGTTCGAGCGCGTTGCCGCTGACGTGGAACGGTGCAAATGTTCGAAGCATGTATTCATGCATCAGATAATCGAAGTCATAAGCGTAGCGATGTTCGGGATGATCTTTCGCTTCTGCGTCGTAGTCTCTGCTCATGGTCGTCAATCCTGTCCGCGTTGATAGAACCGCTGCTCCACCGGCACGTAAAACTCATCGAGCGACTCAGGCACCCGGGCGTTGAAGCCGAGCACCTGGCGCATCCAGGCGTTGCAGCGGTCGAGATTGCTGTATCCGAACAGCCGCGCGTAGTCGAGTTGCGGCTTGAAGAAGGGGCTGGTGAACGTCAGTGTCAGTGCACGGCGCGGCGCATCGGTGGTGTTGCGGCCGGTGGCGTGCCACATGCGCGAATCGAACAGCAGAACCGAACCGCGTTCCCCGGTAGCTCGTGACGCCTGCGCGTAAAAATGCTCGTCGGTGGGCTGCTGCTGGAGGTTTTGCGAGTGCGAAAGAATATGCGTTGCGCCGTTGGCCAGCGTGAAATCGTCGAGCATCACCAGCGCGTTCACCATGAAGCGCCGTGAGTCGGAGCCGAAGCGGATATCGCGGTGCACGTTTTGTACGTAAGAGCGCGAGTCGCGCTCGTTGATCACGCCGCCGTACGAATTCAGAACGAAGTTGCCTTGAAAGTATCCTTTGAAAACCCGCTCCAGCGTTGAGAGCTCCGCCAGCAATTCGACGTAGCACGGGTCATCCATCAGAAGGTGATGCAAGGTGCCTGCGCTGTTTTCCTGCACACCGTTGCGTCGCCTGATCTGGTCGCGCAACGCGAGCGAAGGATCGAGCGCCTTCACCAGCGAATCGAGCAATTCGCGGCGAATCAGGCCGGGAAGCACCGTCCAGCCCGCCGTGGCGAGCGCGGTGTGGTGTTGATCGTCAATCGTGTTCATGAGTGGAGCGAGGCAACGGCAAAAGTAAAAGGCTCAGTGTCGATCGGCAGCCAGGATGGCCATCGGCATGACGTCGAGATAACGGCCGCCTTTGAAGGCCGCCTGGCGTAAAAGACCTTCGGCGCGAAAGCCCACTTTCTCGTAGAGCGCGATGGCGCGTGCATTGGACGCGAGCACGGTCAACGAGATACGGTTGAGGTTGAGGTCGCCGAATGCGTGTTCGAGTGTCTGGCGCGTGGCGGCCTCGCCGATGCCCCGGCCGCGTGCCGTCTCGGCGCCGATCTGAATCGAGAACTCCGCACAGCGGTTCACCCAGTCGATGCCTAGCAGATACGTCACGCCGACCACTGCCTGGGTAGACGCGAGGCACACGGCGAGACGCACGTTATTCGCCCGGGAGCCGAGATAGCTATCGAACCATTTACTGTCGATCTCGGTGCCCACATACCGGAAGGCGCCGCCCAAGTGGCTGACCAGCGCCTTGTCGGCGCGCCATGTGTTGATGGTCGACAGGTCGCCGCGTTCGATCTCGCGCAGGAATATCGTGTTGTCGTTCATGCGAGTCGGTCCAGTAAGTGTTGCACCATCGGCGCCAGATCGTTGTGCGTCAGCCGCTGATCGCATGGCAGGCACAAGGTCGAGTCAGGAAGGCTGCGTTCGAAGTCCGGCGCGCCTTCAGCGGTCGCAACGTCCGGCCAGTAGGTGGGCGTATAGATGCGTTGCGCCCGAAGCGCTTCGCGCACGCCGGTGGGCACGCCGAAAAACGGGTAGCAGAGCGGCACCGCGTGTTCGTCATAGCGAAACGTGAAGCGGTTGTAGCGCTGCAATTTCTCATGCAGAAAGGCGAAATTTTCGGCTCGCCGTGCGCGGACGCTTTCATAGTCGACGCCCGCGAGCAGCCTTTGAGTCAGTGCCGACATGCGCAACGGCTCTTGGTGTTTCAGGCTTTCTTCGGCCGCAGCGTAGTCGGCATAACCTGCTTCGGCGTCTTTCGCGAGCCGCGTCAGCAGATGCCCGCAGCGCAGCAACGAGGCATCGTCGGTCGCTTCCGGCATCGCGATCGGCTGCTGTGTGACGAGGTACCCGCCATCCGGCACGCCAAGGAATTTGCGCGGCGAGTACAGCGTGGCGAGGCAATCGGCGGGTTGCGCGAACAACGCCTGCGCATTGTCAATTACGACGCGTTCACGCGGGAACCGGCTGAGCACGTCGTCGACCTGTTGAGCGCACAAGCCGAAATAGTTGACGTAGACGAACCACTCACCGTGCGCGACATCGACAGACTGCGCGCGCAATTCGGCGTCGAGCCGATAGCGTTTGACCGGCGTGCCGGTCATGCGCAGCGGCTCGATCATTGCGTCGCAAATGTACCAGGGCATCCAGACGACAGTCGGCCGCATCGCCCGAAGCAGTGCGAGAAACGCCGCTCGTGACGACTGAAAACGCAGCGCATCGTCGTGGAGCGTCGCTTCGGTCCGCGGCAGTTCGAGTTCGAAATATCCGCCGATTGCGCGCGGCCCGCACGCGATCATGCTGCCACCTCGACGGACAGCATATCTCTGACGCTGTTTTTGCTATTGAACATCAGGACGTCGAGAATCGATAAGGCGGGGTGAAATGCGTCGTCGAACTGCGCGTAAGGACACAGATTCGGTTCGATGAAGGCGAGCTCGATGCCGCGCGCCGAGAATGCCGCACTATCGTAAAGTTCGCGGCCACCCGGCAGATTCACGTAGGTGCTCGCCTGTTCTCTCGCGCAGATGTCCATAACCCGCTCGGTGCCCTTGAGTTGCGCATTGCCGTACTTCGTCGACGATGGGACGAACTCGGTATCGATCTCGAGGTACCTGCAAATTTCCATGACGGTGTGCGACGCGAGCAGCGAAACAGGTGCGAGAGGCTCGGCCAGAATCCGTCCGATCAGTGCGCTGACCTGCGGGTAGTGAGGCGCTTTGGCATACGCATGCCGAATCGATTCGAGCAGTTTGCGTAACCAGCGCTCGCGCGGTTCGACCAGTACCTCGTTAATCTTCAACGAAGGACTCGCACCGCTGAGCGGCACGGTGAGGTAACGCACCTGGTCGCCCAGCAACATCCGGTTGCGGTTGATCCAGCCATTCTTGATGAAGTTCACATCGTCGTAAAAGACGAACTTGTCGACTGCCGCCGCCAGTTGGAAATATCCGATGTACGGAAACAGGTAGGGCTGCATGATCGCGAGCTTCATGACGTTCAGCTACCCGCGATGATCCCGACGATGCGATCGAGCATGCCGTCCGTCAGTGCCGGGAAAATCGGCAAGCACAGTATCTGTTGCGAAGCGGCGTGCGCAACCGGCAGATTTTCGGGGCGCGCGGAAGGCAGGCCGCGATAGATCGGGAAGTCCGAGATCAGCGGATAGAAATATCGGCGCGCGTAAATGTTCTCGTCGCGGAACTTCTGATACAGCGCATCGCGGCTGATCGGGTAGTCCGGGCCGACGAGAATCGGAAAGTACGAATGGTTCGCCACTTTCTCGCCCGCTTTCGGCACGCAGCTAATACCGCGCACGTCGCGCAGCCGTTCGCGGTAGATCGCGTCGATCCGCGCGCGCCGTGCCAGTGCTTCATCGATGTGCTGCAGTTGAAGCAACCCGAATGCCGCGTTGATCTCGCTCATCTTGCCGTTGATGCCGGACGCAACCACGGTCACTTCATCGACGAAACCGAAGTTCTTCAGATGGTCGATACGCTGCTTTGTCTTGGCGTCCTGACAGATGATCGCGCCGCCTTCGAACGTGTTGAAGACCTTGGTCGCGTGGAAGCTCAGAACGGCGAGGTCGCCGTGCTCGAGCACGCTGCCGGTTTCGGTCTGCACGCCGAAAGCATGGGCCGCGTCGTAGATCACCTTCAGATTGTAGTTGTCGGCGATCTTCTGGATCGCCTCGACGTCGCACGGCTTGCCGTAGCAATGCACCGGCATGATCGCGGTGGTCTGCGGCGTGATCGCTGCCTCGATCTTGGCGGGGTCGAGATTCAGCGTGTGCGGATCGACGTCGGCGAATACCGGCTTGATGCCGTTCCAGACCAGTGAGTGCGCGGTGGCAACGAACGAATAGGGCGTCGTGATGACCTCGCCGGTCACGCGCAACGCCTGCAGCGCGGTGAGCAGCGCCAGCGTGCCGTTGGTGAACAGCGCAAGATGCTTGACGCCGAGGTACTTGCACAGCGCCGCTTCGAACTGTTGGTGAAACGGACCGGCATTGGTCAGGATCTTGCTGTCCCAGATCTGTTGAAGATAGGGAATGAATTCTTCGAGCGGCGGGAGATGCGGCTGGGTAACGTAAATGCGCTCGTCGATCTGCGGCGCGATGGCCCCAAGCGGTAAGGCAGCGTTCATTTGTTTTCCCCTGATTTGGGCGACGCGGTGGTGTCGTCCGTGGCGGCAATGGCTTCTTGCGCCGTGACTTCGAATGCGACGGGCGGCTGATCGTCGCACCAGCGTTGCCACATGATTCGCAACGCGCGGGACAAACCTGCAGCGACCACTTCAGGCCGGAATGCCGCCGACGCCATGCAGCGTTCACGCAAGCCCGTGCGCAGCGCGGCGAGTGCGGAGATATCGGAGGACAGTGCAACGCCCTTGGCGACGAAATCCGCCTTGTCTGTAGCGAGGAACTGTTCGAGCCCGACGTGCGACATCCAGGTGGTGCCGGCGCGGCTGGGCAACGTGTTGCCTGCAATCGTCAAGGTCGGCACGCCCATCCACAATGAGTTCAGCACGGTGGTCGAGCCCGTGTACGGGAACGTATCGAGGCAGATGTCGACGTGAAAATGCTGTTGCAGGTAGACCGGAATACTCGAACGGCGGCGGAACATCAGGCGCTCGCGCGAGATGCCTGCGTCGGCAAACCAGTCGATCAGAAGCTGTTCATCCTCGTCGGTTGCAATCGCGCCCAGCAACATTCGCGACGACGGTTGTGCGTGCAGCAATTCCGCCCAGAGAGCGATCACGTCGGGACGCAATTTGTTGAGGCGGTTGAAGCTCCCGAACGTCACATAGCCGTTGTGCATGGCTGGCAGGATGTTGACCGGCGGCGCGCTTTCTTCCGGCAGGAAGGGCGCGTTCGCCGGCAAATGCACGATCTTTTCGGAGAACATTTGCTCCGCAGGGCCGAACGGCACGCCGAACCGGTCCACGAGGTAATAGTCCATCGCACTTAGCCCGGTCGTGGCAGGGTAACCGAGCCAACTGACCTGGATCGGCGCGGGCTTGCGCACGAACGTGAGAAGGCGATTGCGACCCGTATGGCCGGACAGATCGAACAGAATGTCGATTCTGTCGTCGCGGATCCGGTTCGCCAACTGCGCGTCCGGCATGCCGGTGACCTGATGCCACTCATGGGCGCATTTGCGCAGCAGATGGGTGTAGTCATCTACCGCGATGTGGTTGTTGTACACATGCAGCGAGACACCGGGATCGGTCGCGAGGCGCTCCATGATCGGCAGCAGATAGGAGGCGACCGCGTGACGGAACAGGTCGCCGGAAACGAGGCCGATTTTCAGCTTGCGGTTCGGCGTGCGCTTGTTCACATGACGCGGCCATTGGGCGCGTACCGGCGCTTCGTGCTGTTGGGCGAATTTGACGTGTTCGGCGAACAGCGTGTCCTGCTCGACTTCAGGATTGTGAGTGAGCGAAAACAGATAGTTGTCCGCTGCGATTGCGTCTTTCGGGTCTTTCTCCAGCGCAACGCGAAAGCTTTCCTCTGCTTCGCTCACCATGCCCAGATCGAGCAGCAGCACGCCCAGCGTGTTGTGCATGCCGGACGTGTCCGGCGCCAGTTCGATCGCGCGCCGTGCCGCGGCCAAGCCCTCGGCCACGCGTCCCTGGTGAACCAGCGACATGCCATAGATCCGTTGCGCTTCGGCGTACCCCGGATTGATCGCGATGATCGCGCGGCAGACTTCTTCGGCATCCTTGTGCAGGCCTTTCAGGCGCAGCGTATCCGCGAGGACGGTGCGGCTTTCCAGTTCCTCCGGCAGCAATTCGGCAGCTTTGCGCAAGGGAATGAGCGCGTCGTCGTACCGGCCCAGGCGATGCAGTGCTATCCCGAACCAGCGCCACGCGTTACCGTCGGCGGGGAAGCGCTCGGTGAGCGTTCGTGCCAGTTTGACGGCGTCGGCGATCTGGCCTTTGTTGTACAGCGACGTGAATCGCGTCGTTTCCTGTTGGCTCACGCGCCGCCCAGATGCGATCGTAGACTTGCCGGCGTCTGCGGCTGGCTTCGCAGCCTCTGCATCTGTTTCGGCGGCCGCGCTGGTTTCTCGCTGCGGGTTCTGGACTGCCACGGGTTGCGTCGGGACGACCTTGCCGGGATTCGCCATTCGCACGATCAGGCCGTCTACCGCCGGGCCCTTCAGCCCCTGCTTCTGACCCATTTCCAGCGCGAGCCACGCAGCGGCCGTTTCGCCTGCGTCGATCAATGCGTTGATGTACGCCACCCAAAACTGGCCGTTGTGCGGTTGTTGACCCAGCGCCACCTCGAAATGGGGCAACGCGTCCTTGGGACGGCCGGTTTGAACGAATAGCACGCCAAGGTCGTAAAGCGCTTCCGCGTGCTGCGGCTTCGCTTCGAGGATCGCCTGGTACAGCGCTTCGGCGTCGTCGAATTCGCCCTTGTGATGGTGCTCCAACGCCGTTTGCAAAACGAGCGCAATGTCTTGCTCGAGCTGTTGTTCGGGCGTCAAGGGTTCAGCCGTCGGCTGCTCGTACAGGAGAGTCATGGTCTCAGCACAGAATGGTCTATGACGGAAATTGTGCGACCGGGAGGGCGTTTCCGATGCGCGGAGATGACGGTAAAAAGGCCGCCTGTTTAGCGTATGGAGGAGGGTGGCGGAAAGCCGGAAGGCAAGAAAAAAGCCCGCACGAGGCGGGCTGAGGGAACGAGCGCGCCTCACTTCGGCACGTAGTTCTTATTATTCGGTCGACCGGCTGAACCGGCTTTTGGGGAGCGGATGTCGCCTTGCGCGGCTCCGCTCCGGGTGATTTTTACAGGCGGGCCATCCGCTGGTATTCGCCGGCGGCCTTGGTGCGCCCGATGGCCGCTTCGAACTCGATATGCAGCTCGTTCTGGGTGACTGCCGCGTCCGCAAGCAGCGCCGCGTCGATCGCCTGGATCTGGCGGATCATGTCCAGCGCGCCCGGTTCCTGATCCGCGCTGAGCGACATCAGCAGCGGCGAGCGCGTTTCGGTCAGGCGGGCGGCTTCCGGCCAATCCGCCAACGAGGCCGCCTGCTCGATTTCGCGCGTGATGGAGAGCACGCGCTCGACCAATTCCGTCTGGTTCATGTTGTGCGCGTCCATGGCTTAGCTCTTGTTCGTGGCCAGCGCGCCCGCGCTGTTGGTGCCGCCGAACAGCGCGGTCAGGTATTGCGAATTGTTGTTCATGGTCGCCATCAACGTGTTCAGGGCGGTGAACTGCGCCTGATACTGGTTCGTCAGTTGTGTCGTGTAGTCGGCGAGTGCGGTTTGTTGCGTGGTGATGCTCTTCAGGTCGGCGTTCAGCGCGGTGTTGCGCGTGTCGATGATGCCGCCGGTTTGCGTGAACGTGGTGATGCTGGCGTTCAACTGCTCGGCAATGCCGTTGGTCGAGTTGAAGAGCGACGCGACCGTGGCCGGGCTGCTCGTCAGCGCAGTGTTCAGCGCGTTGTTGTCGACCACCATCGTGCCGTCGGCCGGATCGTCCTTCAGCGTGATGCCGATCGCCGCCAGCGTGGTGCCGGTGCTGCCCGAGCCGACCGAGCCTCCGATTATGTTGGCCAGCGTGTTCTTGATCGTCTGCAGCGTGGAGTCGCCCAACAGCGGCCCTTGCGACGTCGAGCCGGAGCTGAACGACGTGAGCGTGGACATCGTCGTCACGACGGTGTTGTACAGGCTCACGAAATTGTTGATCGCGGTGTTCTGCGCGGTGGTGTCCTGCGCAATGGTCAACATCTGCGGGGTGCCCGCGGGCGTGCCCACGGCCGCCGCCGTCAGGTTGATCGTCACGCCCGAAATAGCGCCGGTCACCGCGTTGCTGGAACTGCTGCCCGCGATTCCGCCGATCGTGTACTCCGCGTCCTGTGCGAAGCCGCTCTGCGTCCAGGCGCTGCCCGAATTGGCCGACGTGATGGTCGACTGGCCGCCCGTGGTGCTGGCGGTCGACGTCACGCCGAGGCTCGACAGGCCGGTGTCGCTGGTGATGTTGCTGGTCGAGACGTTGATGACGTTGGCCGCCCCGGTGTTCGCCGCGCGCAGCACAAGGTGAGCGCCGTCCGTGCCGGTCACGATCGTTGCCGTGACGCCGGGGTTGCTGCTGCTCGCATTGATCGCCGACGCGATGCCCGACAGCGTGTTGTTGGTGCTGTCGACGTTGATATCCATCGACTTGCCGTTCATCGAGATCGACAGCGTGCCGGTGCCCAGTTGCGTCGTAGAGCCGAAGGCTGCCGACGACAGAGCTTGCGAGCTGGCGATCTGGGTCACGGCGATCGAATAGCTGCCGGCCACGGCGCCGACGCCGGCTGTCGCGGTCAGCCCGGTGCCGCTTGCGGTCGCCGCGAAGGTCGCCAGCGTGTTGCCGTTGGCGAGATTCGTGATGCCCGACTGCAATGCGCTGAGCGCGGAACTCAGTGCGCCATACGCCGACAGCGTGGTGCTGTCGCTGGTTTGTTGTGCCGCCAGAGCCGAGGCTTGCCCGGCGACCTTTGCGTTCACGAGTGCCGTGACGAGCGTCGACACGTCCATCGACGAATTGCCCGTCGAGCCGCTGATGATCGATTGAGCAGCCGACTGCAGCGCGGCGTTGGCGCTTGCTGTAGAAGACGAGGTTGAGATCGAGGACATGCAGAGGCTCCGGGCGTCTGGAAATCTGTATTGGGTGGTGCGCGATGCTACATCACTAAGGGACGGAAATGCACGGCGGGAGGCATGCCTCCCGCCGTTTGAAACCCGGCGATGCGCCCCGCTTGCGCGCGGCGCATCGCCGTTACCGCGTCAGCTCTTACTGCAGGAGCTTCAGAACTTGCTGCGGGTTCGAGTTAGCTTGCGCCAACACCGAGATACCAGCTTGTTGCAGGACTTGCGCCTTGCTCAGGTTCGCCGTTTCTTGTGCGAAGTTGGCGTCCGTGATTTGCGATTGTGCCGACGACAGGTCGGTCGATTCAGCTTGCTGCGACGTCGAGATTGCGGTGAAGCGGTTTTGCGCGGCGCCCAGTGCAGCTTGCAGCGTATTCACGGTCTGCAGTGCGTTGTCGATCGAGACCATCGCTTCGTTCGCGCCCGTGACCGTGCTGATGTCGAGGCCCGAAACCGTCGGCGGGTTGTTGATCGCGTTGATCTGAGCGATCGCTGCCGCTGCAACGCCCGAAGCCGTCGCACCCATCGCCGTGGCGAGCGTGCCGTTCAGCGTCAGGTTGGTGATGGCCGTGCCCGAACCAGCGCCCGTACCAGCCGAGAAGATGTTGGTGACTGCGCCCGACGAAATTGCCTGGTTGTTCTGGTCGGTGAAGGTGTAGCCGCCCTTGCCGTCCGACAGCACGTTGACCGACGTGATCGTCGCGCCCGTGCTGGTGTACGTGCCGGTCGAAGCCAGGCTGACCGTGAACGAACCGACCGTTTGACCCGTTTGCACCAGACCGCCACCGATCTTCGCTGCCGACATCGATTGGCTCAGATCCAGGCTGATCGTCTGACCGACGTTCGCGCCGACCTGGAACGTCACTGCGCCTGCCGAGCCGTCCAGAATGTTCGTGCCGTTGTACGTCGTTTGCGACGCGATACGGTTCACTTCAGCGATCTGCGCCGAAACTTCCTTCTGCAGAGCGGCTTGGTCGCTCGACGACAGCGAACCGGTCGATGCTTGCACGGCCAGCTGACGGATACGTTGCAGGCTGGAGGTCAGCGAGGACAGTGCGCTCGATGCGGTTTGAATCATCGACACGCCGTCATTCGCATTCGACACGCCCTGGTTCAGGCCGTTGATCTGCGTTTGCATACGCGTCGAGATTGCCAGGCCTGCTGCATCGTCAGCCGCGCTGTTGATGCGCTTGCCCGACGACAGGCGGGTGATGGCTTGCGAAAGGGCGCTTTGCGAGCCATTAAGGTTTTGCTGTGCAACCAGCGAGTTGATGTTGCTATTGATTCCGAGCATGGAAAATCTCCTAAATAAGCCTTGAGCCCAATACGCCACGTTGGCATCGGCGGAAGCACTCGTTCATTGCTGGCCGCCTCAGTGAAGGTTGACGGCGTCCCTTAAAAAAACTTGAGGAACTTTGTGCAATGGCAAGCCAAACGTTTTCCATGCTGGTTTATTGCAATGCCGCTGAAAGCCGCTTGCAGCCTTGATCGGCGGACGCACTGCAGGTATTGAAAAGACGGCGTATTCTCTTTTTCTCTTGTGACAAACCCTGGAGAAATCATGCAAAAGCGCAGGATTGGGCGTTCGGAATTACAGGTCGCGCCGCTTATGTTCGGCGGCAATGTTTTCGGCTGGACCGCCGATGAAGCCACCTCGTTTTCGATTCTGGATGCGTTTGTCGATGCCGGTCTCGACTTTATCGATACCGCCGATGTCTATTCCGCGTGGGTGCCCGGCAACCAGGGTGGCGAATCGGAAACCATCATCGGCAAGTGGTTCCGTCGGAGCGGCAAGCGCGACAAGATCGTGCTCGCCACCAAGGTTTCGAAGCATCCGCTGCGCAAGGGACTGTCGGCGCCCAACATTCAGGCAGCGGTCGAGGATTCGCTGCGGCGCTTGCAAACCGATTACATCGACGTCTACTTTTCTCACGACGACGACACCGAAACGCCGCTCGCCGAAACACTCGGCGCGTATCAGAAGCTGATCGAGGCGGGCAAGGTACGCGTGATCGGTGCATCGAACTACAGCGGCGCGCGGGTCGAGGAGGCGCTTGCCGTGTCGCGCCAGCATGGCCTGCCCGAATATCAGTTGCTGCAACCGGAGTACAACCTGTATGACCGCGCGGAATATGAGCGCGACATCGAACCAGTGGCGCTCGCCAATCAGCTCGGCGTGGTGGTGTACTACAGCCTGGCGAGCGGCTTTCTGTCCGGCAAGTACCGCTCGCAGGCCGATCTGGCCAATAAGGCACGCGGCAGCCGGGTCGAAAAATATCTGAATGAACGCGGTTTGCGGATTCTCGACGCGCTAGACCGGGTTGCCGACGCGCATGGCAGCACGCCGGCCACCGTCGCGCTGGCATGGCTGATCGCGCGGCCCAGTGTTACGGCCCCTATTGCCAGTGCGACGTCGGTCGAACAGCTCAAGAGCCTCGCGGCGGCGGTTCATCTGATGCTGACGGGCGCCGATGTCCGCGAACTCGACGAAGCGAGCGCCTGAGCGCGCGAAAGGTGACCTGGCGCAATCCCTAAACCCCTGGTAGGATGGAGAGTTTCCTGATATCATCGGGAGTGAATTGAGATCTTTGCCTGTTTCGTCAATGTTTTTCGTTGATGAAAGGTTGGCGAAACGGCAGCAGACGCGGCTTTTGCATTATGTCTGTCCGCGTTCCGCGGTGAACTCCCCACCTCTCTTTTCCGGCCTCCGTGGCCGCATTGCCTCTCGTTTCATTCGTGGTTTGGCCGGGTTCTGCCCGCGTTTGCCTGTTACTGGCCATGAACTGAGACGACCGGAGGGCCGGCGCGTGAGCGGTATGCCGCCACGCAATTTACCCCTATCAAGTGATTGAGTTAGGAATTAAATGACGACGATTCTTCTGAAAGAAAACGAGCCGTTCGAAGTGGCGATTCGCCGCTTTCGTCGCGCAATCGAAAAGAATGGCCTGATCGCTGAACTGCGTGAACGCCAATCGTACGAAAAGCCGACCACGGCACGTAAGCGCAAGAAGGCTGCTGCTGTGAAGCGCCTGCACAAGCGCCTGCGCAGCCAGATGCTGCCGAAAAAGCTGCACTAAGCACGCTTTTTCCGCACGGCCGAACGGCGGTGTGAGCTTCGAAAGAAGCCACATCGCCGTTTTGCTTTTTGGGCGTCAGGTGGATCGCTCAGGTCAATGCGGGCTGCGCGACTTGGGGTTTGCTGCGCGGAGGATTGACGGTGGGCGCTGCGACGCCGTAGAGCGGCACCGCAGCTGTCTCCGGCTTACGCCGCGCTCTTCAGCCGATCAGCGGACAGGCCGAACTGGCGGGCGATCGAGCCCAAACGCTCGAGCCATTCCCAAGTGCCGAATACGTCGTGCACGTTTTGCAGGCAACTGAGCAGATCGACGGTCGCCGGGTCGTACACGTTGATGCGGGAACGCAGCAGCGCCTTCTTCAGCGCCGACACGCCGACGTCCATATATGCGGGCATCTCAGCGGGCGTTTTGCCGATGAAGCGCACCGGAATACCTTCCATCGCGGTCATGTAGTCGCGCGGCTTGATGAAGCTGCCGACCGGGCAGCCGCCGCAATAGCCGCGATAAGCCCCGCCGCCGCGCGGTAGCAGCGCGGCGTGCTTCTGGCCCAGCAAGTGCCCCACGGCCTGATCGAAAATCTCCTGATGCGTCACAAAGTTAAGAGTTTTCATGGTTGGTCTCCCACGCGTTACGCAGCGGTTATTCGTTGTTTGAGCGCACGACTAGCAGTATCGGGCGTGCTCCATTCGGCGAAGCCCGGACTAGCAAGGCGAAAAGCCGTCAATTCCCGAATTTGGCTTGTTTTTCGCAATGCTCCCCATGCCGCAGGGCCCGTCGACTGCCGCAGCCGCAACTCATAACCGTATAACGACCGAGATGCCCCATAAGCGCAGCCGGGCTTTACCGAATGGGTGCATGGCGAGGAATCCGGCGTCGTGTTCTCGTCCTCCAGGCCTTGCGTAGCGAGGTAATGACCGGACACCCGCTGCGGCGCTCGGGACTTTCCCTGAGCCGCCGTCCTTTGTTAGAACAGCGGCACTAAGCGCTGGTGAACCCGGGTCGCCTCAGCCCGCTTTGCGATTACGTCCTTTCTTGCCAAGCGCCGCGCATCGCGCGCGGCACATGCAACTCGCCTCGTGGTCGTTCACCATGCCAACCGCCTGCATGAACGCATAACAGATCGTCGAGCCGACGAACTTGCAGCCATAGCGCTTTAGCCCCTTGCTCAGTGCATCCGAAATGTCGGTCGATGCAGGTGCCTGCTTGTACGACGCCCAGTCGTTCTGGATCGGAGTCTGATCGACGAACGACCAGACGAAGTTGGCCAGTGATCCGTGCTCGGCCTGAATCTGCTGAACGGCGCGGGCGTTGGTAATGGCCGCTTCGATCTTGCCGCGATGGCGTACGATACTTTCGTCCTTCACCAGCGCCTCGACGTGCTTCGGCGTAAAGCGCGCAACCTTGGCGATGTCGAAGTCCGCTAAAGCGCGGCGATAGCCGGCCCGTTTGTTGAGAATCGTCGACCACGACAAGCCGGCCTGAGCGCCTTCCAGCACGAGCATCTCGAACAGATGCTGGTCGTCGCGCGAGGGTACGCCCCATTCGGTGTCGTGATACTGTGCGAGCGCTTCGCTCGATACCCAGTTGCATCGCTGTGTCACTGTCGCGCTCCTGCGTTGTGATGTCGCCCGCCAGCATAGCCGAAGCCGTGCGCACTGCAAGCTGGCCATTCGGCTAATTGCCGGATTGAAACCGACCTGCCACGCTATGCGTTATTCATCCACGGAACTCACTCGATTCCATGAACAAAGACTTCTTTCTGATCGGCATTGACGGCGGCGGCAGCGGCACGCGGGTCGTGCTCGGCGACGCGCAAGGCCGCGAACTGGCGCAGGCGGCAAGCGGGCCGTCGGGTTTGGGACTTGGCGTCGAACGTGCATGGCAGGCCATCGCGGCCGGCTGCGGCGAAGCATTTGCAAGTGCGGGCATGACGCTGGACTGGTCGCGCTGCGTGCTCGGCTGCGGATTGGCGGGCGTCAACAATCGCGACTGGTTGGCCGCGTTTCGCGCGCAAGCGCCCGCGCTAGCGGGACTCGCCGTGCAAAGCGACGCCTACACCACTTTGCTGGGCGCGCACGGCGGCGCGCATGGTGTGATTGTCGCGCTCGGCACCGGCAGCGTCGCGGCCGTGCTGGATGGCGAGGGCGAATGCCGCCAGGTGAGTGGCTACGGCTTTCCATCGGGCGACGAAGCGAGCGGCGCGTGGCTCGGATTGCGGGCCATCGTGCACGCACAGCAGGCGCTCGACGGTCGTGGCACTCACGACGATCTGGCCCAGGCGCTGGTCGCCCACACCGGCGCGCACGACCGCGACAGTCTCGTCGTCTGGCTCTGCGAAGCGAATCAGACAGCTTATGCGAGGCTCGCGCCGATCGTCATCGCCCACCGCACGCATCCGTTCGCGGCGCGCTTGCTCGGCGAGGCCGGCGTCGAAGTGGGCAAGATGATCGCCGCACTGGACCCGTCGGCGAGCCTGCCGGTCGCGTTGTGCGGCGGGCTTGGCGCGCCGTTGCGCGAGTACGTGCCGCTGATCTATCAGGAGCGCTTACGCGAGCCGCTGGCAGACTCCGCGCACGGCGGATTGCAATTGGCGCAGCGTGAAGCGCTCCGCGTCGGCGGCTGAAAACGGCGCGTCGCGGCGTGTGCGAGTCGCGCGATTGCGGCTGAAAATCATGGATACAGCCGGCGCGTTCCGGCGAATGCGGCCGGCAACGGTAAAATACGCAGCTTCGACGCTGCCCGCCTGCTCAAACTATGTACAAAGTCATCGCCACGGATCTCGACGGCACGCTGCTCAACGCGGATCACCAGGTGGACCCGTTCACGGTCGCCACCGTGCGCAAACTTGAAAGTGACGGGCTGCGGTTCGTGATTGCAACGGGTCGCCATTATTGCGATGTCGCCGGTATTCGCGACGTGCTGGGCATCAGTCCGTATCTGATTACGTCGAATGGCGCGCGCATCCACGCGCCGGACAACACGGTGATCCACGCGGACGACCTGCCTCCGGCCATTGTGCAAAAACTGGTGCAACCGGAAATCGCTGGCGCGCATGGTCGCGTGATCGTCAACCTGTTCGCCGATCAGGCGTGGCTGATCGACCGCGACGCGCCGGATCTGCTGAAGTTTCACCAGGACTCGGGCTTCACCTACGAAGTGACCGATTTGCCGAAACACGACGGCGTCGACATCGCGAAGGCCCTCTATATCGGCGAGCCTGCTGATCTCGCGCAGGTCTCGACGAATCTCGCACGCGAATTCGGCGACGCACTGTACGTGACCTATTCGCTGCCGGACTGTCTGGAAGTGATGACGGCAAACGTATCGAAGGGCCGCGCGTTGCAGATCGTGCTCGAGCGCCTCGGCGCCGATGCCTCGCAATGCGTCGCTTTCGGCGACAACATGAACGACATCGATCTGCTGGAGACGGCCGGCCATCCGTTCATGATGAACAACGCCAATCCCGACCTCATGACGCGCCTGCCAAACGTGCCGCGCATTGGCAACAACTTTGAAGCGGGCGTCGCACACCATTTGCGCAAGCTCTTCTCGCTCGACGACGAACTGATGTCCTGAGTGGAAATGGAAACGGCCCGCGTCGATTTTCATGGACGCGGGCCGTTTCTTTGAGCGGCACGTCTGGTGGCTCAGGCTGCTGGTGATGGCGTTGCGCGGCCGAGGTCTATCAAGGCCGGCAAGCCGCCTCATTTGCCGCCGTCAGTCGCACCAGGAAAATTACCCGTGCCATCCGCCACGGCGGTCGCCATGGTCGCCCCGGTTATCGTGGCCCCAGCCGCGGTCATTGTGGTTCCAGTTGCGATCATATCGATGGTCGCCGCGATAATAATCACCGCGATCGTAGCGGTGGTCCCAGCCGCCGTTGCGGTAGTAGACCGGCTGCGGCGCCACGTAGACCGGGGCCGGACGCGTATAAACCGGTGCGCCGAGCGACAGGCCGATGTTCAGATCCGTATGCGCTTGCGCGACACCGCATGCGCCCGCCGCGAGTCCTGCAGCAACCAGCAAGTGAGTGACGATGCGTTTCATGTTTGTTCTCCTGTGAGGCGACGTATGTTTGTCGCACAGGATCAATCTACGCATTCCCGTCGATGGGTACTGCGACCAGATGTTACGGACTGCAAGCATCGTCGCAGGCTTTGAAAGCTGTGAGCAGGCGTACGTGAGTACGTCGCGCGCCGCACGCCGTTCGGTCAAAGCACTGGTGCATAAGGATTCGCGGCCCTTTGCGCCGTGGCGAAGCGCGCCCGGCGCCACGCTTTACCCAAATCTGAGGACCGGCTGCGTAATTGAGGCTTACATCTGTATTACCCGTTTAATTTGCCGCACTCGAGGAAGCCGGGGATCCAGTCGCCGCCGACGCGCCCGGCAGTGCCGCGCAAGGGCAGTCGGTCGCGCGTCCATCCAGCCCCTGACGATCATGTTTGAAGCTGGCGTGCGCGGTGCCGCTTTGCCAGTCGAGGCGAACAACATAGATACTGTCGAAGTCGTCGCTCTTCCAGTTCGGAACATCGGCGGCATTGCCGCCATGCGTGCTCAGCATCTGGCGCAATAGCTTCACGATCAGCTTGTGTTCCCACGCCACGACAATTAGCTTGTTGCGATTGGCCGGATTGACGAGCGCGGTGCCGAGCTGGTTGATCTGAGCGAAACCATAGGGCGTTTGCACCGGCATCTGGAACTGGATGGCGGTCGGCTCGATCGTCGCAAGCGGCCGGATGTAGTAGTAGGGCTTGCCGCCGTCGTCTTTTTGCTGGCCGGGATCGGGTGCGTAGATCGCATCCGGTTTGCCGAACTTGGCCGCGATCACCGCCGGCAAGGCCAGCGCGCGGTTGAGCCCCTGACAGTTGAGTTGTCCGTAGCCCTGGGTAGGCTTCTCACCGTGTCGCACGAACACGAGCGTTTCCGTCTGGCCGTCGGCCGCATGCGCGGTGGGTAGCGCCAGCCCACCCGCGCACAAGCCGCTGATGGAGAGTGCGACGCCATGCAGAAATCCGCGGAAACGCTTCATGTGTGGCACCTGTGCGAGCTTGGGAAGTCGCACGATTCTAGCAGCGGGCACGAATAAGCCATCGGCGCGATATCGAGGTGCTTACGCTTCCGCCTCAAAACAAAGCGGGCGCCGTAGCGCCCGCTTTGTTTGCCCAAATGACCGCGCGTGCGGATCAGTCGAGCGCCAGCTTCTGCGAACTGCCGCTGCGGCTTTCAGCGATGACCGGGTACAACACGCCCGCGATCACTGCGCCGAGGATCGGCGCAACCCAGAACAGCCACAACTGATCCATCGCCGCACCGCCGACGAAGAGCGCCGGCCCGGTGGAACGCGCCGGGTTCACCGACGTGTTGGTCACCGGGATCGAGATCAGGTGAATCAGCGTGAGGCACAGGCCAATGGCGATCGGTGCGAAGCCGGCGGGCGCGCGCTTGTCGGTCGCGCCGAGAATGACGAAGAGGAAGAAGCCGGTCATCACCACTTCGCAAATGAATGCCGCGGCGAGCGAGTAGTGGCCGGGCGAGCGCTCGCCATAGCCGTTGCTGGCGAAGCCGCTGGCGACGAGATCGAACCCGGGTTTGCCCGATGCGATGAGCGACAGCACCAGCGCACCCAGCACCGCGCCGATTATTTGCGCCACGATGTACGGCAGCAGATCGCGCGCCGGAAAGCGGCCGGCGATGGTCAGGCCGACGCTCACCGCCGGATTCAGATGGCAGCCGGAAATGTGACCGATCGCGAAAGCCATGGTCAGCACAGTCAGGCCGAACGCGAGCGACACACCCACGAAGCCAATGCCCAGACCATGAACCGGGCCGGCGAAGTTAGCGGCGAGGACAGCGCTGCCGCAGCCCCCGAGCACGAGCCAGAAGGTGCCGAACAACTCGGCAGCGAGGCGCTTTGACAACTGCATGGTTGGTAATCCTAAAAAGATGGAGGCTTCCGCTAGCACGCGCGGCTATGTCCGTCTGCATGCCTTGAACGCGCAATTTTAGGGAAAGGTCGCCAAATCAGGTGTCAAGAATTGTCAATGTGGTGTCGCCTTTACCTTTTTATTGCGAGATAAAGATACCGTTTTACAATTCACCGGTCTTAATAATTATCAGAGGATATCTTGCTAAATCGGTATTCTTGTCCATTGCGAATTTTTATAATTGCAGTTAGTCTGCGAGCCAATGAGTTCTAGAAAAGGGGAGAACCGGAATGTCTCAATATGCAGACCTCAAGGCGCAGATCGCCAAATTGCAGGCACAAGCAGAAGAAGCGCGCCGTACTGAAATCGACAATGTGGTCGCCGACATCCGCCAAAAGATCGCTGAATACGGTCTGACGGCTCAGGACCTCGGTTTTGCCGTCGCCGCCAAGCGCGGCCGCCCGCCCAAGAAGGCGCCGCTGCCGGCGAAATACCAGGATCCGAAGTCGGGCAATACGTGGAGCGGGCGCGGCAAACCGCCCAAATGGATCGTCGGTAAGAATCGCGAGCGCTTTCTGATTGGCGCTGCTTGAGCCGATCGCCGGTCGAGACGAAAGCCAACTGAAGGTTTATTGGTACTCGGTCTTTATTCGCTGAGCGCTAATCGGCGATGGAAGCGCATCCATGCCCGTATTAAAAAAGCCGCCCTCGAGGGGCGGCTTTTCTGGACAAAGAAGCGGGATAACTTGAAATTACCGCTCGCGCAAACGATTCACACGACGAATCGACTCACTATTGACCTACAAATCTGAAACGTCGTACGCGGCGGATTTCGTTACTCAAGCGGCTGAGAGAAAGTGCCCAGCCGCTTAGCTCGGCGTTTAGCCCACTGCGACTTGACGCAACACCGGGCGGCGCGTGGCTTCGATCAGTGCCGAATAGCCATCCACGTAATTCTGAGCCATCGTCTTCGAGCTGAAGCGGCGTTCGAACTGGGCCCGGATTTCGGTGCGCGACAGTTCGTCCAGGCGTTGCAGTGCCGCGACCGCGCCCTGCACGTCCTCAACGATGTAACCTGTCACGCCGTGGTCGATCACTTCCGGCACCGAACCGCGGTTGAACGCGATCACCGGCGTACCGCATGCCATCGACTCGATCATCACGAGGCCGAACGGCTCCGACCAGTCGATCGGGAACAGCAGCGCCTTGGCGCCGGAAAGAAACTCGGGCTTCTGCGCTTCATTGATCTCGCCGACGAATTCCACATGCGCCTGCGACAGCAGCGGCTCGATTTCGCGCTTGAAGTATTCCTGGTCGACCTTGTCCACCTTGGCGGCGATCTTCAGCGGCAAACCGCTTTGTGCAGCGATCTTGATAGCTGTATCGACGCGCTTCTCGGGACAAATACGGCCGAGGAACGCCAGGTATTCCGGCTTCTTGTGCGTTTGCGGCGTGAGCAGCTGCTCCGGCAAACCGTGGTAAACCGTGTTGAGCCAGTTCGCTTGCGGTAGCGGCGCGCGCTGCGAATCGGAAATCGAGACCACCGGCACGTTGGAGAACGCATCGAACACCGGTTGCAGTTCCGGCAAGTCGAGGCGGCCGTGCAGCGTCGTCACGAACGGCGTGTCCATCGTTGTGAAGAGCGGGAACGGCATGTAGTCGAGGTGAAAGTGCAGCACGTCGAACTCATGCGCGACCTTGCGCACCTTTTCCATCATCAGGACGTGCGGAGCCAGCGCGTCGCGGATCGTCGGATCGAGACGCAGCGCACGAGGCCAGCAGGCGTCGAGGTTGGCCGAAGTGACCGAGTCGCCGCTCGCAAACAGCGTGACGTCATGGCCGAGGTCGACCAGTGCCTCGGTCAGATACGACACGACGCGTTCGGTGCCACCATAAAGTTTCGGCGGGACAGCTTCATACAACGGCGCAATTTGTGCGATTCGCATGCGTTTTCTCCTAATCAGAACGGCATCGCACAGCGGCGCTCGAGTAGAGCGAGGAGCGAATGCCTGACGGACGGTTGGGCGCGGTAAGCCGCCGCCCGGGGGTGCTCCGAACCTGCATCGGGTAATCCCTTAGCTTCATTATCGGGATCGGCCGCGCTAATTCGAGTTATTTTTCAAACGCTTAATGTTGTTACAGCGCGAAACATGGCCCGTTACAGGTCGTCGGAACGGCCATCCCGATAATCGGGAGAAATCGCCGGTCGTATATTCGGACGCTGCAAAGCCATCAGCAAGTCGCGGGCCCGGGCGGTGGAGATCGGCCCCTACACGCGGCGTGTTGCAGAGAAGTGAAAACGTCTTATAATTCTTCCTCACCGCTGCACGGTGCGGACCGTGAGTCAATCAGACTCACCATTTAGTTCACATCATTGCCAGCAACCTCATCGATGCGCACGGAAAGTTTCTAAATTGCGCCTATGGGGTTCCATCAAGCCCGCTCCGACCCGCCTTTGTAGGAAAAATTCCTACACGAATGACGGATTAATCCGTCAATAAGGCTGGGTGTCTGTCCGATTTTCGTCCGCTCCCCCTTTCGCCACAATGCTCGCAAGACCAGAAACGAGCCGATTCGTGCGGTTTCAGTGCGCGCGTTCGAGCAAACGTTTCCGTAACGGCCTGACCAGCCAGATACACCCCGGGGGAATCATGAGCGCGACAAGCGATATGCTCAATGAGATCAGAGAAGTTAACCTGTCTTATCTCCTGCTCGCCCAGCGACTGCTGCGCGAAGACAAGCCGATGGGCATGTTTCGCATGGGGATTTCGGACCAGTTAGCCGATGTGCTCGCCAATCTGTCGTTGGCGCAGACCGTCAAGCTGGCGGCGTCCAATCAGGTGTTGTGCCGTTTCCGTTTCGACGACCATGCCGTGCTGTCCGCTCTGGCGGACAAAGGCAAATCCAGCGCCGTGGCTCAGGCGCATTCCGCGATCCTGATGGCAAGCCAGCCAGTCGAGCAACTCGGCTGATGGCACGTTGCATTCCAAACAAAGCGATCAGGACGGGGAAAACGCAAACGGATGGCCTATAAAAGTGTTGTGCTCGAAGTCAGGGAAATTACCCTGGCGATCGAACTGATCGAGCTTGGCGCGCGTTTGCAATTGCTGGAAGCGGAAACCAGCCTGTCGCGCGACCGGCTCATCAAGCTATATAAAGAACTGAAAGGGGTCTCGCCGCCCAAGGGGATGTTGCCCTTTTCGACCGACTGGTTCATGACCTGGCAGCCGAACTTTCACTCATCGCTGTTCTACAACATCTACCGGTTCATGGCCGGTCATGGCGGCTGCCTGACGATCCAGTCGATCGTGAAGAGCTACCGGCTGTACCTGGAACACGTCCAGTTGCACGACGACGAGCCCGTGCTCAGTCTCACGCGCGCCTGGACGCTGGTGCGCTTTTTCGACTCCGGGATGCTGCAAATGACCGCGTGCTGCCGTTGCGGCGGACATTTTGTCGCGCATGCGCACGATCCGCAGCACGCATTCGTCTGCGGCCTGTGCCAGCCGCCCTCGCGCGCCGGTAAGACAAAGAAATTTGCCGACGCCCGGGCCCGCGAGAGCCTCGCCGCCCTCGAAGCTTGACCCGGAAGGCGGCCGCCGGTGCGCGGTGCGCCTTCCATCTCCCATGCGGCGGGCCTTCCAGCCCGCCTGCGCGACGCCCGGTCCAGCCGGACCGGCCGCATCCGCCTCTGGTTTACACCGGAGCGACGAGCCGCTTTTCCGCCAAAGTTTTCCGCTTCGTTGCCGTAAACCAGATTAACGACGGTCACCGTCGCTTCTTTGTGAGGGCTCGGCAGTGCTGATTTTCGTGGGAACACTCGTGACGCTTTTGTCCGTTTTCGGCGGTTACGCGCTGGAAGGCGGCCATCTCGGCGCGCTGCTGCAGCCCGTTGAAGTGCTGATGATCGTCGGCGCCGGCGTCGGCGCATTCATTCTGGGTAACGGAATGAAGACGATCAAGGCCACGCTGCGCGTCATTCCAACCCTGTTCAAGGGCGCGAAGTACAACAAGGACGTTTATATGGAGCTGATGGCGCTCCTCTACGTCCTGCTGGCCAAGGCGCGCAAGGAAGGCACGCTGACGCTGGAAGCGGACATCGACGATCCGTCGAAGAGTCCGATCTTCACCCAGTACCCGAAGATTCTCGCCGACCATCACATCATCGAATTCCTGACCGACTACCTGCGTCTGATGGTGGGCGGCAACATGAACGCGTTCGAGATTGAAAGCCTGATGGACGAGGAGATCGAGACGCATCACCAGGAAGGCGAAGCGCCCGCTCACGCGCTGACCAAGGTCGGCGACGCAATGCCGGCGTTCGGGATCGTGGCCGCGGTGATGGGCGTGGTGCACACCATGGCCTCGGCCGACAAGCCGCCCGCCGTGCTCGGCGAGATGATCGCCCAGGCGCTGGTCGGCACCTTTCTCGGGATTCTGCTTTCGTACGGGCTGATCGGGCCGCTCGCGAGCGTCGCCGAACAGCGCGTGACCGAGTCGACCAAGATGTTCCAGTGCATCAAGGTGACGATTCTGGCCAGCCTGAACGGTTACGCGCCGGCGATTGCCGTCGAGTTCGGCCGCAAGGTGCTCTTCTCGACCGAACGCCCGTCGTTCGCCGAGCTGGAAGAGCACGTGCGCCGCGTCAAGGCCAAGTAAAGGGCGCCGGGAACCGAACCGATGAGCAAGGACAAAGACCGCGCCATTGTCGTCAAGCGCTCCGCGCCGGCCAAGAAAGGTCACCACGGCGGCGCCTGGAAGCTCGCGTATGCGGACTTCATGACCGCGATGATGGCATTCTTCCTGCTGATGTGGCTGCTGAGCTCGGCCTCCACGGTGCAGTTGAAGGGCATTGCCGATTACTTCAATCAGCCGTTGAAGATCACGTTGTGGGGCGGCGACCGCAGCGCCGAGGACTCGAGCATTCTGAAGGGCGGCGGCCGCGATATCTCGACCGACGCGCAAGGCGTGACGCGCTCCACCGACGGTTCGAACAACCGCTCCGAGCGCAGCGTCTCGCACAACAACGAAGATTCGATGAAGCAGTTGCAGGGCGAGCTGGAACGTCGCGAGCAGGTCCGCCTGCACGATCTGCAGGTCAAGCTGATGGCCGCGATCGAAGCGAATCCGGTGCTGCGCCAGTTCAAGCAGCAGATCCGCATCGACTCCACGCTGACCGGCTTGCGCATCGAAATCGTCGACTCGCAGAAGCGGCCGATGTTCGCGACTGCGAAAGACCAGGTCGAGCCATATATGCGCGACATTCTGCGCGAAATCGGCCACACGCTGAACGACGTGCCGAACCGCATCATCGTGCAGGGCCACACCGACGCCGCGCAGTACGCCGGCGGCGAGAAGGGCTACAGCAACTGGGAACTGTCCGCGGACCGCGCCAACGCGTCGCGCCGCGAGCTGATCGCCGGCGGCATGGACGAAGCGAAGGTCATGCGCGTGCTCGGCCTCGCGTCGACGCAAAACCTGAACAAGGCGGACCCGATGGATCCGGAGAACCGCCGCATCAGCATCATCGTGCTGAACAAGAAGTCGGAGGAGGCGCTGAACCATGACGACTCCACCACGACCACCTTGTCGGACGACGCAGCCGGCTCCAAGCCGTTGCTGCAAAAGCTTGCGCAGCCGGTAACGGTTGCACCGAAGTTGCCGGCGGCAGCGCCGGCGGCCCAGTAACAGACAGCGATCGCCTCGCCCGTTCATGCGCCCTGCCGGCGCGGACGGAAGGGCGATCCATAGCGTACGTGCAGCGAGGTTTTCATGATCAGGCACATCCTGGCAATCGACGATTCGGCATCGATGCGGCAGATTCTCGCCGCCACGCTGACGACGGCAGGCTACGAGGTGACGCTCGCGGCGGATGGCGACGAAGGGCTCGAAAACGCGCTCGCCATGTCGTTCGATCTCGTGCTGACCGACCAGTACATGCCAGGCAAGACCGGCCTTGATCTGATCGCCGCGCTGCGCAACAACCCGGCTTACCAGGCCACGCCCATCCTCGTCCTCACGACGGAATCGGGCGAGCCGTTCAAGGAAGCGGCGCGGGCTGCGGGCGCGACCGGCTGGATCGAAAAG
This sequence comes from Paraburkholderia sp. RL18-101-BIB-B, assembly GCF_046026985.1. Classification (NCBI taxonomy): domain Bacteria; kingdom Pseudomonadati; phylum Pseudomonadota; class Betaproteobacteria; order Burkholderiales; family Burkholderiaceae; genus Paraburkholderia; species Paraburkholderia sp. RL18-101-BIB-B. The sequence goes on from NZ_JARESV010000006.1 coordinate 141,727, forward strand.
CCGCTCGACCCGGACATGCTGACCGAACTGGTGGCGGCGCTAGCCGAGCCAGATCACGCGTAAGCACACCCATAGACCCAGTTATAGAAGCTCTCGACGCGGCGGCGCGGCAGCCCAAGCCAAGACAGGAACTCTCGCGGTGACCCAGGCATGACACTCGACATCACTCAGTTCTATCAGACGTTCTTTGACGAAGCGGACGAACTGCTCGCGCAGATGGAGCAGTTGCTGCTCAATCTGGATATCGCCCACCCGGACCCTGAAGACCTCGCGGCAATTTTCCGCGCGGCGCACTCGATCAAGGGCGGCGCGGCAACGTTCGGTTTTACCGCGCTGACGGAAACGACCCACATTCTCGAATCGCTGCTCGACCGCGCGCGCAATAACGAACTCGTGCTGCGCAAGGACATGATCGACACGTTCCTCGAAACCAAGGACGTGTTGTCCGGCCAGCTCGCCGATTACCGCGCGAGCGCCGAGCCGGACGCGGCCACCGCGAAGGCAATCTGCGCGAAGCTCGAACGCCTTAACGCGGAGAGCCGCGACGGCGCGGCGCCGGCTGCGGCGGCCGTTGTCGCGAGCGCGGCACCAGTTGCAGCACAGGCAGTACAAGGCGGGACCCCGCCGGAGCACGTCGTCGAACAGGCGGTGCAGGCGGCGGGCGAATGGATTGACGGCGAACCGACACAGACCGGGCAAGCCACGGGAGCCGGAGAAGAATCCGGCCCACATCTGAAAATTACGCTACGGGGCGTTGGTGAGAAGGACCAGGAACTGCTGGCCGAAGAGCTCGGCAACCTGGGCAACATCGTCGGGCAGGTCAAGAGCGGCGGCGATCTGACGCTGTGGCTCGCGACCGATGTGACCTCCGACGACATCATCGCCGTGTGCTGTTTCGTGATCGACGAAAGTCAGATCGTGATCGGCCGCGGCACCGCACCGGCGGACGACGCGCAGCAAGGCGAACCTGGAACGCCCGACGCTGCCGATTCGTCCCCGGCGCAAGCAGTACAGGCAACTCACGCGGGCCACGCAGCATCGTCGGCACCGGCGGCCGACACCGCTGCACCCGCATCAACCGCCGCGCACGGCCTGTTCGACGCACCGGCCGCGCCGGCGCATGCCGCGGCTCAACCCGCGGCGGCGCCGAGCGCACCGGCGCCGGCTCAGGCCAGCGCGGCGAGCGCAGCCGCGCCCGCCGAGCAGGACCGCAAGGCGGCACGTCCGGCTGCGGCAGCGGGCGGCGCGGAAGGCAGCTCGATTCGCGTCGGCGTCGAAAAGGTCGATCAGCTGATCAACCTGGTCGGCGAACTGGTGATCACGCAAGCCATGCTCGCGGAAACCACCAGCACGTTCGACCCGGCGCTGCACGACCGCCTTTTCAACGGCATGGCGCAGCTCGAGCGCAACGCGCGCGATCTGCAGGAAGCGGTGATGTCGATCCGCATGATGCCGATGGATTACGTGTTCAGCCGCTTCCCGCGTCTGGTGCGCGATCTGGCGGCGAAACTCGGCAAGGAAGTGGAACTCGTCACCTTCGGTCAGGCGACCGAACTCGACAAGAGCCTCATCGAACGGATCATCGATCCGTTGACTCACCTCGTGCGCAACAGTCTCGACCACGGCATCGAAACCGTGGAAGCGCGGCGCGCGGCGGGCAAGGATTCGACCGGCCAGCTGGTGCTGTCGGCGGCGCATCACGGCGGCAACATCGTCATTGAAGTGAGCGACGACGGCGCGGGCCTGCGCCGCGACAAGATTCTCGCGAAGGCGGCCAAGCAGGGCATGCAGGTCAGCGAAACCATGACCGACGAAGAAGTCTGGAACCTGATCTTCCTGCCGGGCTTCTCGACGGCGGAGCAGGTCACGGACGTGTCGGGCCGTGGCGTCGGCATGGACGTGGTGAAGCGGAACATCCAGTCGATGGGTGGTCACGTGGAAATCACTTCGCACGCCGGCAAGGGCAGCACCACGCGCATCGTGCTGCCGCTCACGCTGGCGATTCTCGACGGCATGTCCGTCAAGGTCGGCAACGAGATCTTCATTCTGCCGCTGAACTTCGTGATGGAGTCGCTGCAGCCGCGAGCCGAGGACATCTACACGGTGGCCAACGGCGAGCGCGTGGTGCGGGTGCGCGGTGAATATCTGCCGCTCGTGGCGTTGCACGAAGTGTTCAACGTCGAAGGGGCGAAGCAGGAACCGACGCAAGGCATCGTCACCATCATGCAAACGGAAGGGCGCCGCTTTGCAATGCTGATCGACGAACTGGTGGGCCAGCAACAGGTGGTCGTGAAGAACCTGGAAACGAACTACCGCAAGGTGCACGGCATTTCCGCCGCGACCATTCTCGGCGACGGCAGCGTCGCGCTGATCGTCGACGTGGCGGCGCTGAACCGCGAAACGCGCCACGCGCATGGCGCGATGAGTCTCGCATGATGTCCGTCACACTCGTCGTAACACTTACTCAACTCAATTCATCCCAACCGTTTGGGGGCTAACGTGGCAGAAGTCCAATCCATCAATTCGAGCGTCGCGAACGCGAGCGGTACGAATGGCCGCCGCGACGCGCAGCAGGCAGACGCCGGCGGTCAGGAGTTCCTCGTCTTCACGCTCGGCGCCGAAGAGTACGGCATCGACATTCTCAAGGTGCAGGAAATCCGCGGCTACGACAACGTGACGCGGATCGCCAATGCGCCTGAGTTCATCAAGGGCGTGATCAATCTGCGCGGCATCATCGTGCCGATCGTCGACATGCGCATCAAGTTCCATCTGGGCCGTGTCGAGTACGACCACCAGACGGTGGTGATCATCCTGAACGTCGCGCATCGCGTGGTCGGGATGGTGGTGGACGGCGTCTCGGACGTACTCACGCTCGCCACCGACCAGATCATGCCGGCGCCGGAATTCGGCGCCACGCTGACGACCGAGTACCTCACGGGTCTGGGCACCGTCGACGGCCGCATGCTGATCCTGATGGACATCGAGAAGCTCATGACCAGCCGCGAAATGGCGCTGATCGAAACGCTCGGCGTCTAACGCGGCAGCCTTCACGAAACGATTGGGACAGGGAGCATCGAAATGCTGAGCAGGTGGTCGATTCGCACGTCGTTGACGATGGTGGGGATCATTCTGGTCGCGCTGACCGTGGCGGTCGGCGTGCTTGGGCTGACCGCGCTGAATCGCGCGAGCCAGTCGCTCGACCGCATTGCGCGCGGCGATCTGGCCGCCATCCATGCACTCGACGATGCTTCGTCGTACCTGCTGCGCTCGCGCGTGTCGCTGGATCGCTTCAACGCGTTGAGCGCGTCGGGCGACACGGAGCAGGCGAAGAAGGTGCTCGATCGTGCGCAGGAGTTGTACGGTAAGGGCAATCAGAGCTGGCAGGCGTATCTCGACGCGCCCAAGAACGGCGTCGAGCAGGCGCAGCTGGACGAACTGCTGGCGCGTCGCACGGCGCTGATGCGTGACGGCCTGGAGCCGGAGTTCGCCGCGCTGCGCGCGAACGATCTGGCCGCCTATCACGCGATCGCGGATACGAAGATCAGCCCGTGGTTCGTGTCTTACGACAACGCCGCGTCCGCTGTCGTCAAGAGCTTGCAACAGCACGCCGTGGATCAGCAGGCGAGCGCGCAATCGAACATCTCGCTGATGACGACGCTGATCATCGCCGTCACCGTGCTCGCGCTGCTGGTGGTGGTGGGCATCCGCTTCGCGCTGCGCGGCCTGATCGTGCAGCCGCTCGCCGACGCGACGGCGTGCTTCGAGCGCATCGCCTCGGGCGATCTGTCCGAATCGATCAACGTCTTCAGCCGCAATGAAATCGGGCGGCTGTTCGCCGGCATCAAGCGCATGCAGGACAGCATGTCGACGATGGTGAGGGCGGTTCACAGCAGCACGGAATCGATCGACACCGGTGCGCGCGAAATCGCAATGGGCAACACCGACCTGTCGCAGCGCACCGAACAACAGGCCGCCTCGTTGCAGGAAACCGCGTCGAGCATGGAGCAGTTGACCGGCACGGTACGGCAGAACGCCGAGAACGCGCGTCAGGCGAGCCAGCTGGCCGTCAATGCCTCCGACATCGCCACGCGCGGCGGCGACGTGGTGAGCCAGGTCGTCACGACCATGCAGGACATCGCGAGCAGTTCGAACAAGGTCGTCGACATCATCGGCGTAATCGAGGGCATTGCCTTCCAGACCAATATTCTCGCGCTGAACGCGGCGGTCGAAGCCGCGCGCGCCGGCGAACAGGGCCGCGGCTTCGCGGTGGTGGCGGGCGAAGTGCGCAGCCTCGCGCAGCGCAGCGCGAGTGCCGCGAAGGAAATCAAGGAACTGATCGGCGACTCCGTCGACAAGGTGCAAAGCGGCTCGGCACTGGTCGGCCGCGCCGGTACGACGATGGACGAGATCGTGCAGGCCGTGCGCCGCGTGACCGACATCATGGGCGAAATCAGCGCGGCGTCCGAAGAGCAGTCGGGCGGCATCGAACAGGTGAATCGCGCGGTCGTGCAGATGGACGAAGTCACACAGCAGAACGCCGCGCTGGTCGAACAGGCGGCGGCCGCGGCGGCCTCGCTCGAAGATCAGACGCGTCAGTTGCAGGCCGTGGTGAACGGCTGGAAAGTGGCCGGCGGCGCGGTGAATAAGAGCGCGGCGGCAACGCGCTCGCAATCGGCGGCGCCCCGTGTGACGAGCGGCAAGAGCAAGCCGGCGGGCAAAGCCGCACCGCATGCGTCCGCGAACGGCGGCGCAGCGCATCCGGCAGCTAGCACGGCGCATCCGGCGGCAAACACAGCATCGGCTTCGGGCAGTCACGATGCCGGCGCCGCACGCGTCGAACCGGCGCTGAAACCGAAGACGGCCCGTGCGGGATCCGAATCCGCAGCACGTCCGGTCGCGGCAAGCGCGGCCTCGGCGGGCTCGGACGCGGACTGGGAAACATTCTAGGACGTGGCACAAAGACATGCGGTCATTCGGCATCTCGCTCCATGAGGAGCGAATCATCGAAGCACGCTTTATCAGCGTGTCGCGGGCCGACTGCATGTTAGAGAAACTCGCGGGCGGGCGCGACCCCGCGAACACAATCCCTTCATTTCGAGGCGATGCCTTGGCAGGAAAGCGGGATGGCTCGTATCGCAGGCAGGAACTTTCATGATGGCAACGCGCGCACAGCAACGTCCCGTTGGGGCAGAGCCGGTTAGATCCGGTGAGCAGGCACGGGACTTCGAATTCACGTCGGCGGACTTCGCTCGCATTCGCGAACTGATTCACCGCAGCGCGGGCATTTCGCTGTCGGATCACAAGCGCGACATGGCGTACAGTCGTCTGGCGCGCCGTCTGCGTGCCCGCGGGCTCGACACCTTCAAGCAGTATCTCGATCTGCTCGAAGCGGAAAACGATCCGGCCGAGTGGGAAGCCTTCACCAATGCGCTGACCACCAACCTGACGGCGTTTTTTCGCGAGGCGCATCACTTTCCGATCCTCGCCGAATTCGTGCCGCGCCGTCCGCAGCCGGTTTCGGTATGGTGCTCGGCGGCTTCGACCGGTGAAGAGCCGTACTCGATTGCGATGACGCTGATCGAAGCGCTCGGCGACAGCGGCGCGCGCCAGGCCTCGGTGCTCGCCACCGACATCGACACCCAGGTGCTGGCCAAGGCCGAAGCCGGCACGTACCAGTTCGATCAGGTGAAGCATCTCTCGCCTGAGCGGCTGAAACGCTTCTTCCTGAAGGGCACCGGCGCGCATGCCGGCATGGTCAAGGTGCGCCCGGAAGTGCGCGCGCTGGTGCGCTTCGAGCAACTGAACCTCACCGATCGCGATTACCAGTTGCGCTCGCAGTTCGACGCGATCTTCTGCCGCAACGTGATGATCTATTTCGACAAGCCGACGCAAGCGCAAGTGCTCGCGCGCTTCGAGCCGCTGATGAAGTCGGGCGGCCTGCTGTTCGCCGGCCACTCGGAGAACTTCACGTACGTCACGCAGGCGTTCAAGCTGCGCGGCCAGACCGTCTACGAGCTGACGCGTGACGCGACCGGCGTGCGCACGCCGGCGCGCGCGACGGCAACGGCGGCGCATCACACGACGAACGGGGTGACCGTATGAGCAGCGCCCTGCCTATCGCCACCAATCTGTATTTCGACAACCACTTCCAGCGCCCCGGCGTGAAGTTGTTGCCGAACGAGTTTTACACCACGCACGAAGACATGGTGCTGGTCACCGTGTTGGGCTCGTGCGTCGCGGCCTGCATCCAGGACCGCACGGCCGGTATCGGCGGCATGAATCACTTCATGTTGCCCGACGACGGCGCGGACGTCGCGCAGGCCGCATCGGATTCGATGCGCTACGGCGCCTACGCGATGGAAGTACTAATCAACGAGTTGATCAAGGCCGGCGGCCGGCGCGAGCGCTTCGAAGCCAAGGTGTTCGGCGGCGGCGCGGTGCTCGCCGGCATGACGACGATGAACATCGGCGACCGCAACTCGGAGTTCGTGCGCCGCTATCTGGCGCTGGAAAAGATCCGCATCGTCGCCGAGGACTTGCAGGGCTCGCATCCGCGCAAGGTGGCGTTCATGCCGCGCACGGGCCAGGTGATGGTGAAGAAGTTGCGCCTGCAGCAGGAAGCGGGCGTGGCCGAGCGCGAACAGGCGCTGATGCGGCAAAGCGCCGAAGCGCGCGCCGAGCGGCTCGCCGCCGCGCGCAAGCGGGTGGAACTGTTCTCGACGCCGGCCGCGTCGAGAGCCAAGGTCGAACTGTTTTCGACGCCCGCCGCCGCCCGCTCGAAGATCGAGCTGTTCGGCTCGTCTGCCGGCGGAGCAGCGGGAACAGCGGCTACCGCAGCGGGCAGTCCGGGCGCAGCGAAGCCGCGCATCGAACTGTTCGGCGCAGGCCCGCGCCCGCTTAATTCAAACAACGCCAGAACTACAGAGGAGGCGTGAGCGCTGTGCAAAAGATCAAAGTACTGTGCGTCGACGATTCGGCGCTGATCCGCAGCCTGATGACGGAAATCATCAATGGCCAGCCGGATATGACGGTGGTGGCGACCGCACCCGACCCGCTGGTCGCGCGCGAACTGATCAAGCAGCACAATCCGGACGTGCTGACGCTCGACGTCGAAATGCCGCGCATGGATGGCCTCGACTTCCTCGAGAAGCTGATGCGTCTGCGGCCGATGCCGGTCGTGATGGTCTCGTCGCTGACCGAGCGCGGCAATGAAATCACGCTGCGCGCGCTGGAACTCGGCGCGGTCGACTTCGTCACCAAGCCGAAGGTCGGCATTCGCGACGGCATGCTCGATTACTCGGAAAAGCTCGCCGACAAGATTCGCGCGGCCGCTCGCGCACGCGTGCGCCAGGCCGCGCCTGCGCAGCACGCGGCGGCGCAGGCCGCGCAGGCGCCGGTCGGCGCCGCGCCGCTCTTCAACAATCCGCTGCTCAGTACCGAGAAGCTGATCATCGTCGGCGCGTCGACAGGCGGCACGGAAGCGATCCGCGAAGTGCTGGTGCCGTTGCCGCCGGACGCACCCGCGGTGCTAATCGCGCAGCATATGCCGCCGGGCTTCACAAAATCTTTTGCACAACGCCTCAATGGTTTGTGCCGGATTACCGTTAAAGAGGCAGAGCACGGCGAACGCGTGCTGCCCGGACATGCGTATATCGCGCCCGGCCACGCTCATCTGTTGCTTGCCCGTAGTGGCGCGAACTATATTGCTCACCTGTCGGACGAGCCGCCGGTGAACCGGCATCGTCCGTCGGTGGACGTGCTGTTCCGTTCGGCCGCGCAGCATGCGGGCAAGAACGCGGTCGGCGTGATTCTGACCGGGATGGGGCGCGACGGCGCCGCCGGACTGCTGGACATGAAAAAAGCAGGGGCGTACACCCTTGCGCAGGACGAAGCGAGCTGTATCGTGTTCGGCATGCCGCGTGAAGCGATTGCGCTCGGCGCGGCGGACGAGATCGCAGCGTTGCCGGAAATGAGCCGGCGCGTGATGGCGCGTCTCTCGGCAATGGGCGACCGCGTTCAACGGGTATGATGCGCGCCGGTAGGATTTGAGGCGTTAGTTTGAGGCGGACAGGCGCCGCACCATGGATCAAGCAAAGGGAATGAAATGGATAAGGGAATGAAGATTCTGGTTGTTGACGACTTTCCGACGATGCGCCGGATCGTTCGCAACCTTCTCAAAGAGCTCGGCTACTCGAACGTCGACGAGGCGGAAGACGGTCAGGCCGGTCTCGCGCGTTTGCGCGGGGGTACGTATGACTTCGTGATCTCCGACTGGAACATGCCGAACCTCGACGGTCTGGCCATGCTCAAGGAAATTCGCGCCGACGCCAACCTCACGCACCTGCCGGTGCTGATGGTGACGGCTGAATCGAAGAAGGAAAACATCATCGCGGCGGCGCAGGCCGGCGCGAGCGGTTATGTCGTCAAGCCGTTCACGGCCGCGACGCTCGACGAGAAGCTCAACAAGATTCTCGAGAAGATGGCCAAGACCGGGAGCTGATGTGAATCTGCCGACCAACGCGCAAGGCGCCGACGCGGTCAACGAGAGCGGCGACTTCGCGTCCGACCGCATCCTCGCCCGCATTGGACAACTGACGCGCACGCTGCGCGACTCGATGCGCGAGCTCGGGCTCGACAAGCATGTCGAGCGTGCGGCCGAAGCCGTGCCCGATGCCCGCGACCGTCTGAAATACATCGCGAATATGACGGAGCAGGCCGCCGAGCGCGTCCTGTCCGCAATCGACGTCGCCAAGCCGATCCAGGAGCAGCTGCGCAAAGACGCGGGCGAACTCGACGCGCGTTGGGAGCAGTGGTATGCGGCGCCGATCGAGCGCGAGGAAGTGCGCGCGCTGATGAACGACACGCGGACCTTCCTGCGCGGTGTGCCCGACGCGACCAGCGCGACCAACTCGCAGCTGATGGAGATCATGCTGGCGCAGGACTTCCAGGATCTGACCGGCCAGGTCATCAAAAAGATCACGGATGTCGTGTACCTGATCGAGCAGCAGTTGCTCGGCGTGCTGGTCGAGAACATCGCGCTCGAACGGCGCGAGCAGTTCGCGGCGAACGCGGCGGCGCTGGCGGCCGAAGTCTCGCCGACCGGCAGCCCCGAACATCTGCTGAACGGTCCGCAGATCAATCCGGAAGGCAAAACGGATGTGGTGCAGGACCAGTCGCAAGTCGACGATCTGCTGGCAAGCCTCGGCTTCTGACCTGCCGGGGTCATAGCACGTCGCGGCGGCCCGCCAAGGGCGCGCCAGATCGAACCAGTACGCATAGCAAGCCGCGCGCCCGCGCCGGCTTGCTGTCTACCGACACAAACCACAGGCATACTACGAGCTCAAGCAGCGGCACGGCGCTCCGGTGACGACACACACCGGTCGGTAGCACGATGGGGAAAAACCCTCCGCAGTGCAACCGCAGCGGTGCCGTATGATCTGCATACATGCAGCCGGTTTGCACGACGTGCGAATCGAGCAGCAGCTCGGGAGGAGCCTCGTCATGTGGAGTCGTGTACGCCGCGCCGGGATCGTTACGGCGCTTGCCTTACCATGTTCGCTCATCGCCGTGCAGTCCGCTCATGCGGGACTGGGCGGCGCCCCCATGACGCCGCCCACGGGCTCGTCAGTCTCAACTCGTACCATTCAGCCCGGCAGCAGCGCCGCCAATGCGGCGCAGGGCGTGATGCGTTCAGCATCGAACGCCGCGTCTTCCACTTCCACTTCCGCGTCCTACACCGTGCGTGAGACGGCGCTCGGCAACGGCACCGTGGTCCGCGAATATCTCGCCGCGAACGGCTCCGTCTTCGGCATTGCATGGCGCGGCCCGCAAATGCCGGATCTGAACGATCTGCTCGGCAGCTATTTCCCGCAGTACGTGGCCGGCGTGAAGGCGGTGCGCGCGGCGCGCGGCGGCGGCCGCGGCCCTGTCTCGGTCGACCAGAGTGGCCTCGTGGTGCGCTCCGGGGGCCATATGGGCTCGTTCAACGGTCAGGCGTGGCTGCCTCCGGCGCTGCCCGCCGGCGTCAGCGGTTCAGACATCCAGTAATAGCGAGGACGAGACATGCGAACCAAGCATATTGCTGTGAAGCTCAAGGGCTGGATGCAGGCCGTCGCGGCCTTGGCGTTGGTGTCGGCGCTCGTCGCATGCGGCGGCGGTGGCGATTCCAATAACAATTCGTCGAACGCGCTGAACGGCGGCTCGCTGCCGCCGAGCCCGACCCAGCAGCCAATCGCCGCGAACGCGGCGAACACCGTGCCCATCACGGTCGGCCGGGGCGTGACCGGCATCGTCAATATCCCGACGGTCAGCGTGACGGTTTGCGCGCCCGGCTCGACCTCGAATTGTCAGACTATTAACAATATCCAGGTCGATACGGGTTCGTACGGACTGCGCGTGGTCAGTTCGGCTTTCAACGGCTCGCTGCTCAGTGCGTTGCCGGTCAGCACCGTCGGCGGCGCGCAGCTTGCCGAGTGCGCGACGTTCGCGGATGGCTTCACGTGGGGCACGGTGCGCACCGCGACCATCGCGATCGGCGGCGAGAGAACGACGGCGGCGATTCCGATGCAGATCATCGGCGACAAGGACTCGAGCACGGTGCCCACGAGCAGTTGCGGCAACGGCTCGGACGAAAACACCGCCAGCGATCTCGGCGCGAACGGCATTCTCGGCATTGGCACGTCGCCGACCGATTGCGGTGTGACCTGCGTGGATGCCGGGACGGCGGCCAACTTCAGCAATTACTTCGCCTGTCCGAACGGCGCGTCTTGCGCCCGCACGGCGGTGCCGCTCGCGCAGCAGGTGGCCAATCCGGTCCCGTTCTTCCCGGTCGACAAGAACGGCGTGATCGTGCAGATGCCGCCGGTGTCGAATACCGGCGCGCCGTCGGCAACCGGCACACTGGTGTTCGGTGTCGGCACGCAGTCGAACAATGCGCTCACCGGGGTCCAGCTCTTTACCACCGACGCTTTCGGCGACCTGGACAACAGCGTGTTCAACGGTACGACGGTGCAGGCCTTCCTCGATTCGGGCTCGAACGCCTACTTCTTCGGCGATAGCTCCCTCGCGCAGTGCGGCAGCAATTTCGCGGGCTTTTACTGCCCGTCGTCGGCGCAAACGCGGACGCTGACGCTGGTCGGGCTGAACAACACGCAGGCGAGCGCCAGCATCGGCATCCTGAGTGCGTCGACGCTGTTCGGCAACGGCAGCAACTACGCGTTCAACGACCTGGCAGGGCAGATCGGCGGCAACAGCAGCTTCGATCTGGGCTTGCCGTTCTTCTACGGCCGCCACGTGTACTACGGCATCGATCAAACCGCGAACGGCGGTCAGGCGCCTTTCGTGGCGTTCTGATCGAAGCGCCGCACTGAAGGCTGAGGCGGGACCGACGCTCGCGCGAGACCCGCGCGAGCGTCCGGTCCGGCCGCGAGCGGTGGCTTTGCGCGGATCGATCACTGATCGGCCGCGAAAACCTGCCCGCGCCGGCGCGCTTACACTGAGCACGCCGCGCCATCCCGGCACGCTCGCGTCGACCACACTGTCTCGTCGCGGCGCGGCCAGCAAGCCCGACCGGCCGGCTTCCCGGCTGTTCCATCCCTCGAAATACCCCCCTTTCTCCGCCCTTATCCGCCGATCGGTGCTTGCGTCGAGCGGGAATAATCGCTCTCACTGGAAAGAGGCGCCGTGCCTCAGCCGACTGGAGAGCTTTTGTGGCAGAGGATAGCGACCTCGAAAAAACCGAATCAGCCACTCCCCGGCGCCTGCAGAAGGCGCGCGAGGAAGGGCAGATCGTGCGTTCGCGGGAGCTGTCCACGTTTGCCCTGCTGGCGGCGGGCTTCTTCGGCGTGTGGGGGATGTCCGGCAGCATCGGCGAACATTTGCAGAGCATGCTGCGCGCGGCCTTCACGTTCGATCACGCCAGCGCGTTCGAAACCCGCCGCATGATGATCGGCGCGGGCGTGGCGAGCCGCGAAGGGCTCTACGCGCTGTTGCCGATTCTCGGTTTCACCGGCGCGGCCGCCTTGTTCGCACCCATGGCGCTGGGCGGCTGGCAGTTGTCGGCGAAAGGCCTCGAACCGAAGTTCAACCGCCTCAATCCGATCGCCGGCCTCGGCAAGATATTTTCGATCAACGGACCGATCCAGCTCGGCATGTCGCTCGCGAAGACGCTGGTGGTGGGCGTGATCGGCGGCACCGCGGTCTGGAATCGCCGCGAGGAGATTCTCGCGCTGGCCACCCAGCCGCTGCATCTCGCGCTTGCCAACACCGTGCATCTGATCGCCGTGTGCTGCGGCATGACGGTGGCGGGCATGTTCGTCGTCGCCGCGATGGATGTGCCGTATCAACTGTGGCAATTCCACAAGAAGCTGCGCATGACGAAGGAAGAAGTGAAGCGCGAACACCGCGAAAGCGAAGGCGATCCGCACGTCAAAGGCCGGATTCGCCAGCAGCAGCGCGCGATTGCCCGTCGCCGCATGATGACCAACGTGCCGAAGGCCGACGTGGTGGTGACCAACCCGACGCACTTCGCCGTGGCGCTGCAATACACCGACGGCGAGATGCGCGCGCCGAAGGTGGTCGCCAAGGGCGTGAACCTCGTGGCGGCGCGGATTCGCGAAATCGCCGCCGAAAACAACGTGCCGTTGCTGGAAGCGCCGCCGCTCGCGCGGGCGCTGTATCACAACGTCGAACTGAACCGCGAGATTCCGGGCCCGCTGTATGGCGCGGTCGCCGAAGTGCTCGCGTGGGTGTACCAGTTGCGGCGCTTCAAGACCGAAGGCGGCGACGTGCCGCTCGCACCGACCGAACTCGACGTGCCCGCGGAACTCGACAAGGGCGGCGTGTCGGACGATGAAGCCGAGCAGGAAGCCGCCGACACGCTCAACCCCGCTGTTAACCCAGATAACGACGACGCTTCAGGAGCCTCCGCATGAACGCTCGCGCCGGTTTCCTCGCTCGACGGCCGGATGCCTTGAGCAGCACCAATTTACGCGCCCTCGCCGGGCCGGTGCTGATCTGCATGATCCTCGGCATGATGATTTTGCCGTTGCCGCCGTTCCTGCTGGATCTGCTGTTCACCTTCAACATCGCGCTGTCCGTGATGGTGCTGCTCGTCAGCATGTACACGATGAAGCCGCTCGACTTCGCCGCGTTCCCGAGCGTGCTGCTGTTCTCGACCTTGCTGCGCCTCTCGCTGAACGTGGCGTCCACGCGGGTCGTGCTGCTCGAAGGCCACACCGGTCCCGACGCGGCCGGCCAGGTGATCGAGTCGTTCGGCCACTTCCTCGTGGGCGGCAACTTCGCGGTCGGTATCGTCGTCTTCATCATTTTGATGGTGATCAACTTCATGGTGATCACCAAGGGCGCGGGGCGGATCGCGGAAGTGTCCGCGCGCTTCACGCTCGATGCGATGCCCGGCAAGCAGATGGCGATCGACGCCGACCTGAACGCCGGCCTCATCAACGAAGAACAGGCCAGGAAGCGCCGCGCCGAAGTCTCGCAGGAAGCCGAGTTCTACGGCTCGATGGACGGCGCGAGCAAGTTCGTGCGCGGCGATGCGATCGCCGGTTTGCTGATCATGGTGATCAACATCGTCGGCGGCTTGATCGTCGGGATGGTCCAGCACGGCATGGACTTCGCGTCCGCGGGCAAGAACTACACGCTGCTGACGATCGGTGACGGCCTCGTCGCGCAGATTCCGTCGCTGGTGATTTCGACGGCGGCCGGCGTGATCGTCTCGCGCGTGGCGACCAACGAGGACATCGGCACGCAGCTTACCGGCCAGTTGTTCACGAATCCGCGCGTGCTGGTGATCACCGGCTGCATTCTCGTGCTGATGGGCCTGATTCCGGGCATGCCGCACTTCGCGTTTCTGATTCTCGGCGGCGGTCTGATCCAGCTTGGCCGCACGATGAAAAAGCGCGCCGACGATCGCAAGAACACCACGGCACTCGTCGATGTCGCGCCGGCCGCGATGGCGCCGGTCGAAAACACCGAAGCGAGCTGGGACGACGTGACGATGATCGACACGCTCGGCCTTGAAGTCGGCTACCGGCTGATCCCGCTCGTTGACAAGAACTCGGACGGCGAACTGCTCAAGCGGATCAAGAGCATCCGCAAGAAGTTCGCGCAGGAAATCGGCTTTCTGCCGCCGGTCATTCATATCCGCGACAACCTTGAGTTGCGGCCGAACGGCTATCGCATCGCGCTCAAGGGCGTCGAAGTGGGTGTCGGTGAAGCGTATCCGGGCCAGTGGCTGGCGATCAATCCAGGCCAGGTCTCCGCCGCGCTGCCGGGCACGCCGACGCAGGATCCCGCCTTCGGCTTGCCGGCCATCTGGATCGATACGAACCTGCGCGAACAGGCGCAGGTGTACGGCTACACGGTGGTCGATTCGAGCACCGTGGTGGCGACGCACCTGAATCACCTCGTGGTCACGCACGCGTCGGAACTGCTCGGCCGCCGGGAAGTGCAGGCGCTGCTCGAGCGGATGCAGAAGGACACACCGTCGCTGGTCGACGATCTGGTGCCGAAGTCGCTGCCGCTCACCACGCTGCAAAAGGTGCTGCAAAACCTGCTGGAAGAAGGCGTGCCGATCCGCGACATGCGCACGATCCTCGAAGCGCTCTCCGAACACACGCCGAAGATCACCGACGCGCACGATCTCACCGCCGCCGTGCGCCTCGCGCTGGGTCGCGCGATCACGCAGCAGTGGTTCCCGGGCATTGGCGACATGCAGGTGATGGGCCTCGATTCGAATCTTGAGCGTGTGCTCTCGCAGGCGCTCTCGACCGGCTCCAATCCGGGTCTCGAGCCAGGCCTCGCGCACACGCTGCTGAACGAAACCCAGAAGGCGATGACGCGTCAGCAGAACCTCGGGCTCGCGCCCGTGCTGCTCGTGCAGCACGCGTTGCGGCCGATGCTCGCGCGTTTCCTGCGCCGCAGCCTGCCGCAGTTGAAGGTGCTGTCGTATGCGGAAGTGCCCGACACGCGCAATATCAAGGTGGTGAATCTGATCGGCGCGCACGGCTGACGCGGGCAGCTCACCGTGGCCTGCTTCCGGCCGATGTCTCTTGCCGGCGCTCATCGAGCGCCGGTTTTCATTTCGGCGCCTGACTTTTCATGCCGCGAGCGGACGGCGGAGTACATGCTGCGTCCGCGAAAGCGCCGCCGCGCGCGCGGGAAAGGCATGTTTAAAACCGCCGTGCGCATGACTTGCGGCGCGTTTCCATCGCCCGAATTGCCCACGTTTAACGGTCTTTATCCATCGATCGTGACTCGACGGGTTTCGCAATAATGATCTCAATGGGAAGCGGTATGTTGCCGGTCCGTTAGTCCGTTTACCTCATCGGGGGTCCAGCTTGAACATTCGTAAATTTGTCGGTGCTACCAGTCGTGATGCGCTGCGTCTCGTGCGCGAAGCGTTGGGCGCGGATGCCGTCGTACTGTCCAATCGCACGATGGACGACGGCAGCGTCGAGATCGTCGCACTGGCCGACAGCGACCTCGCCGCCATCACGCCGAAGGTTCCGCGCGCAGGCGCCGGCGCAACGCAGGCTGGATCGATGAATGTCATGGCTGGACAACCGGCGCTCGCCGCACCGCGCGCCATGCCGGCAACATCGGCGATGCAGGCGAATCCGTATGCGAGCGGCATGCCCGATGTGTTCTCGTCGGTGTTCGGCGCAAGCCCGGAAGCGGGCGCGGAGAATGCGGGCAACAGCTCGGTCCACGCCAATTCCAGCCACGCCGATGAAGACGCGAGCGACGCACCGGCCGCCATCATGAAGCCGGCCGCGAACGCGCCGAAGGCCGCATTGGCGGGCACGCCCAAAGCGTTGCCGGCCGCGCCGGTGAAGGCAGCGGCACCGGTCAAGCCAGCAGCGGCGTTGCCGTCGCAACCGATCGCCCTCGAACAACCGAGCGCCCGCGCCGCGGCGTCGCGTCTCACCGAAGACATCCGCGCCGATCTGCTCAAAGCGGCCGGCGTACCGGCTGCGCCGAGCGCGCCGAGCTCCAACGCGCAAACGCCGCGCACCATGGCCGAATCGAATCCATGGTTGATCGACCACGCGCGCCGCATCGCCGCCGAACAGCAGCCGCAAGGCGCATACAGCGCGCGCCCCGCGGCGATGACGCCGGCCGCTGCGATGGCCAAGGGCCTCGGCGCCGCCGTCGAGCCGGGCAAGACCCCCGCGCCGCAAGCCGTCGACACGCCCGACTGGGCGCGCGAAGGCGCGCAAGCCGCCGCGCGCCGCGCCGCGCAGAAAAACGCACCCGCGCCGTCCTCGAGCGATGACGCCCGCACGCCCGCTTCGGTCGCCGAAGCGATCAAGGCGCGCATGGAGCAGGTCGTCAACGACACCGTGATGAGCGAACTGTCGTCGATGCGCGGGATGATGGAAGAACACTTCGCCGGCTTGCTGTGGGGCGAACGCCAGCGCCGCAATCCAGTGCGCGCCTCGCTCACCAAGCATCTGTTCGCCGCCGGTTTCTCCGCGCAGCTCGTGCAGATGATGGTCGACAACCTGCCGGACGACGTCGAGAACATGGAAGGCGGCATGGACTGGGTCCGCTCGGTGCTCGATTCGAACCTGCCGGTGATGGAAGACGAAGACGCGCTGATGGAGCGCGGCGGTGTGTTCGCGCTAATGGGCCCGACGGGCGTCGGCAAGACGACGACCACCGCCAAGCTTGCCGCGCGCTGCGTGATGCGCTTCGGCGCCAGCAAGGTCGCGTTGCTCACCACCGACAGCTACCGGATCGGCGGCCACGAACAACTGCGCATCTTCGGCAAGATTCTCGGCGTCTCGGTGCACGCAGTGAAGGACGGTGCCGACTTGCAACTCGCGCTCTCCGAACTGCGCAACAAGCACATCGTGCTGATCGACACGATCGGCATGAGCCAGCGCGACCGCCTCGTCTCCGACCAGATCGCAATGCTGTGCCACGCTGGTCAGCCGGTGCAGCGCCTGTTGCTGCTCAACGCAACGAGCCACGGCGACACGCTCAACGAAGTCGTGCAGGCCTATCAGCGCGCGCCGGATCAACAGCCGCTCGCCGGCTGCATTCTGACCAAGCTCGACGAAGCCACCAATCTAGGCGGCGTGCTCGATACGGTGATCCGCTACAAGCTGCCGGTGCACTACGTGTCGACCGGTCAGAAGGTGCCGGAGAACCTGTACGTCGCGACGAGGAAATTCCTGATCAAGAGCGCCTTCTGCATACCGCGCGACAACTCGCCATTCGTGCCACACGACGACGACATTCCGGCTTTGCTGTCCGCTTTGTCCGCGCGTTCCACGTCCGAGTTGCACGAGGTCCGCTTTGGATAAGCTCATCTCCGATCAGGCAGAAGGATTGCGGCGGATGTTGGCTCGCAGCGGCTCGCGCGTGATTGCGGTGACGAGCGGCTCGGCCGGTGTCGGCTCGACGACGACGGTGGTGAACCTCGCCGCCGCGTTGGCGCAGCAAGGTAAAGACGTGCTGGTAATCGACGAATGCCTCGGCGAGAAGTCGGTGAGCGCGATGCTCGGCGGCGTGCGCGGCGCAGGCAATTTCGCCGCCGTGATGCGTGGCGAGATGACGCTCGACGACGCCGCCGCGCGGCACGCGCTCGGCTTCTCGGTGCTGGCCGCCTCGCGTCCTAACCGGGAAGGCCATACGGCTGCGGAGTTCGGTGTGGTGTTGCGAGGCTCCGCCGATGTCGTGCTGATCGACGCGCAACTCGATCCGCAAGGCCACCTGTCGGCGCTCGCGATGCAGGCGCACGACGTAATGATCGTCACGCGCATGGCCGCGCAGGCGATCACCGACGCGTACGCATGCATGAAGCGCCTGCACTACGGGCACGCCATCGCGCAGTTCCGCGTGCTGGTGAACCACGTGCAGAGCGTGAACGACGCGCATACCGCGTTTGCAAACCTGGCCGGCGTGGCCGGGCGCTACCTGACGGTGGCGCTGGAAGACGCCGGTTGTATTGCCGCCGATGGGCGGATGGCGCGAGCCCTGGAGTTGTCGCGTTGTGTCGTCGATGCGTTTCCATCGACACCGGCTGCGCGCGACTTCCGGCACCTCGCGGCCGAATTGCAGTACTGGCCGATGCGGCCAGCGATGTCGTCGCAAACGCCGTGGATGGCGCCTGCGACAGTTACAGCGGCGCAACACGCCGACCAACCGTCTGCGCAGCACGCCTAGAGGCGGCACAAGGACAAGGGGAGCACGATGTACAACGCTCAGGGAAAGATTTCCCAAGCCGAAGTTCTGACGAAGTACGCACCGCTCGTGCGTCGCCTCGGCTTGCAGCTCGTCGCCAAGATGCCGGCGAGCGTCGATCTCGACGATCTGATCCAGGCCGGCATGATCGGACTGCTGGACGCGGCAAGCCGCTACAAGGAAGACCAGGGCGCGCAGTTCGAGACTTACGCCAGCCAGCGGATTCGCGGCGCGATGCTCGACGAGTTGCGCAGCAACGACTGGTTGCCGCGCAGCTTGCGGCGCACCTCGCGTGAAGTGGAAACGGCGGTGCACAAGGTGGAGCAGAACCTGGGCCGCTCGGCGAGCGAAACGGAGATTGCCGAGCACCTGCAAATGCCGCTCGACGAGTATCAGTCGATGCTGCAGGATCTGCACGGCAGCCAGCTGATCTACTACGAAGACTTCGACCGTTCGGCGGACGACGAGCCGTTCCTCGACCGCTACTGTGTCGATCACTCGGACCCGCTGTCGGCGCTGCTCGACGACAGCCTGCGCTCGGCACTGGTGGAGGCGATCGACCGCCTGCCGGATCGCGAGAAGCTGCTGATGTCGCTGTACTACGAACGCGGCATGAACCTGCGCGAAATTGGCGCGGTGATGGAAGTCAGCGAATCACGGGTGTGCCAGTTGCACAGCCAGGCCGTGGCCCGTTTGCGCACGCGCTTGCGCGAGATGGCCTGGGCGAACGCCGAGGCGACCTGAAGTTCGAGTACTCGATGGTATGAATGAGCAGGGAGCGGAGCGTCGCGCATCCGCTTTTCCTCATGCCTCGGCCATTTCATGTTCCGCGGCCAGTGCCAGAAAGGCCGAGCGCGACATGCCACGCGCCTGGGCATAAGTGTCGATCTCCTGGACCAGCGCTTCGGGCAGCGAGATATTGATACGTACCGCCTTCTTCAAGGCGGGAATATTCCGGGTGGCGACAAGTCCCCACGTGAAATCCGCATAGTCGGGATTGCGCCGATGCTCTTGCAGCGTTCGTCGCGCGGGAATCGGCAAGCCCTCGTCGAGCAGCAGGTCCAGATGTGCCTCGATAGCCTCCTTGGCGTTCGCGTAGGCTTCCTCCAGCGTGTCGCCTGCCGCATAACAGCCCGGAATGTCGGGCACGATGACGCCGAACGCGTGATCCGCGCTACCCGGTTCAATCGCGATAGGGAAAGTCAGGTTTTTCATTTCAGGCCCGCCTGTTTCAGGATGCTGTTCAATGTGCCGGGCGGAAGGTCTTTCTTCGGATGCGGGATGGTCACGAGACCGGATCTTGCCGCGTGACGAAAATGATGGTGGCTGCCCGATATGCGGACCAGCTGCCAACCCGCCGCTTGAATGAGTTTCACGACCTCGGCACTTTTCATACTGCACTCCTCGAATCATACACACCATTACACAATCTCGCTAGTGCTTAGCACTCCGTTGATGCACGTCCGGATAGCTTTGAAAAAGCCCGGGACGACGGAGCGACTCAGTAAGGGGGAAGCCGTGATTTCAACGCGGGTGGCGATTCCGCGCCACCTGGCCGGATGGCTAACGTGTGTGGGAAGGAGGGCGGCGTGATCGATACGGAATGCTTGAAAAGCAAAAAGGGCTCGTCAAAAGACGAGCCCTTTTCAATACAGCTGTTTCAGCCAGACCCGCGCGTCAGGCCATGCGGGTCCAACGACAATCTCTACACGGTGGGACGCGCCGGAATCCGGCCATCTGGACCATAAAAACCGACCTTCTGCGGCACGGCCACCTGCAGCGCCGTGAGTGCCCGCTGGTTGTAGTCCATGCGCACGCGGATCAGTTCACCGTTGCTGGTATTGCAGCGCCGCGCGCGTTCGGCGGCTTTCTGCAGCAGCGACCATTGCTCGGCGATGCGTGGGTCGGTACTGGCCGCGAGCTCCATGCCGGGCCAGCCGGCCGGAAAGCCCAGCTCGGCGAGCAGCCCGTCACGCGTGGCTTCGAGCTTGGCGAGCTCGCCGATCAGTTCGGTTTTCTTCTCGACGATCGGCGGCAGCAATTCCAGCGGCGACAAGGCAGTCAGCGCCTTGGTCTCGAGCGTCAGAATCGAGGCAAATGCCTCGACGGCCGAATATTCTTCGATGAGGGTGGCAAGCAGGGCGTCTTTCATCTCAACAACTCGCTGAACACGACGGCTCGCGAATGCTCCGCGAGCCGGGTTTGTCGAACGCCGCCCGGCACTTCACCGTACTTCGATGCGTCGATCAGTTGCCGGCCGACGAGGTTTTGCTTTGCAACAGTTCGCGTGCGGTGTTCAGCACGCCGTCGGCGATCTTGCCGGAATCGATCTTCAGCGAGCCGTCCTTGATGGCTTGCTTGATCGACTCGACGTGCGCCGTGTCGATATCGGCCGAGCCGGACGCCGCGAGGCTGCGCAGATGCTGCGACAGACCCGACAGGCTGACGCTGGCGTCGCCCGAACCGCTGGTGGTGGTCTGCGAGGCCGTGCCCGCATTCTGCGCGTTGCTGTTCGCGGTCGTCGCGTCGCTTTGTTGCGAACGGGACAGGGCGTCTTTCAACGTCGGCAGATTCGAATTGGTTGTGGAATCGACTTTCACGATTGGCTTCCTGAACGATTTGATCCTTATAACGGCTACCGCTGATCAAAACTTTAGCGCAATCGATCAAGGCGTTACCTTTCCTTACATCTCCGGCCGGCCCCTTGGCTGGCCTGCTTCCGGCGCAGCCCGCCGCAGCGCTCGCGGCCGCAAGAACGGGCGTGGCGCCGGAGTTCGTCATGGCGTGCTCGCCGTAGCGGCTCACAGCTGAATCTCCACGGTCGCGCCGTCTTTCACGATGCCGGAAATGATCTGGCCGTTCGCCGTCTTGACCCTCACCTGCTGGCCCGGCGACGCATTGTTCATCGCGCTGCCTTCCGCCGAAATCGCGAAACCATCGCCGGCCGCCACGACGCGCACAGTCTGCCCAATCGATACCGCCGACGCGCTTTTCAGCATGTCGCGGCGCAGCGGCATGCCGCCGGCGACGCGCGTGAGCGTGACCGAGCCGACCGCTTGCGACGGATCTGTGACAATGGCCTGGGGCAAGCCGGTCAGGTCGCCGTCGCGCGCAACGAGGTCGGCGGCGGTGAGCACTTCGCCCGGCGCCATGGCGCGCGCGGCCAGATAGTAGGTGGCGTGCAGCGAGATGCGCGCCTGCAGATAAATGGTCCACGGGCGCTCGCCCGCGCAGCGCACGCCGACGGTCATGCGGCCCCACAGGCGCGCGCCGCTCGGCATGAACGGTTCGAGCATCGTGCAGTCTGCGAGGCCGCGCGGAAACGCCGGCGCCACGGTGATGTCGACCTTGCCGGGCAAACCGGCGGACTGCTGCTGCAGGAACGCGAGCGCGGCGCTGCGGATCGCTTCCGGATCTTGCTGGCCGGGCAGCGGCGCAGCTGGCGCGAGCGTCGCGGGGCGAAGATTCTGTTGCGCGACGGCGGGAGCGACTTGCCGCACCGTCGGTGTGCGAGCGATAGCAGCCGGAGCGGGCGCGGCCGTCGCAGCCGGCGCGACAGCGGCACGGGTCGCGACCGGCTTGCCATTCGCGCCCAACTGCGGCGGCTCTCCGCGTGAAGCGAGGCTATCGAATCCTGCCGCCGCGGAGGCCCCAGCGGCTGCGTTGAGCGGCGCATTGGCGGCCACCGGCTGAACGCCCGCGGCTTGCCGTGCGCCATTCGCCTGCGGCGCAGGCGTCACCACGACCGGAACCGCCTGACGCGAACCCGGCACGACGTTGACTCTGGCGACACCGTCCACGGCATTGCCACTGCCCGGCGCAGGAATCGTCACGACACCGCTGGCGTCGGGCTTGAAGCTGGTGCGAATCATTTGCGGCGCGGCCGGCGGTTCGCCCGCGCCCGGAATGACGATCGAGCCGCTCGCATTGGCGGCGCGCGTGAATGAATCGGCGTCGCGAGTCGTGGAATTCGGCGTCAGCGACTGCGCGGTGGCGGCGGCCAAGGTCGCGGCGGAGCCCGTGCGTTTTGCAGGCGCGGCTTGCATGTGCTCGGCCAGATCCGCGAGCGCAGCCGGATTCTTTTCTCCCGGACCCGGAATCACGATCGGGCCGCCGGCTTCCTGAGCCTGCGCGTTGACCGGCAGCAGCACGATGCCGCCGGCGACCCACACCGTCAGGCTCACCACGAGGCGAATCAGGAGACGCGAGGCCGTGCGCGCGGCACGCCGCCCGACGCCAGCGCCCGCACCCACGCGATGCGCCGCCGCGCAATTCGCGCGGTGCGTCGGATCGAAGGCGGGCTGGTCCATCGTGTTTCTCCATCGAATGCATCGGTACGCCTTGCATTCTAGTGAGCGCCCCCATTGCGCAAACGTTGAATAGAAGCCCCCTTTCCCGGTTATTCGTCCGATTGCCGCTTGCGTTCGGCCCATAAGATGCACCTCATGCAAAAAGGTCTTCCCGCCTGGTGCAGTCCTCACGCGAGGCATGCACGGGAAGCCTCGGGAACGTTCTCCGGAGATTCTTATGCTGGACAAACTCGATGCCGAATTCGCCTTTGGCCGTGAAGCGCTCGATGTACGCGCCTATCGGCAGGAGCTGCTGTCGTCGAATATCGCCAACGCCGATACCCCCGGGTACAAGGCGCGCGACGTCGACTTCGCCTCGTCGCTCGCCGGCGCGCTGAAGAAGAGCGGCGGCGCTACTGGAACCGCCGCGTCGAACAACGCGACGCTGGCGATGACGCAGCCCGCGGGTGTGACGAGCGGCATGTCGATGGTGTCGACCGCGCCGGGCCACATGGCCGGCAAGTCGACGCTGACGCCGACCGGCGGCACGTCCGACGACTACGGCAACCTGCAATACCGCGTGCCGACGCAACCCGCGCTCGACGGCAACACGGTCGACATCGATACCGAGCGGGTGCAGTTCGCGGACAACACGTTGCACTTCGAATCGGGCATGACGGTGCTATCCGGCCAGATCAAAACGATGCTGTCGGCAATCCAGTCGGGCTCGTAAGAAGCCACGGCGACAGACTCAGCAGTACGCAAGAACAATCGCTACGGGATTAACACTTGAGCCGGTTCGAACCGGCAGGAGAAGTCAGGAAACATGCCATCCCTGATGAACATTTTTGGTGTTGCAGGCTCCGCGATGTCGGCGCAGTCGCAGCGGCTCAACGTGACGGCGTCGAATCTCGCCAACGCGGACAGCACGACCGGCCCGGACGGCCAGCCGTACAAGGCCAAGCAGGTCGTGTTCGCGGTCAGCCCGCTCGGCGGCGCGCGCACGGCTTCCGGCCAGCAGGTTGGCGGCGTGCAGGTCACCGGCGTGGTCGACGACCCGACGCCGATGAAGACCGCCTACGACCCCGGCAATCCGGCCGCGAATTCGGACGGCTACGTCACGTTGCCGAACGTCGATCCGGTGCAGGAGATGGTCAACATGATCTCGGCCTCGCGCTCATATCAGGCCAACGTCGAGACCCTGAACACCGCCAAGACACTGATGCTGAAAACGCTCACGATCGGAACCTGAGGAGAGCTCCTTGACCACCAACACCACCATTGGCGGCAGCGGCACGACTGTGTCGCAAACGCTGCTCGACACGATGAACGGCACGAACAGTGCCTCGAGTTCGACGGGCAGCACGTCCGGCACCTCGGCGACCGATCTGCAGAACACCTTCCTGCAACTGCTCGTCGCGCAGTTGAAGAACCAGGACCCGACCAATCCGATGGACAGCTCGCAGATGACCTCGCAGCTGGCGCAGATCAACACGGTCTCGGGCATCAGCCAGTTGAACACCACGCTCAGCTCGCTCGCCACGCAGATGTCGGCGGGCCAGCAGTCGCAAGCCGCGTTGCTGATCGGCTCGACCGTGCTCGCCCCGGGCAGCTCGGTGGCGGTCGCGAGCGGCAAGGCCGCCGCGTTCGGCGTGCAGCTCGCCAACTCGGTGGGCGATCTGCAGGTCGTCGTGAAGAACTCGGCAGGTCAGATCGTCAACACGATCGACCTCGGCAAGCAGTCGGCCGGCACGATTCCGGTGGGCTGGACGCCCACCGACACGGCCGGCAATGCACTGCCGGACGGCACCTACACGATCAGCGCGGTCGGCACGATCAACGGTCAACAGGCCACGGCCACCACGCTCACGGGCTCCACGGTGCAAAGCGTCGTCATGCAGCCCAACGGTACGCCGGGCCTCGTGCTGTCGAACGGCTCGACGGTCGGCTTGACCAGCGTCGCCGCCATCCTCTGATTCAGATTCTGTCAGTTACGACTTTCCAGATACGGAGACCGTCATGGGTTACCAACAAGGTTTGAGTGGTTTGTCAGCATCGTCGAGCGACCTCGACGTGATCGGCAACAACATTGCCAACGCGAATACGGTTGGCTTCAAGAGCGGCGCTGCGCAATTCGCCGACATGTACGCCAATTCCGTGGCGACCGCAGTGGGCAACCAGGTCGGCATCGGCACCAAACTCGCCGAAGTGCAGCAGCAGTTCTCGCAAGGCACGATCACCAGCACCAACCAGGCGCTCGACGTCGCGATCAACGGCAACGGCTTCTTCCAGTTGTCGAATAACGGCTCGCTGGTGTACTCGCGCAACGGCGTGTTCCAGCTCGACAAGAACGGCTTCATCACCAACGCGCAAGGCCTGCAGCTGATGGGCTATGCCGCGAACAGCTCGGGCATCATCAACACCGCGCAGACCGTGCCGCTCACCGTGCCGACCGCGAACATCGCGCCGCAAGCGACTACCAAGATCACCGCCGGCCTGAACCTGAACGCGCAGGATCCTTTGATGCTCGGCACGCCGGCCGTCACGCCGACGCTCGTCACAGGCAGCACGCTGACGACGCCGGGCGCGACCATCACGAACACCGCTTCGGGCACGAACAACGACAGCTACACCGTCAACTTCACGAGCCCGACGACCTACACGGTCACCGACACCACGCTCGGCACGACGTCCGCCGCCGCGACCTACACGGCGGGCACGGCGATCTCGCTCGGCAACGGCCAGACCATCACGTTCAACGGCGTGCCGGCGACCGGCGACAGCGTCGCGATCGCGCCGACCCCGGTGGCGTTCAACCAGAACAGCTCGTCGACGTACAACTACTCGACCAGCACGACGGTCTACGACACGCTCGGCGGCTCGCAGACGGTCAACATGTACTTCGCCAAGACGTCGGCCGGTACGTGGAACGTGTACGCCGGCACCTCGACGGGCACGGCGCAACTGGTCGGCCACGCGAACTTCAACTCGTCGGGCACGCTGCTCGGCACGACGGACGCGTCGGGTGTCGCCACCACCACGCCGTTTGCCTACAACTTCTCGATCCCGACTACCGACGGTTCGTCGACGCCGCAGAAGCTGACGCTGAACATCGCCGGCACGACGCAGTTCGGCGGCAAGGACGGCGTGAACTCGCTGCAGCCCGACGGCTTTGCCGCGGGCACGCTGACGAGCTTCACGATCGGCGCCGACGGCACGCTGACCGGCAACTATTCGAACCAGCAAACCGCGGCTCTCGGCCAGATCGTGCTGGCGAACTTCTCGAACCAGAACGGTCTCGTGAACCTTGGCAACAACGAGTTCCAGCAAACCTCGGCTTCGGGCGTCGCGCAGATTTCGGCGCCGGGCTCGACCAACCACGGCGTGCTGCAAGGCGGCGCGGTGGAAAACTCCAACGTCGATCTGACGAGCGAACTGGTGAACCTGATCACCGCGCAACGCAACTATCAAGCGAACGCGCAGACGATCAAGACCCAGCAGACCGTCGACCAGACCCTGATCAACCTGTAAGCGACCGGGACTAACCCATCATGGATCGGCTGATCTACACCGCGATGTCGGGCAGTACGCAGGCGCTCGAACAGCAGGCAATCGTCGCGAACAACCTGGCCAACGCATCGACCACCGGTTTTCGCGCGCAACTGGCGACTTTCCGCGCCGTGCCGATGTCGTTCGGCGACGGCAGTTCGATCAACGACAACACCACGCGCACCTTCGTGCTGTCGTCGACGCCGGGTGCGGACTACACGCCCGGGCCGATCCAGCAGACGGGCAACCCGCTCGACGTGGCGATTCAGGGGCCGGGCTGGCTGGCGGTGCAAACCGCCGACGGCGGCGAGGCCTACACGCGCGCCGGCAATCTGCATGTCGACGAAAACGGCCAAATTGTGAACGCCACCAATCAGGTGGTGCTCGGCAACGGCGGCCCGGTGTCGGTGCCGCCGGGCGCGGAAATCACCATCGGCAAGGACGGCACGGTGTCCGCGCTGACGCCGGGCGATCCGCCGACGGCGGTGGTGACGGTCGATCAGTTGAAGCTGGTGAATCCGGATCCGCAAACCATGACGCGCGGCGACGACGGCCTCTTTCGCACCGCCGACGGCAATGCCGCCGACGCCGATCCGACTGTCACGCTCGCGCCGGCCTCGCTCGAAGGCAGCAACGTGAATCCGGTCAGCGCGATGGTCTCGATGATCACCAACGCGCGCCAGTTCCAGATGCAGACGAAGCTGCTGGAAAGCGCCGACAAGAACGACCAGTCCGCCAACCAGCTGCTCAGCTTTAGCTAACAGGCGCGTAGGCGCAGCAAACAAGTTGCATGAGATCGGAGCAGGCGCTAAAGCGCCAACACCGATCGACACCGGAGAAGAACCATGAATCGCTCACTCTACATCGCCGCGACCGGCATGAATGCGCAACAGGCGCAGATGGACGTGATCTCGAACAACCTCGCGAACGTCAGCACCAACGGCTTCAAGGGCTCGCGCGCGGTGTTCGAGGATCTGCTGTATCAGACCGTCCGCCAGCCGGGCGCGAACTCGACGCAGAACACCGAACTGCCGTCCGGCATCCAGCTCGGCACGGGCGTGCAGCAAGTTGCTACCGAACGTCTGTACACGCAGGGCAACCTGCAGCAGACCGGCAACTCGAAAGACGTCGCCATCAACGGTCAGGGCTTTTTCCAGGTGCAGATGCCCGACGGCACGACCGCCTATACCCGCGACGGTTCGTTCCAGACCAACGCGCAAGGCCAGCTCGTGACCTCGAGCGGCTACCAGGTGATCCCGGCGATCACGATCCCGAACAACGCGACCTCGCTCACCATCGGCAGCGACGGTGTGGTGTCGATCACCGTGGCCGGCTCGACCAACAGCCAGCAGCTCGGCTCGATGCAGATCGCGACTTTCATCAACCCGGCCGGTCTGGATGCGAAGGGTGAAAACCTGTTTGCGGAAACTGCTTCGTCGGGCGCGCCGAACGTCGCGCAGCCGGGCCTGAACGGCGCCGGCACGCTGAATCAGGGGTATGTGGAAGCATCGAACGTGAACGTGGTGCAGGAACTGGTGAACATGATCCAGACGCAACGCGCTTACGAAATCAACAGCAAGGCCGTGACGACCTCCGACCAGATGCTGCAGACCCTGAGCCAGATGCAGGTTTAAGGCTCGAGGGACTGGGAATTAACAGGCGGTAATGATGATGTCGCACTTCACTCGCAATCCGGTTCATTCGCGCACCGCTCAGGCGCTCGTGCAGCTCACGCTGCTCGCGGCCCTGGGTGGCTGCGGCCTCGTGCCGAAGCAGCCGATCACGCAGCAACCGATGACTGCGCTGCCACCGATGCCGCCGTCGGCGCAGTCGCCGGGCTCGATCTACAACCCGGGTTACGCGGGCCGTCCGCTGTTCGAAGACCAGCGACCGCGCAATGTCGGCGACATCCTGACGATCGTGATCCAGGAAAACGTCAACGCGACCAAGTCCTCGGGCGCGGGCGTCAACCGCAGCGGCAACACCAACTTCGACGTGCCGACCTCCGGCTTTCTCAGCGGCCTGTTCGGCAAGGTCAACCTGAGTGCGAACGGCGCCAACAAGTTCGCCGCGACGGGCGGCGCGAATGCGTCGAACACGTTCAGCGGCGTGATCACCGTCACGGTGACCGGCGTGCTGCCGAACGGCAACCTGATGGTCAGCGGCGAAAAGCAGATGCTGATCAACCAGGGCAATGAATTCGTGCGCTTTTCGGGCGTGGTGAATCCCAACACGATCTCCAACCTGAACGCCGTGTACTCGACCCAGGTGGCCGACGCGAAGATCGAATATTCCGCGAAGGGCTATATCGACGAATCCGAGAACATGGGCTTCCTGCAGCGCTTCTTCCTCAACGTGTCGCCGTGGTGATCATGCGTACCGTCCTCTTCCGTATGCGCATCCGCACCCGCCTCGCGCGATTCGCCGGTTTCGGCCGTGCCTTGGCCTTCGTCGCGCTCGCCTGCGCGGCGCTGCCGGCCGCCACGCCTGCTCATGCCGAACGGCTGAAGGACCTCGTGCAGATCCAGGGCGTGCGCGACAATCCGTTGATCGGCTATGGCCTCGTCGTCGGCCTCGACGGTACGGGCGACCAGACCACGCAAACGCCGTTCACCACGCAGACGCTCGCCAACATGCTGGCGAACCTCGGCATCTCGATCAACAACCAGGCGGCGGGTTCGAGCAACTCGCAGTCGTCGCTGTCGAACATCCAGCTGAAGAACGTCGCCGCGGTGATGGTGACGGCGGTGCTGCCGCCGTTCGCGCGTCCCGGCGAAGCGATCGACGTGACCGTGTCGTCGCTCGGCAATGCGAAGAGCCTGCGCGGCGGCACGCTGCTGCTCACGCCGCTGAAGGGCGCCGACGGCCAGGTGTATGCGCTCGGCCAGGGCAATCTCGCGGTCGGCGGTGCCGGCGCGAGCGCCAACGGCAGCAAGGTGCAGGTGAACACGCTGGCCGCGGGCCGCATCGCCGGCGGCGCGATTGTCGAACGCGCGGTGCCGACTTCGGTGTCGCAAGCGGGCACGATGCAGCTCGACCTGAACGAAATGGACTACGACACCACGCAGCGCGTGGTGGCCGCGGTGAACAACGCGTTCGGCGGCGGCACGGCAACCGCGCTCGACGGCCGCACGATTCAACTGCGTGCGCCGAGCGATCCGGAGCAGCAGGTCGCCTTCATGGCGCAGTTGCAGAACCTCGACGTCAAGCCGGCGCAAGCGGCCGCGAAGGTAATCCTGAACGCGCGCACCGGCTCGATCGTGATGAATCAGATGGTCACACTGCAGAACTGTGCGGTGGCGCACGGCAACCTCTCGGTCGTGATCAATACGCAGCCCGTGGTGAGCCAACCGGGCGCGTTCTCGAACGGCCAGACGGTGGTGGCCAAGCAGTCGCAGATTCAGATGAAGCAGGACAACGGCGCACTGAAGCTGGTGACCGCCGGCGCCAATCTCGCCGAAGTGGTGAAGGCGCTCAACGCATTGGGTGCGACGCCCGCGGATCTGATGTCGATCCTGCAGGCGATGAAAGCGGCGGGCGCTCTGCGCGCCGACCTGGAAATCATCTAAGGAAGACACAGGATGAATTCGGATACGACCAATTCCGCCGCTTCGGCGAACGACCTGACCCAGCGCTTCGCGCTCGACGTGCAGGGTTTCGCGAAGCTGAGCGCGCAAGCCAAGGCATCGCCGCAAGCCGGCATGAAGATGGCCGCGCAGCAGTTCGACGCGGTGTTCACGCAGATGATGTTGAAGAGCATGCGCGACGCGACCCCGCAAGACGGTCCGTTCGATTCGCACGACAGCGCCACCTTCACGTCGATGATGGATCAGCAGTTGTCGCAACAGATGTCGCAAAAGGGCATTGGCGTGGCTGACGCAATGCTCAAGCAACTGATGCGCAATCAAGGCATGCAGGTGGGCGGCGGTGCGGGTGGTTTGACGGGCATGGTTAACTCATTGGGCGGCGGCAGCGGCGGCGGCGACGAAGGCCAGACCGCGGCGCTGAACGCGCTCGCCAAGGCGTACGGCAATGCGCAGGCCAACGGCCAACTGGCGATGGGCAAGGGCTACTCGGCCAACAGCGCGCTCACTCCGCCGCTGAAAGGCGACGGCAGCTCGCCGAAGGTCGACGCTTTCGTCGACAAGCTCGCCCAACCTGCGCAAGCCGCCAGCGCTGCGACCGGCATTCCGGCGCGCTTCATCATCGGCCAGGCCGCGCTCGAATCGGGCTGGGGCAAGAGCGAGATCAAGAAGGCGGACGGCTCGACCAGCCACAACGTGTTCGGCATCAAGGCGAGCAAGGACTGGACCGGCAAGACCGTGTCGACGGTCACGACCGAATATGTGAACGGCAAGCCGCAGCGCGTTGTCGAAAAATTCCGCGCGTACGACTCGTATCAGGAAGCCATGACCGATTACGCGAGCCTGCTCAAGGGCAATCCGCGTTACGCGCAGGTGATCAATTCGGCGCATGACGTGAACGGCTTCGCGAATGGCATGCAGCGCGCCGGTTACGCGACTGATCCGCACTACGCAAAAAAACTGATGTCCATCATGCAGAAGATGGGCTGATCCGCAGTGACCGCAGTTCGAATCAACCGATCACTTAACCGAATCAAAACCATGCACGCGACGGGGCCAGGTGCATGGCAAGACGGACGAGGCCGGCCGCCCACGGGCGGCCGGCCCACCCGCGAGAGGCATGGCGCGTTTTAACGTTTGCGGCAAATAATTCATTACAGGCCCCTAAATTTTGGCCGGATGCTGCCGCTAATCAGTTAGACCCAATACCGGAAAGCGTTGTAATGTCCGGTTGGGATGCGCGTGCTGCGGCTTCGATGAAGACCGCGCGAAAGCCCCGGCAGGAGCCCTGGCACGCGCCCGCAAGAACATGCATACCGGCAAGCCCATGGATACTACCCAGTCGAACGGCCAGACCGACACACACGGCCAGCTGCACGCTCCGACCGACGAAGGCGGCAACGATTTCGGCCGTCGCAATCCGCTGGAGATCGGCGTCCAGTTACGCAATCTCGTCAATCGCGGCGATTTCCTCACCGTTCAATACGCAGGCGGACAGCTCGTCACGCGTCTACTCGACGTCGACGTGCGCGGCCGCAGCTTCACGTTCGATTGGGGCGCGTTGTCCGATCAGAACAAAGGCTTGCTGAGCGCGCCGCGCTGCCAGTTCCACGCGCAGCCGGACGGCGTGCGTGTCGAATTCGCCACCGGCACGCCGCGCGAGACCCGTTTCGAAGGACTGCCCGCATTCGAAGCCGATTTCCCCGAGGTGCTGTTTTACGTGCAGCGCCGCGAGTACTTCCGCGTCGATGCGCCGATTCTCGATCCGTACGTATGCTCCGGCCGTTTGCCCGAAGGCGATTCGTTCCGCTTTGAAGTGCACGACCTGTCGCTCGGCGGCGTCGGCATGCGCACCACGGACGAACGCGTGGCCGAATTGCCGATGGGCACGCGCCTGCTCGATTGCGAGCTGTCGCTCGGCGCGCTCGGCCGGCTCTCGCTCGATCTGCAACTCGTGTCGCATCGCTCCACCGCGTTGCCGAACGGCACGCAGCGGTTCCAACTCGGCTTCCGCTTTCTGACGCTGCCGGGCAGCGCGGAAAACACGCTGCAACGTCTGATCACGCAGCTCGAGATGAAGCGCCGTTCGCTAGTGCGCTGATTGAAATGTTGGATCCGCGGTGCGTGAGAGGGGTTGCTTGCGCACCGTGTTCGCTTGCCGGTTCATCGTCACTTCCTTGTCACCTATTTTCCGTACCGGCGCGCGTCTCTGCGCGATGGGTGACAAGCCCGGCAGGCAAGCCTCGCAAACGTTGAAACAAACGTCGAACACGCATCGGAATGACCTCAATTTTTCCTTGTTGAGGCCGTTAAACAAGATGTTCAAGTAACGCGGCGGCATGTGTACGGTGTCGCCCTTCAGGATGACGCATGTCCAATCTCATCAATATCGGCCTCAGTGGACTGAACGCAGCCCAGTGGGGACTCACGACGACCGGCCAGAACATCAGCAACGCGTCGACGCCCGGCTACACCATCGAAACGCCGGTGTATGCGGAAAGCGGCGGCCAGTACACGGGCTCGGGCTATCTGCCGCAAGGCGTCTCGACCACGACCGTGACGCGCCAGTACAGCCAGTATCTGACCACTGAGCTGAACAATGCGCAGAGCTCGGGCAGCGCGCTGTCGACGTACAACACGCTGATCTCGCAACTGAACAATCTGATCGGCAGCCCGACCGCCGGGATTGCGAGCGCGATCACCGGCTACTTCACCGGCTTGCAGAACGTCTCGAACAACGCGTCGAGCCTGGCTACACGCCAGACCGCGATGAGCGGCGCGCAGACGCTGGTGAACCAGATCAACGCCGCGGGTCAGCAATACGACGCGCTGCGCCAGAGCGTCAACACGCAGCTCACCAACACCGTTTCGCAGATCAACAGCTTCACGCAGCAGATCGCGCAGTTGAACGGTCAGATCGCCCAGGCCAGCACGCAAGGCCAGCCGCCGAACCAGTTGATGGATCAGCGCGATCTCGCCGTGTCCAACCTGTCGCAACTGATCGGCGTGAACGTCGTGAACAGCAACGGCAGCTACAGCGTCTTCATGAGCAACGGCCAGCCGCTGGTGTCCTCCAACAACAGCTTCAACCTGGGTACGGCGCCTTCGACCGGCGACACCAGCGAGTTGTCCGTCCAGTATCTCGGCCAGGCGGGTGCGAACCCGGCAGCCGCGCCGCAGAACCTGCCCGACAGCAAGATCGACGGCGGCACGCTCGGCGGCCTGCTCGCGTTCCGCAGCCAGACGCTCGATCCGGGCGAGGCGCAACTCGGCGCGATCGCCGTGAGCTTCTCCGCGCAGGTCAACGCGCAAAACGGGCTGGGCATTACGCTCGCCGGCGCCAAGGGTGGCGCGCTGTTCTCAGTGGGCGGCCCGACGGTCTATGCGAATACGCAGAACACCGGCAATGCGTCGCTGAACGTGTCGTTCGCGAATCCCACGCAACCGACCACCGGTGACTACACGCTCGCCTACAACGGCACCACCTACACGTTGACCGACAATTCGACGGGCAGCGTGGTGGGTTCGGCGACCAACCTGAGCCAGCCGATCAACGGCCTGAATTTCTCGACCACCGGGACGATGAATCCTGGCGACTCGTTCACGGTCGAGCCGACCCGTGGCGCGCTGAACAGCTTCGCGACCGCCACCACCGACGCATCGGCGATCGCCGCCGCCGCGCCAGTTCTGGGCGCGGCCGCCTCGAGCAACACCGGCACCGGCACGATCACGCAGGGCACCGTCACGGCCGGCTACACGATGCCAAACTCGACCACCACGCTGTCGTACGACGGCACGGGCCTGTCCGGTTTCCCGGTCGGTTCGACGGTGACGGTGGCCGGTTCCCCCGCTACCACGTATTCGATCACCAGCGCGACGACCGTGGTGCCGTATTCGTCGGCCACCGGCGCCTCGCTGACGATCAATAACACGACCGCCGGCCAGATGAACAACGTCTCGGTGACGATCAGCGGCGCACCGGCGGCCGGCGACAAGTTCACCATCGGCCCGAACACCGGCGCGAACAACGACGGCCGCAACGCACTGGCGCTGTCGAATCTGTCCACCGCGAAATCGCTGTCGGGCGGCACGGTCACGCTGACGGGCGCGTATGCGAACTACGTCAACAATATCGGCAACCAGACCAACCAGATTCAGACGTCGAGCACCGCGCAAAGCTCGCTGGTGACGCAGATCACCACCGCGCAGCAGTCGGTTTCCGGCGTGAACATCAACGAAGAAGCAGCCAACCTGCTTCAGTATCAGCAGCTGTATCAGGCAAACAGCAAGGTCATCCAGACCGCGCAGACCCTGTTCCAGACGATACTCGGCATCTTCCAGTGAGGCGTTGACAATGCGCATCTCCAGCACGCAGTACTTCAACATGAACGTCGCGACGATGAGCGATCAGCAAGCTCAGTTGTCGCAGTTGTATGCCGAGATTTCGAGCGGCGTGAGCCTCTCCACGCCATCGGACAATCCGCTCGGCGCGGCGCAGGCCGTGCAGTTGAGCTCGACGGCGACGACCCTGTCGCAATACACGACCAATCAGGGCACCGCGCTGGCTTCGCTGCAGCAGGAAGACACCACGCTCGGCAGCGTCAACACGGTGCTGCAAACCATCCATACGCTGGTGCTGCGTGCCGGCGACGGTTCGCTGAACGATGGCGACCGGGGTTCGATCGCGACGCAACTGCAAAGCTTGCGCAGCCAGTTGATGACGCTCGCCAATTCGACCGACCCGCAAGGCAACTACCTGTTCGCCGGTTATCAAAGCAGCGCGCAGCCGTACACCACGAATTCGGCCGGCGTCGTGACCTATTCCGGCGACACCGGCACGCCCGGAGTGCAGATCACCGATTCGCACGTGGTGCAGACCGGCGACAACGGCATTGCGATCTTCGGCAGCGTTGCGCCGATCGGCACCAGTTCCGTGCCGGCCGCGAAAACCGGCAACACCGGCACGGGCGTGATCAGTACGGTGAGCCTGAACAACCCGACCGATCCGACCAACGCGGACAAGTATTCGATCGACTTCTCGTCGGCGACCACCTATACCGTGAGCCAGACCGATCCGGCGACCGGCGCCGTGACCACGAGCGCGCCGCAAGCGTTCACGGCCGGTTCGGCGATCACGGTCGGCGGCCAGTCGGTGTCGATCACCGGCGCGCCGAACGCGGGCGACAGCTTCACGGTGACGCCGGCCACGCAAGGCAGCATGGACGTGTTCGCCAATCTGAGCCAGTTGATCACCACGTTGCAAACGCCGGTGTCGGGCGGCGCTTCGACGGCCAGCTTCCAGAGCGCGTTGACCACCAGCATGACCCAGCTCGAGAACACGATGAACAACGTCGTGACGGCGCAAGCGGCAGTGGGTGGCCGTGAGCAGGAAGTGCAGGCATTGCAGACGGTCACGCAGACCAACACGCTGCAGACGTCGAGCAATCTCGCGGATCTGACGCAGACCGACATGGTCAAGACGATCGGCAAGTACACGATGACGCAGGCCGCACTGCAAGCTGCGCAGCAGGCGTTCGCGAAGATTCAGAATATCTCGCTGTTCCAGTACTTGAACTGATAGCACGAGCAGTCTGAAACGGGGAAGGGCGGAAGCCGGTGTGAACGGCTCCGCCCTTCTTTTTTTTCATTGCACTGCGCGGCGAGCGAAGCGTGCTACCTAAACCCCGCCGCCACGCGCCCCATCTGATCGAGCCCGACGTCGAAGAGCCGTATGAAGAACGGAATCATGTTCGGGGTCATCAACTGCAGCAGCAGCATGCCGATCAGCATGGTCAGTGGAAAGCCGATCTGGAACACGCCGATTTGCGGCGCGGCGCGGTTCAGTATGCCGAGCGAGAGATTGGTGATAAGAAGCGCGGCGACCACCGGCAGCGACAACAGCAGGCCCGCCGAAAACACCGTGCTGCCGAAGTTCGCCAGCGTGCGCCAGCCGGGCGCGCCGAGAATATTCGCCGACACCGGCACCGACTGAAACGTGGCGAGCAGCGCGCTGATCATCTGCAAATGGCCGTCGATCACCAGAAACACCAGCATGGCGATCGTGTTCATGTAGCTCGACAGCACCTGGCTCGAACTGGCTGCCTGCGAGTCAAAGAAAGTCGCGAAGCCGAGCCCCATGCCGAGACCGACGAAATCGCCCGCCGCGCTGATCGCCTGAAACACGATCTGCATGGTCATGCCGAGCGCGATGCCGATCAGGAACTGGTTGACGATGATCCACACGCCTTCGGCGGAAAACACCGTGACTTTCGGCAGCGCGCCGAGCGTGGGCGCGACGATGATCGTGACGAACGCCGCGAGGCCGATCTTCACGCGGATTGGCAGCGAGCGGTTGCCGAGCACCGGCGCGGTGGCGACCAGCGCGAGGATGCGTACGAACGGCCACAGGAACGCGGTGAGCCAGGCGTTCAGTTGCGCGTAGGTGACGGAGAACATCGCGGGTCGGAAGGGAAGGTGAGAGCCGGCGCCGCGCTCAGTTGACGAGCGTCGGAATGTTGGTGAGCGTCTGGCGCAGATAGTCGAGCATGGTCGTGAGCATCCACGGGCCGGCGACCACCATCGTGACGGCGATCGCGAGCAGTTTCGGGATGAACGACAGCGTGCTTTCGTTGATCTGCGTGGCGGCCTGGAACAGGCTCACCACCAGACCGACCACCAGCGCGACCAGCAGCAGCGGCGCGGCGAGCAGCAGGCCGACATACATGGCCTGGTGCGCGAGCGTCATGACGGATTCTTGATTCATGGCGATGGGACCGGAAGCGTGAAGGGCGCGGGCGCGGTTAAAAAGCGCGGTTAAACGAAGCTCTGTGCAAGCGAGCCGAGCAGCAATTGCCAGCCATCGACCAGCACGAACAGCATCAGCTTGAACGGCAGCGAAATGGTCGCGGGTGACACCATCATCATACCCATCGACATCAGCACGCTCGCCACCACCATGTCGATGATGAGGAACGGGATGAAAATCGTGAAGCCGATCTGGAAGCCGGTTTTTAGTTCGCTCGTCACGAACGAGGGCACCAGCAGCGACAGCGGCACGTCTTCCGGACCTTGCATCGGCGCGGCGTGCGAGATGCGGGCGAACAACGCGAGATCGCTTTCGCGGGTCTGGCGCAGCATGAACGTCTTGAACGGGGCGAGGCCGCGGTTCACCGCGGTCTCCATCGGAATCGTGCCGTCGGAGAACGGCTTGTAGCCATCAGTGTAGGCCTTGTCGAGCACCGGCGACATGACGAACAACGTGAGGAACAGCGCGAGTCCGACGAGCACCTGGTTAGGCGGCGTCGTGGTCGTGCCGAGCGCCTGGCGCAGCAGCGAGAGCACGATGATGATGCGCGTGAAGCTAGTCATCATCAGCACCATCGCCGGCAGGAACGACAGCATCGTGAGCAGCAGCATCGTCTGCACGCTCAGCGAGTAGGTCGTGCCGCCGTTCGGGCCGGGGCTCGTGTTGAAGGCCGGCAAGCCGGCGGTTTGCGCGAACGACACTGTCGGCAGCACGAGCATCAGCGCCGGCAAGGCGACAGGTGCAACGCGGCGCACGGCTGAAATCACTTTCGAGGAGGTGCTGGACATGCGAGCGGATTGCGCGTGACGCGCCGAAGGAAGACTGAACTGCATTACCGAACCCCGCCGCCTTGCCCGTTGAAACGTTTGCCCACTTCGCCTTTCAAAGCGTCGCGAAAGCGTTGGCCGAAGGTGCCTGGGAGTGCCGTGCCCGTCGCCCGCGTGCTTGCCGGGCCGGGCTGCGTGGCGCCGAGCGGATCGATGGCGGCCGAACCGGCCGGCATCGTGTGAAGCAGACGGACATTGCCGGGCGCCGTGCCGAGCACGAGCCACGTATCGCCGATCTCGACCACCGCGACCCGTTCCTTGCCGCCGAGCGAGGCGCCGCCGACCGTCTTCACGAGACCGCCGCGGTTTGCCGGCTGCAAGCCGAAGCGGCGAGCGAGCCATGCGCAACCGAACACCAGACCGATCACGACCAGCAGGCCGACGATGGTTTGCAATACCGCGCCGACGCCGAGCGCCGGAACAGCCGTGCCCGCGCCGACGCCCGAGGCGATTTTCGCGGCGTTGTTGACCGCGTTCATGTCCGCCGCATGAGCGGCCGACGGTGCGAGCAGCGCGAAGATCGACGCCGAGGCGCATAGCGCCGCCACGACGTTCGCAGCCTGTGCAGCGCGATTCAGAACAGTGCGCAACACGGCGCGACCGGCAACGCGTTTCATCGATTCAATTTCCGGATACGTTCGGACGGCGTGATGATGTCGGTCAGACGGATCCCGAACTTGTCGTTCACCACCACCACTTCGCCCTGCGCGATCAGACAGCCGTTGACCAGCACGTCCATCGGTTCGCCGGCCATGCCGTCCAGTTCCACCACCGAACCCTGCGCGAGTTGCAGCAGATTGCGGATCGCGATCTTGGTGCGGCCGAGCTCGACGGTCATCTGAACAGGAATGTCCAGGATCATGTCGATGTCGTTGCGCGTCGAGGTCGGCTCGACTTTCGACAGCGGCTGGAACACGCCCGCCGTCGTTGCGCTGACTTCCGTATTGTCGTTCTGCTCGGCCAGCGCGCTGGCCCAGTCCGCCATGGCCGCGTCGTCTTCGGCAGCGGCTGCGTCGGCGGCAAATTGCGGCTCGCCAGCGGCCAGTTCGGCCTCAGTTTTTGCGTTCAGGTCACTCATATCCACCTTCCTTCATCGTTTCGGCTGCGCTGATCATCTTCTGGACCCGCAACGCATACTGACCATTGAAAATTCCGTAGCCGCATTCCATCACCGGCACGCCATCGACTTTCGCCGTGATGTGTTCGGGGATGTTGATCGGCAAAACATCGCCCTTGCGCATGTTCAGGATCTGTTCGAACGTGACCGGCACCTGAGCCAGGTCGGCGGTCAGTTCCACTTCCGCTGCCTGCACCTGCTGCGACAGCACGCGGACCCAGCGGCGGTCGACTTCGAGCGCCTCGCCCTGGATCGGCGACGAGAGGATGTCGCGGATCGGTTCGATCATCGAGTACGGCATGCAGATGTGCAGCGTGCCGCCGGTCGTGCCGAACTCGATCGAGAACTGCGTGACGATGACGATTTCGTTCGGCGTCGCCACGTTGGCGAATTGCGTGTGCATTTCCGAGCGCACGTATTCGAACTGCAGCGGACGCACGCTCTTCCACGACGCCGTGTAGTTGTCGAACACCAGGTTCAGCAACTTGTTGATGATGCGCTGCTCGGTCTGCGTGAAATCGCGGCCTTCGACGCGGGTGTGGAAACGCCCGTCGCCGCCGAACAGGTTGTCGACCACGAAGAACACCAGGTTCGGATCGAACACGAACAGCGACGTGCCGCGCAGCGGCTTCACGTGGACCAGGTTCAGGTTGGTCGGGATCGGCAGGTTGCGGGTGAATTCGCTGTACTTCTGCACCTTCACCGGACCGACGGAGATTTCCGCTGAGCGCCGCATGAAGTTGAAAATGCCGACGCGCAACAGGCGCGCAAACCGGTCGTTGATGATTTCGAGGCCGGGCATCCGGCCGCGGACGATGCGTTCCTGCGTCGCGATGTTGTAAGGCCGTACGCCCGCACGGTCGCTTTGCTCGGCTTCCGAGTCGGTTTCACCGGTTACGCCCTTGAGGAGGGCATCGACCTCCTCCTGGGACATGAACTCTTCGTGGCCCATTCCTTATTCCTCGTGCGTCCCGTGGCGGTTGATGATGGCAGCGCTGATTAACGTCACGACCGGCGTCACTGCACGACGAATTCGGTGAACAGCACGTCCTGGACATGGATCGGCGCGGCGCCCTTGTCGGTCGGCTGCTCGATCAGCGTGCGCAGTTCCGTGGCGAGCGCGCGCTTGCCTTCGAGCGGCGCGAGTTCGTCAGGGTGCTTGTTCGAGAGTGCGAGCAGGATGTGGCTGCGCACTTCGGGCATGTGGTCGGTCAGCTCTTGCTGGGTCTTGGCGTCGGTGAGTTTTAGTGTCAGGCCGATGCGCAGGAAATGCTGCTGGCCGTCGTCTGATTGCAGATTCACGGTCATCGATTCGAGCGGGAAGAACAGCGGAGCGGCGAGTGGCGCTGGCGCGCTGGCGGTTTCAGCCGATGCGGCGGCGGGGGCGCGCTTCGACATGAAGAACCACACGCCTGCGCCGGCTGCGCCCGCGGCAATGATCGCTATGAGGACGATCAGGATGATGCGCTTCATCGGGCCCGGAGAGGCGGGCGCGGCTTGCTGGGGTGCGGTTGTGGTTGCCATGAGGTTTGCTTTGCTTGCCTTTAGTGCTGGTGATGGTGATTGTTGTTGATTTGCCTGCGGCGCGATGGGTCGAAAAGAAGGGGGATTGAGGGTTATCTCTGGTTTTTGCTTTTTTGTTGGGCTTTTCTTTTGGTCCGCTGTGGGGTGTTGGCCTTTCCTTGAGCTCGCTGTGGTCTATTGGCGTTGCCCCTGTGCGGGGCGGCACCTACTTTCTTTGCCGCGGCAAAGAAAGTAGGCAAAGAAAGCCGCTTCACACCGCCAGCTCATAAGCGGGCCCCTCGCGCAGTCGCAGTAGTGGTCCATCTGGAATCAGTGTTCTCGCGCATTCCGCGTGAGTGACAAGGCGCTCATTCTTCCGGCGACGCTGCGCGCGCCGTGGCGGTACTTCACTTAACCACCCGACGCAAATCGGCGCCCTTTGGTGGGCGCCGCTGATCAACTGTCTGCAAAATCAATGTTCGGCAAATGCTTTGGCGCACGGCGAATGCCGGCGCTCAAGGCATCAACCTCAAGCGAATGTGTCGACCAGGCCTGCCGTGCGGCGCACGGGTACGTTGACCGCCGTGTCGATCGCGTCCGTGCCGCTATTGCCGCCAAACGATCCGCTCCCGCTCGAGCGGCCGCCGGAACGGCCGGAGTCGGCGCTTTGCTGTTGGCCGCTCTGGCGCGCAAAGCCGTCGCTGACGCTTGCGCTTCCCAAGCCGATGCCGTTGGATTCCATCGCCTCGCGCAGCTTCGGCAGCGCTGCTTCGACGGCTTCGCGCACGGACTGGTGCTGCGACACGAACAACGCATGTGCATGGTTATCGGCAACCTGCAAGACAACCTGTAGCGGCCCCAGATCCTTCGGGTTCAAGGTGAGCTCGGCGCTCTGCGAATGTGCGTTCGACAGGAACACCACCTTCTGGCTCAACGCGTCTTCCCAGTCGGTCGTGCCGACCTGCGGTGACAGCGCGTTCGCCGCTTCCGCCGCGCCGGCGTTGCCAGTGGTCTGGCCGGCTGCCGTCGTGCTCGCTGCGCTCGCCGCGGCTTGCGAAGCGGCTAGCGCCGCTGTCGCTGCATCCGTCGCGCTCTTGAAGGAGGCAAGATCGTCGGCTTGCGTGCCTCCGGCTGCCGTCGCCGTCATTGCGTCAGCCGCCGCTTTTACGGCTGCCGATGGGTCGGCCACGGTCGTCGCCGCCGTCGTCATCGCGGCTTTCGATACGGTCGATCCCTTGCCGTCGCCAAACAGGCCAGCCGCCAGGCTCTTGCCGTCCGCAGCGCCATTCGGCCCAGTGTTCGTACCAGCCAGGCCGTTTGCCGAGGTCGCGGCGCTCGCGGCTGCGCCGCTCGCCAGCGCTTGCGCGGGAATGCCCTGGCCGTTCGCCAATGCAGCCAACGCCGCTTGCAGCGCGTCTTGCAATGACTTCGGATCGGTGGCGGTGGATTTCTTGCCCGGCGTGCGGCCGGTCGTAGCGTCCGTGGCCGTGCCGGGCAGCGCGGTCGGGGCATCGGTCAAAGCTGCTGCGGGGTCGGCGGTTGTCGGCGTATTGGCGCTGTTCGCGTCGGCCTGAGCTTGTGCCTGGGCCTGAGCGGCAGCGGCTGCCGCCGCGGTGCCCGCGTCGGTCTGGTTCGCCGTGTTGCCGGTTTTCGCCGGCGTGGCGTTCGTCTTGTCGGTCGAAGCCTGTTGCGTATCGCCCGACGAAGCCGTGGACGAAGCCGAGCTCGTCGGCTTGCTGGTGTCCTTGCTGTTGCTCGCGTCGTCGGCGCTTTTCGGTGCGGGATCGGCCGGCGGCGGCGCGTCGTGCACGCTCGACGAAGACGGCGACGATCCTGACGACGCCGCGGCCGCAGCCGCAGCCTGCTGCTGGCTCGCGCTCAGCGCAGCCGCGCTGTTCTGCTGGTCGATGCTCTGCTGCAGGGTTTGCGAGAACGGTTTTGCGTTCGCCGCAGCGGCGATGGCCGCGCTGGTTGACGTGCTGCTGGCGGAGCCGAGCAGCGAGCCGATCTGTGAAAGAAGCGACATAGGGAATCCTGTCAATCGGTCAAACGGTGTTCAGTCAATCGAGGTGGCGCTCATGCGCGTCATGCGCCTTCTGCGCGCATCCTCAGAATCCGGGCGGCGTGTTCGTCGGCGTCGCGCTGATCGCGCCGCGCCGTGGTCTTGGCTTCGGCTGCCTCGCCGCGCGCCTGCAGCACTTCGTACGAACCGAGCTTCTGCTTCTGACGCTGCCAATCGGGCTTGGCTGCCTCGACGCGCGCGTTGGCCGTCACCAGCAGGTTGCGCTGCTGTTCAATGGCGGAGTCGAGCGTGTCGATGAATGCCTGGAAATTGCGCATGTTCCCTGCGGGCATGCCCGTCTGGGCCGTCGCGGTGAAGCGTGCGTGGTATTCGTCGCGGTACTGCACGAGGGCGTCGAGCTGCGACTGCACGTCGTTGCGCTCGCGCTGCGCGCGGCCCAGACGTTGCGCGGCGGCGTCCACATCGTCCTGGGCGAGGCCGATGAGGGTCTTGATCGGAAAGTGTTTCGCCATCGTCAGCCTCCTTGGGCAAACAGCGCGTCCAGCATCTCGAGACTCGGTTCAAAGTTCGCGCACTCGCGAAAACCTTGCTGCAAAAATGCTTCCATCCGCGGATACAGCGCAATCGCGCGGTCGAGCAGCGCGTCGCGCCCGCTCGAATACGCGCCGACGTTGATCAGATCGCGGTTGCGCTGATAGCGCGACAGCATCTGCTTGAACATACGCGTCTTGTCCAGATGGTTATCGTCGATCAGCGCGGTCATTGCCCGGCTAATCGACGCTTCGATGTCGATCGCGGGATAGTGGCCGGCTTCAGCCAGCGAGCGCGACAGCACGATGTGGCCGTCCAGAATCGCCCGCGCCGAGTCGGCGATCGGATCCTGCTGGTCGTCGCCCTCGGTCAGCACCGTGTAGAACGCGGTGATCGAGCCGCCGCCCGCCGGGCCGTTGCCGGTCCGCTCGACGAGCGCCGGCAGCTTGGCGAACACCGAAGGCGGATAGCCCTTGGTGGCGGGCGGCTCGCCCACGGCCAGCGCGATCTCGCGCTGGGCCATCGCGTAACGGGTCAGCGAGTCCATCAGCAGCAGCACGTGCTTGCCCTGGTCGCGGAAATACTCAGCGAGCGACGTCGAATACGATGCGGCCTGCATACGCAGAAGCGGCGAAACGTCGGCCGGCGCGGCGATCACCACTGAGCGCGCCAATCCTTCCTCGCCGAGAATCTGCTCGATGAATTCCTTCACTTCGCGGCCGCGCTCGCCGATCAGGCCGATCACGATCACTTCGGCGCTGGTGTAGCGCGCCATCGTACCGAGCAGCACCGATTTACCGACGCCCGAACCGGCGAACAATCCCATGCGCTGGCCACGGCCGACGGTCAAGAGCGCGTTGATCGCGCGCACGCCGACGTCGAGCACCTTGTGGATCGGCTCGCGGTTCAGCGGATTGATGACCGGCGAGGACAGCGGGGCGTCGGCATGCGCGCCGAGCGGACCGAGTCCGTCGAGCGGACGGCCGGAGGCGTCCAGCACGCGGCCAAGCAATTCCCAGCCGACCGGCAGACGCTTCGCGCCCGCCATCGGGTCGGCGATCGGCGCACTTTCGAGCGGGAAGACGCGTGCGCCGGGCAGGAGGCCGATCACTTCAGTGGTCGGCATCAGAAACAGTTTGTCGCCGGAGAAGCCGACCACTTCGGCTTCGGCCATCGGCAGCGAACTGCCTTGCGGCAGTTCGATCATCACTTCGGCGCCTACGGAGAGGCGCAGGCCCACGGCTTCGAGCACGAGACCAGCGGCGCGTGTGAGGCGTCCGCAGGCGCGCATCGGCTTGGCGATTGCGTTGCGCGCGCGCAGTGCGTCGAGGCGGCCGCGCCAGGCTTGCATGTGCGGATTGCTGTCGAGCGCGGGATCGTACGGGGCGTGGGCAACAGCGGCGGAAGCGGAGTTCGCAGGCGCGGCAACGCGGCTCGCGGCGGCGCCCGTCGCCGGATGGGCATGCGCCGGATCGCGCAAGGCAGCTTCGATCGCCGCGACCGCGGCCGCGGCGGGTGTCACCGCAGCCGGTACTTCCGCGAGCGCCTCGGCGCCGAACGACGCCAGCGCCAGTTCGCGTTCGAGCGGCGTCAGGTCGCTGGCGCGGATCTCTTCGAGTGTCGGCTTCACCATGTGCTCACCTTGCCGAGTGCGGCAGCCACACGCTCCCAGCGCGTGTCGATGCCGGCGTCCACTTCGCCGGTGCCGGCTTGCGCGCGGCAGCCGCCGCGTTCCACCGCCGGATCGGTGCGCACGGTCCAGCCGCGCGTTTGCAATTCTTCCATCAGATAGGCTTCGACGACCGGCAGATCGGCGGGGCTCACGATCAGCGCCGGCGCGCCGACCAGCGTGGGCTCGGCGGCCAGCACCTCGCGCGCGGCGGCGATCAGCGCGGTCGGGTCATGCTGCACGTGCTGGCGCACCACCTGCTGCGCGATGTCGAGCGCGAGTGCGACGAGCGTCTCGGAGATCGCGCCTTGCGCGCCGTCGAGCGCGGCCTTGAAGGTTTCGGCCAGCGCGGCGAGCCGCGCGGCTTCTTCGCGCGCTTCGCTCTGGCCTTGCTCGAAACCCTGCGCATGGCCTTGGTCGTAACCGGCTTGATAACCGAGCGCCTGGCCGGCCACGTGGCCGGACGCGATGCCCTGTGCATGAGCGGCGTCGCGCAGACGTTCGAGTTCGGCTTCGAAAGCGCCGTCGTCGACTTCGGGTTCGGGCGGTGCCGGGGGCACCGGATCGAACGAGGCCATCTCCCAGCGCTGGTAGGCCGAGAGGCTTTCCTTCGCCGCGGAGTTCTGATCAGACATATGCATCTTCGGCCTTGCCGCCTAGAACGATCTGGCCGCCTTCGGCCAGGTTGCGCACGATCTGCAGGATGCGGCGCTGCTGCGTCTCGACTTCGGAGACGCGCACCGGACCGCGCGCGTCGAGGTCTTCGGCGAGCAGTTCGGCGGCACGCTGCGACATGTTCGACAGGAACTTCTGGCGCAGCGCGGGCGGCGCGCCCTTCAGCGAGATGATCAACGCCTCGGACTCGACTTCCTTCAGCAACAGCT
This sequence comes from Paraburkholderia sp. RL18-101-BIB-B, assembly GCF_046026985.1. Taxonomy (NCBI): domain Bacteria; kingdom Pseudomonadati; phylum Pseudomonadota; class Betaproteobacteria; order Burkholderiales; family Burkholderiaceae; genus Paraburkholderia; species Paraburkholderia sp. RL18-101-BIB-B. Next base: position 186,721 of record NZ_JARESV010000006.1, read on the forward strand.
GGATCGCGCGGTCTTCCAGATCGAGCAGGTTCTCGAACACAAACATCTGATCAATGATCTTCTGCGCAAGTTCCGCATCGTATTGGCGAACATTCTCGATGACGCCTTCTTCATGATTGCTCGACATGAAGTTGAGAATTTCGGCCGCCGTGCGGATGCCGCCCATCGGGCTGCGCTTGAGGTTGTCGCTGCCGGACAGGAGGCCTGTCAGCACGTCGTCGAGTTCGCGCAGCGCGGCCGGCTGGATGCCGTCGAGCGTCGCGATGCGCAGCAGCACGTCGTTGCGCAGCCGTTCCGTGAAGCAGGCGACGATTTCCGACGCCTGATCGCGGTCCAGGTGAACGAGGATGGTCGCGATGATCTGCGGATGCTCGTTCTTGATGAGTTCGGCGACCGCTGCGGAATCCATCCACTTCAGGCCTTCGATACCGCTCGTATCGCTGCCCTGCAGAATCCGGTCGATGATCGCGCCGGCCTTGTCGTCGCCGAGCGCCTTGGTCAGCACGGAACGGATGTATTCGTTCGAATCCAGCGACATGCCGGTGTGCTGCTCGGCCTCACGCACGAACTCCTGCAGGACTTCGTCGACCTGCTCGCGGGTCACGCTCTTCAGTGCGGCCATCGCGACGCCGATCTTCTGGACTTCGCGCGGCCCGAGGAACTTGAACACCTGCGCGGCTTCTTCCTCGCCGATCGACATCAGCAGGAGCGCGCTCTTCATTACGCCTTCAGCGCTCATCGGACACCCAATTTTTCACGACGGTTGCAACGATCTTCGGATCCTGGCGCGCGATGTTGCGCGCGAATTCCAGGTTCCGTTCGTATTTGTGCTTGGAGCTTTCGAGGGCGAGCAGTTCGCTGTCGGTTTCCAGTTCGGCGACCGTGTTCGCGCCCGCGCGCTCGGCGGCGGGAATGCCGTCCAGCAGGATCGGCTCGTCCGGCGAGGGCAGCGCCGCGGCGGCGGCCGACTCCGGCGGCGGGAAAGCGCGGCGCAGCGCCGGCTTCACCATCACGAAGTAGAGGAACAGGGCGACCGCGCCGATGCCGAGGTAAGTAGCGATCTGCTTGGCGAGCGCGATCATGTCCGGCGTGCGCCACCACGGCAGGTCGGCGTTCGGATCGACTTCGGTGGTGAACGGGCTGTTGACCACGTTGACCGAGTCGCCGCGCGCCTGGTCGAAGCCCATCGCGTCCTTCACCAGCTGGTTGACCTGCGCGAGCTTGTCGGCGGTGACCGGCTGCATCGTGGCGTGACCCTTGCCGTCGACCACGCGCAGGTAGTTCACCACCACCGCCACCGACAGGCGCTTGATGCCGCCCATCGGCTGTTCGAGATGGCGCACCGTCTTGTCGAGTTCGTAGTTGGTGGTCGAGTCCTTGCGGTCGCTGACCGGCGTGGTCGTCACGCCGCTCGCGCCATTCGGTGCATTGATCGGCGCCGAAGCCGGTTGCGGCGGCTGGTTCGACAGCGCGCCCGGCACGCCCGAGGCGCCGCCTTGCGACATTTCGGTGGCACTGCTCGATTGCTGGCTGCGGATCGCCGCCTGTTGCGGGGTGCCGTTCGGGCCGTAGTTTTCCGACGTCTGCTCGCTATGCGAGAAGTCGATATCGGCGCTGACCTGCGAGTGCGCGTTGCCCGAGCCGAACAGCGGCGCGAGGATCGCGTCGATGCGCTGCTGGGTGCTGCGCTCGATCTGCTGGCGGTACTTCAGTTGCGAGGCGTCGAGTCCGCTGCCGGTGGACGGCTGCGTCAGCAGATTGCCGTCCTGGTCGAGGATGGTCACGCCCTTCACCGGCATATCCGGCACCGCCGACGACACCATATGGGTGATCGCCAGCACCTGGCCTTCGTCGAGCGCGCGGCCCGGGTAGAGGTTGACCAGCACGGAGGCGGACGGCGCTTCCTTGTCGCGCACGAATACGGACGGCTTCGGAATCGCCAGATGCACGCGCGCCGACTTCACCGACGAAATCGACTCGACCGTGCGCTCCAGTTCGCCTTCCAGTGCACGCTGATAGTTGATCTGTTCGGCGAACTGGCTGATGCCGAACTTCTGGTTGTCCATCAGCTCGAAGCCGACCGAGCCGCTCTTGGGCAAGCCCTGCGACGCGAGGCGCAGACGCATTTCGTGCACCTGTTCGGCCGGCACGAGGATCGCGCCGCCGGCGTCGGAGAATTTATAGGGAATGTTGGCTGCCTGGAGCGCGGTGATGATGGCGCCGCCGTCGCGGTCCGACAGGTTGCTGTAGAGCACCTTGTAGTCCGGCGCCCGCGACCACAGGAACAGCCCCGCCACCACGGCGACCAGCAGCGCCACCGCGAAAATCAGCGGAGCGCGCGGGTTGCCGCGCATTTGCGCGAGACCGGACAGGCGCTGACCGAAGTTGCCGCCGAGGTTGCTCCCCAGGCCGCCGAGGTCTGCTGCTCCACCGGCCTGGCCGGCACCGGCCGCACCGACGCCTGGCTGCGCGCCGGCGAGGCCCATGCGGGCGTCGGGGTTGATCAAAGAGTTGGCTGACGAATCCATGCGTCGGGTTTCTCCGGGATGCCTTTTGCGTTCTGCCCGCTGCCGCACCGAGGGTCGGCGGGCGCACGGACAGAGACTTTCACCATCGAAATTATCCGCAGCGCGGCTCAACCCGATTGCTTGAATAGAGCCGGGTTTCCCCCCTAGTTTCGGGGCTTTCCCGTATGGCCCGCTGCTATGCTTTCGTCCAGATCGGTACGGTTTGGCATGCCGGTCGTCCTTTCCTGGAGAAAACATGACTTTCCCCGTGAACGCGCTTTCGTCGGCGCTGCAACAGATTCAGTCGATGGCGGCGCAAGCGGCCGGCGGCAGTAATGCCGCGGCCGACACGTCCGGCGCGGCTACGCCCACCGGTTTTGCCTCGGCGCTGAAAGCTTCGCTGGACAAGATCAGCGGCGATCAGACCAAGGCGGTCGGCGAATCGCAGGCGTTCGAACTCGGCTCGTCGAACGTGTCGCTGAACGACGTGATGGTCGATATGCAAAAGGCCAACGTGGGCTTCCAGTTCGGCCTGCAGGTGCGCAACAAGCTGGTGTCCGCCTATAACGACATCATGCAGATGTCGGTGTGAACGCGGCTCGGGCGGCAAGGCTGTTCCGCCCGCCCGAACGCGTGCGCGCCGTGCGCGCCGTGCGGCCCTCGAGGGCCACGCCATCTGGCCCCTTAATCCTCCTTACACTGGCCTAAAGCTTTCCCGCTGCCTATCCGATAACCAGGTACAGGCAGAGATCGGGGTGCGGCAACGTGCCCGGATGGGGTGCCACGACCAACCGCAGTGCAAGAGAGGAGGAGCGCCGATGTTTTCCCCAGGACACTCTGGAGCCAATGCGTACGCACGCGTCGGCGTCGAGACAGGGGTGATGGGCGCGAGTCCGCATCGTCTGATCGTGATGTTGTATCAGGGCGCCCGGCAGGCGATCGCGCAAGCGCGCATGCACCTGCAACAGGGCAATGTGCCGGCGCGCGGAGAGGCGATCGGCAAGGCGATTCAGATCGTCGAAAGCGGGCTGCAACAGTCGCTCAACCTCGAGGCGGGCGGTGAGATTGCGGAGCGGTTGAACGCGCTATATAGCTATATGTCGCGCCGGTTGCTCGAAGCCAACATAAAACAAAGCGAGGCGATGCTGGTCGAGGTGGATGGTCTTCTGGCCACACTCGAAGAGGCATGGATCGGGATTGCCCCGGAGATCGCGCGGATGGCAGCCCAGCCCGCCGCGGAAAGCATGAGATGACATCGAACGCAGAATACTTCGCCCGTTATGAGGCGATTGCAGCGATTTCCTGCCGCATGCTGATGGCTGCCCGGCGCGCACTGTGGATCGATCTGGTCCACTTGCAAGACGAATACCGCCATCTGGTGGACGGCTTGAAAGACGCCGAAACAGGGGTGAAGCTCGACGAATCGGAGCGTCTGCGCAAATACGCGCTGATCCGCCAGATCCTCGCCGACGACGCTGCGATCCGCGATCTGGCGAATCCGCGCATGGCCAATCTGTCCGCGCTGTTCGCCGGACGGCCGACGCGCGTGCTCAAGGAGCTGTACGGAGCGCGCTGAGATTTGCCGCGCGCGCCGAGAGGCGCCTCTATCCATCCGGCCGACTGACTTTATTTGAGCGCGACGCCGCCAATGTGACCAAGGAATCGGCATGAACGGAATCGACACGGCTGTCGCTTCGGTGCTCGCGAGCCGGATCGACAGTCTGCTCAACATCGCGCCAGGCAGTGCGGCTGCTTCGCAGGCCGGCACGGCGGGCGTCGAAACCGCGCCGACCATGCCGGCGCTCATTGAGACGCCCGCGCCGCAGCCTTCCGCCCAGACCGCGCTGTCCGCTGTTGCGCTGACGCTCAACGCGATCGTGCGCTCGGGCGGCGAGGCGACGTCCGCCGTGATCGGCCAGACGCCGATCTGGCCGGCCGCGCCCGCGCTCGACGTCGAAGTCGGTGCGTTGCCGTTGTTCGACACGTCCGCGGCTGCGACGGGTTCCGCTGCTTCCGCCACCAATCCCAATGCCGCTGGAACCGCGGCCACCGCCAATGTGGCGGCGGCCCAGGTGCCGGTCGCGGCGCTCGCGGCCGCGCTCGAACAGACCGTCGGCGACAGTGGCCTCTTCTACGAAGCGCATCTCGCGCAATGGCTGGCGGGCCAGCGTTCGCCCGCTTCGCTCGCGGGCGAAGCGCAAAACAAACTCGTGGCCGCTGCCGCCCAACTGCCGCTCGACTGGGCGAACGACGGCGGCGAGGCGGCCCCCGCCAATCCGTCCGGCCGCCAAGGCACGGGCGCGGCGCCGAATGGTTCATCGAACAGCGGCGCGCCGGACGCCGGCGCCGCCGCTCGCGGGGCGCCCTCGATTCCTAACGCGCAAGCCGCGCGTTTCGTGGCCGGCGAGGTGCTGGCCAGTTCCCTGTCCGACCTGAACGGCCAACCCACGCGTGCGAGCCTGCATAGCGCGGCGGCACAAACCGTCGACGGCGGCGCCTCGCAGAATTCGCAGTCGATGGCCGCCGCGGTTCATCCCGCGACCGTGCCGTTGGTGCGTCAGCAGCTCGATCTGCTCGCGACCGGGCAGTTTCGCTGGACCGGCGAAGCGTGGCCGGGCGCCAAACTCGACTGGACCATCGAACAGGACGGCGATGAATGGGACCGCAGCGGCGGCGGCTCGGCGAGCGAAGACGACCAGCCGTGGCGCACCCGCCTGACGCTGTCGTTGCCGACGCTCGGCACCGTCGACGCGGAACTGACACTGACCGGCACGCGGCTCGTCGCGCGCGTGCAGGCGAGTCCCAACGGCGCCGCGCGCCTTGCGATGCAGGGCGAGAGTTTCCGTCAGCGGCTCGCGGCGGCGGGCATCCAATTGAATGGGTTGACGATTCGCGAGATCGGCGGCGGCGCGCCCGCCAGCGCCGCGAATGCAGCGGGTGCGGCGGCCGCTCAGGCGGCAGCGTCGGCGTATGCGCGGTCGGCTTCGGCGGGCAGTTCGGCAGAGGCGGGCGGTGCGGCCGGTTCGGCAACGAACCGAACCACGGGCGTGCGCCGCACGGCGCGAACCAGCCGCACGGAACCCGCGCCGCTCGACGATTTCGATTGGGACATGTGAGATGAGTCGCAAACATCGCCGCAGCGCGGCCGCGCTCGTCTACGACGCCCAAGGCGGCGATCCCGCGCCGCGCGTGATCGCCAAAGGCTACGGCATGCTGGCCGAGATGATCGTGCAGCGCGCCAAGGAGGCCGGCCTATATGTGCACGAGGCGCCTGAAATGGTTTCCCTGCTGATGCAGGTGGATCTCGACGCGCGGATTCCGCCGCAGCTTTACCAGGCGGTGGCGGAAATGCTCGCGTGGCTGCATCGGCTGGAAAGCGGCGCGGAGAACGAGCCGCCGCAAGCCGCGAGTGTCGACGCGCAAGACGTCATCGACGTGGAGGCCACCGAGATCGAAGGCGGCCCGGCGGCGCGCTGAACGTTAGAACCGCATCATCAGTTTCAGCAGCGCGTTCACCCGTTTGCCGTACGGTGGTGAAATCCAGCCACGGGCGTTCAGACGCGCCTGCGTCAGTACCGGCTTCATCTTCGAAAAAGTCACGAAGCCTTCGTAGCCGTGATACGCGCCCATTCCACTCGCGCCGACGCCGCCGAACGGCAGGCTTTCGCACGCCAGATGCATCAGCGTTTCGTTGATCGCCATGCCGCCGGCGATGGTTTCGTGCGTCACGCGGTCGATCGTGGCGGCGTCGTCGGCGTAAAGATACAGCGCGAGCGGGCGCGGCCGGGCGTTGATCCATGCGATCGCGTCATCGAGCGTGTCGTAGGGCACGACCGGCAGCAGCGGCCCGAAGATTTCCTCCTGCATCAGCGCGCATTCGTCGGGCGCGTGGGTGACGGCGATCAGCGGGAAGCGGCGGCTTGTTGCATCGGGTGAACTGTCGGTGAGCGCGTGCAGTTGCGCCCCGGCGGCGTGAGCTTCGTCGGCGAGACGTTCGAGGCGCGCAAAGTGGCGCTCTGAAATGATCGAGGTGTAATCCGGATTGTTGGCGAAGTTCGGGTACATCTTCGTCATCCGCGCACGCGCCCGTTCGATGAACGCCTGCTCCTTGCCGCGCGGCACCAGTACGTAATCCGGCGCGACGCAGGTTTGTCCCGCGTTGAGTGTCTTGCCGGCGATGAGGTTGTCCACCGCGTTGTCGAAGCGCGCGTGCGCGCCGATGATGGCCGGCGACTTGCCGCCCAGTTCGAGCGTGACCGGCGTCAGATGCTCGGCGGCGGCGCGCATCACTTCGTGGCCGACCTTGGTCGAACCGGTGAACAGTAAGTGGTCGAAGGGCTGCGCGCTGAACGCGGCGGCGAGCGCGGCGTCGCCGTTCACGACCGCGACGTGATCGCGTGCGAAGGTCTGTCCGATCAACTGCTCGAACAGCGCCGAGGTGCGTGGCGTCAGTTCGGACATTTTGATGATCGCGCGATTGCCGGCGGTCAACGCGCTGATGAGCGGTCCGACAGCGAGCAACACCGGATAATTCCACGGCACGATGATGCCGACCACGCCGAGCGGCTGCGGCACGACTTTCGCGCGCGCCGGCAGCAGCCATTTGTTGGTGCTGCGGCGCTGCGGTTTCATCCAGCGCTTGCCGTGTCTCAGCGCGCCGTTGATCTCTTCTTTCACCAGCAGGAATTCGGCGAGCAGCACTTCCTGCTTCGCGCGATTGCCGAAGTCGAGGTTCATCGCGTCGGCGAGCGCGTCGCGATTGTCGAGCATGACTTTGCGCAGCGCTTTCAGATGCGCGGCGCGTGTCTCCCACGACGGATACGGCGTACGCAGATATGCGTGGCGCTGATCGCGCAGCAGCGCTTCGAGCGCGACGACCTCTGGTAGATCGTTCTTCATGTGTCCACTCCCTGACGGATATCGTTGCGCGTCGCGCTTTTATTGGATGTGCTCGTGCTGCTTCGCGGCGTGCCGAACGTCAGGCGGGAAAAGCCCGTTCGATGATCGCCGCGTGATCGAACGTGGCCGGCAGCGTGCCGTACACACGGCCGCTCTCACCGCAGCCGTCGGCAAGACGCGTGGCAATGAATGGCTCTGCGACTTCGCCAGGCGCATGTTTGAGAAGCAAGGTCGCCTGAGCGATCAGCACGACCTGCTGCGCGATCCGCCGCGCCGAGGGTTCGCGGTGCTCGGCCGGTCCGTTGAGCGTAGCGGCGAGTTTGCCGAGCGCGGCGCTCAACGCCGGATGCGCTTGCGCGTCCGCTTGCCATGCGGCGAACAACGCCTGCGCCGCTTCCGGTTCGCGCTCCATCGCGCGTAGCACGTCGAGGCACATCACGTTGCCGGAACCTTCCCAGATCGAATTCACGGGCGCTTCACGATAGAAGCGCGCCATCGGACCGGTTTCGACGTAGCCGTTGCCGCCCCAGACTTCCATCGCCTCGCCGGTGAATTCCAGCGCGCGCTTGCAGACCCAGTATTTCGCCGCGGGCGTGACGATGCGGCGCCACGCGCGCTCGGCAAGCGAGGTGGAGGCGGCGTCGGTGGACTCTTCGAAAGCGCGCGCGAGCCGCATGAACAGCACCGTCGCCGCTTCCGATTCCAAAGCCAGGTCGGCGAGCACGTTGCGCATCAGCGGCTGATCGACGAGATGCCGGCCGAACGCGCTGCGATGGCGCGCGTGGTGGATGGCCTGCACGAGCGCCGCCCGCATCAAGGCCGCGCTGCCGATCACGCAATCGAGCCGCGTGTAATTCGCCATTTCGATGATGGTCGGCACGCCGCGTCCTTCGTCGCCGATCATGATGCCGAACGCGTCGAGGAATTCGACTTCGCTGCTCGCATTCGAGCGGTTGCCGAGCTTGTCTTTCAGGCGCTGGATCTGCACGTTGTTCTTGCGGCCGTCCGGCGCGAAGCGCGGCGCGTAGAAGCACGAGAGGCCTTCGTGTTCGTCGGTGCGGCCGAGCACGAGATGCGCGTCGCACTGCGGCGCGGAGAAAAACCACTTGTGGCCGACGAGCCGGTAGGCGGCGCCGCGGCCGCTGCCGGCGGTGGAATAGGCGCGGGTCTGATTGCTGCGCACGTCCGAGCCGCCCTGTTTTTCGGTCATACCCATGCCGATCATCGCGGAGGTTTTCAGCTTGAGCGGCACGTCGCGCGGATCGTGCTCGCGCGCGTAGAGCTTGTCGCGCAACGTGGCGAATAGCGCGGGTTCGCGTTGCAACACGGGGATGCTCGCGAAGGTCATCGTCAGCGGGCAGAGCGAACCGGATTCGATTTGCGCATGCAGGAAGTAGCCGGCGCAGCGTGCAACCATTGCGCCGCGTTGCGGATCGGAAAACGGCAGCGCGTGCAGACCTTCGCGGCGCAGGAGCGAAAGCAGCGTGTGCCACGAAGGATGAAACTCCAGCGCGTCGATGCGCTCGCCACGTGGACTGTGCGTGAATAATTCAGGCGAATGGCGGTTGGCGAGTTCGGCGAGCGCCAGCGTGTCCGGCGCGGTGAGCGCCGCGCCGTGCTGCAGCAACGCGCCGCGATGCCACCCGGCGCCGTCGCGTTCGAGGGCGGCCGACAACGCGGCGTCGCTGGAAAACAGGTTGTAGTCCGCCAGCGGTGGAACCTGATTGGTCACCTCGTGAGTCTGGCCGAAGCTGTGCCGTTCCATCTGCTGTCTCCGTTCGACGCATGCTCGCCGGCGTCGGTCGGCAGTGCGCTGTTTGATCGCCGCGTGTCGTGCCGCGGGCCGAGAGGACGGCGCGTACGGCGCCGTGTTTGAATGCCGTGCGCGGCCGCGCGGCGGGCGCTGCGCGTCTTTTATCATAGAGTCGCGGCGCCGCTTCCGTTTAGAGGAATCGCTCTGACGCGAACCCGCCGCGCTATCCGAACGCTCCCTACAATGCCGGTAAAGCGCACGTAGACAAGTGTGCACGTGACAGGGTTCGCGAGCAATGCGCGCCCATCAGGAGGAGCGGATGCAATACGACTACATCATCGTCGGTGCAGGTTCGGGCGGTTGCGCGCTGGCGAGCCGTCTCGCGGATAACTGCCCGGACGCGACGATCGCCCTGATCGAAGCCGGCCCGCACACGGACCGCAATCTGTTCGTCAACATGCCGGTCGGCGTGGCGGCCGTGGTGCCGCACAAACTCAAGACCAACTACGGTTATCTGACCACGCCCCAGCCGGGGCTCGGCGGACGGCAGGGGTATCAGCCGCGCGGGCGCGGCTTCGGCGGATCGAGCGCGATCAACGCGATGATCTATACGCGCGGCCATCCGCTCGATTACGACGAATGGGCGAAACTGGGTTGCGAAGGCTGGTCATGGGCGGAAGTGCTGCCGTATTTCCGCCGCGCCGAAGGCAACCAGCGCGGCGCCGACGCATGGCATGGCGACAGCGGCCCGCTCACCGTCTCCGATCTGCGTTATCAGAATCCGTTTTCGCGCCGTTTCGTGCAGGCGGCAATGGAAGCCGGATACAAACCGAATAGCGACTTCAACGGCGAGGATCAGGAAGGGATCGGCTTCTACCAGGTGACGCAGCGCGACGGACGCCGTTGTAGCGTGGCGCGCGCCTATATCTACGACCGCGAGCGTCCCAACCTGCACACGATTGCCGACGCGACGGTGCTGCGCGTGGCCTTCAACGGCAAGCGCGCGAGCGGCGTGGAGATCGTGCGCGGCGGCCGCACGCAAACGCTCGAAGCACGCGCGGAGGTGGTGCTCGCCGCGGGCGCGTTCAATTCGCCGCAACTGCTGATGTGTTCGGGCATCGGACCGGCGGCGCATCTGCAATCGCTCGGCATTGCCGTGCTGCACGACGCGCCGGAGGTGGGCCAGAACCTGACCGACCACATAGATTTCACCATCAACAAACAGGTTTCGTCGATCGAACCGACCGGGTTTTCGATTCGCGGCATCGCGCGGATGCTGCCGCAGTTCGTCACGTTCATGCGCCACGGGCGCGGCATGCTGTCGAGCAATGTCGCCGAGGCGGGCGGCTTTCTGAAGAGCAATCCGACGCTCGACCGGCCGGATGTGCAACTGCATTTCTGTGCGGCCATCGTCGACGATCACAACCGTCATATGCATTGGGGCCACGGTTATTCGCTGCACGTGTGCGTATTGCGGCCGCATAGCCGCGGTACGGTGACGCTGGCAAACGCCGATGCGCGCACGGCGCCGGTGATCGACCCACGCTTTTTCAGCGATCCGCGCGATCTCGATTTGCTGATGGACGGCGCGCGGATGGCGCGGCGCATTCTCGATGCGCCGTCGCTCGCGCTGCATGGCGGCAGCGAGTTGTACACGCATCCCGGCCAGTCGGACGCCGAGTTGCGCCGCACGATCGCCGAGCATGCCGACACGATCTATCACCCGGTGGCGACGTGCCGGATGGGCGGCGACGCGCGCTCGGTGGTGGATCCGCAATTGCGGGTGCGAGGCGTCACGGGGCTGCGGATCGTCGATGCCTCGGTGATGCCCACACTGATCGGCGGCAATACCAATTCGCCGACGGTGATGATCGGTGAACGCGCGGCCGATCTGATCGCGGCGGCGCGTCGCGAGTCGCAAGCGGACCTGAAGATGGCGTCGCTCGGCAGAGCTGGCGTGGCGACGAATACCGCCTGAGCTTTCGGCGACGTTTCATTTCATGCTGCTAAATATGAGACAAATTGGGTGAACGTCTGCCAATTCGTCATAAATTGTGCCGTTTCGTTTATGAGATTTCCCGAAACCTATAATCGCGCCGCAAAAAGCAGCGCGTCAGGTGGCGCGTTCGGGAACTCCAGGAAGCGAAGCGATGAGCATCAACGCAATTCAATTGATTCAGTCCGCCATGACGGACGGTGTCGTACGGCAGCTAGCGGGGCGCTTCGGGCTGCCGCCGGACGCGACTCAAAAGGTGCTGGCCACCACGGCGCCGTCGCTCATCGCGGGCCTGATGCAAAAGGGCGCGACGCTTGACGGCGCGCGTTCGCTTTTCGCTACGATTCTCTCGCCGGAGGTGAACGGCCATATCGCCGAACAGTTGCCGCATCTGGTTGGCAGCACGAACGGCGTGAGCCAACTGGAAATGGCCGGGCGGCAATTGCTCGAACGGGCGCTGGACCGCCCCGTCGACGCGCTGAGCGATGAGGTCGCCTCGCAAACCGGGGTGCCGGCGCACGCCACGCATGCCATGACGGGCATCGTCGGTGCAACCCTGCTTGGCTTGCTGAAGCGGCATTGTCTTGAAGGTCAGGGCAATGCCGGGCAATTGCCCACGCTGCTCGGTCATCAACTGCCGGTCATTGCGCCTTATCTGAACGACCGGTTGATGGCCACGCTCGGCCTGAGCGGCCTTGGCGCGTTTGTCGGCAACATTCTGGCGCAGTTGAAGGCCGTTTCGTCGCATATCGATCATCCGACGCCCGCGGCCAAGCCGGTGGCCGACGCGTTGTCGAACGTCCACGTGCCTGTGGACGCTGTGGTGCGCGAAGAACGCCATTCGCACACGTGGCTGTGGTGGCTGCTCGCGGTCGTCGCGGCGGTGCTGGCCTTTCTGTTTCTGCGCGGCTGCCAAAGCCAGCAGAGCGTCGGCCGCGCCGACGGGCGCGGCGGTTCCGAAGCGGCGATCACCATACCGGCGGCATCGGCGCCGGTTCAGGCTTCAGGTGCCGTGCTAGCCGCCAGCGATGCGGCGGTGCTGGCGTCGGCAGCCAGCGCATTGATGCCCGCGAGTTCAGCGAGCGGCGCAAGCGACGCGCACCAACCAGCCGCCGCACCCGCGCCGACCCAGGACAGCCAGCTCAGTTTCACCGTCGACGTCGCCGGCAAACCGACGCTCACGGCCACCGTCGGCAGCGAAGCCGAAAAGACCCAATTCATGGATGAGTTGACCAAGCGCCTCGGTCAATACAATTTCGTCCCGAACATCACGGTCGATCCGGCCACTAAGCCGGCCGACTGGCTGGTCCATTTCGACGGCCTGTTGCCGCTGCTGTCGCTGCCCGGCGCGGAAGTGAAAGTGATTGGCACGCAGATCGAACTGAGCGGCACCGCAGCGGACAAGAAGCTCGGCTTGCTCGACGAACTGAAGTCGCTGCTCGGCACGTCGTATCAGATCGGTTCGTTCGACCTCGCGCACGCCGTCGCCGATGCCAACGAGAACTTCCGCGGCGCGATCAAGAGCCTGCTCACGCCGGATAGTCCGTGCGTCACAGCAGACGTGGTCAAGGTGCTGAACCTGCAGGTGATCAACTTCGCGAGCGCCAGCGCGCATGTGCCTGCTTCGGCGGTGGAAGATCTGAACCAGTCGGCGCGCGTGCTGAACGCCTGCGCGCGCAACGGCAAGACAGCACGGCTGGAAGTGGCGGGCTACTCGGACAACGTCGGCGGCGAACAGGCGAATCTGCAATTGTCGAAGCAACGTGCGGAAGCGGTGCGCGCCTATCTCGTCAAGACGGGCGTGCCGGCTAAATCGCTGATGGCGCAAGGCTACGGTCAAGCGCGTCCGGTCGCGAGCAACGACACGGCGAGCGGCCGCTTCGCCAACCGCCGCATCGAGTTCGTTGCGCAATAGTAAGCACGGCCAGGACCAAGCATGCGAGACATGCCGCCCGGTTCACGTCGGGCGGCATCGTCGTGTCATTTGGCGGGCGGTGTCGGAAACGGCGTCGTGATGCCGGTCACGCCGATGCCCGGCCCAAGCATGAAATCGTCGCCGGCCTGACCGGGCAACGCCTCACGGGCGACCTCGAGCCACGCGCGCGCGGCGTGCGACAGATAACCATTGCGGCGCCAGCCGATTGCCATTTCCCACGGAATTTCCGGTTCCACCACCGGCCGGCAAGTGAACTGCGCGGGGTCGAGACGCCGGCAATACGGCGCCGGCAACAGCGCGATGCCGACACCGGCAAGCACCAGCGCCGCCATAAAATCCCAATGCCCACTGCGTCCGACGATGGTCGGCGCAAAGCCGGCGGTACGGCACGCGTTCAGCACGACATCATTGAGAGCGAGACTTTCGCCGTAAAACACGAACGGCTCGTTGGCGAGTTGCGCGAGCGGCACCTCGTGCAGATCGTCCCAGCTAGAGCCGGTGCGCGCGACCAGCCATAGCAGTTGGCGCGTCATGGGCAGCACGTCGATATTTTCCGGGTCGACCGGTTGCAACACGCCGCCTAAGTCCAGTTCACCGTTGATCAGCGCGGTCTCGATGGCGCGTGAACCCTGCTCGAACAGCTTCAGTTCGATTTTCGGATAACGCTGGCGAAACGCGGCGATGGCCGGCGTGAAGAGCGAGCCGCCCATCGGCGGAATGCCGATGGTGAGTTGACCGCGGCCGAGCGTGTCGAGATCGTTCAGTTCAGCCTGCAACTGCGCGTGCGCCGCCAGCACGTCCTGACCGCGCTGGTAGACGATCCGGCCGGCATCGGTCAGCACCATCTGGCGCCCGTCGCGCAGCAAAAGCGGGGAGCCGATTTCATCTTCCAGCGACTTGACCATCTTGCTGATGGTCGGCTGCGTGACGAACATCTGCTCGGCGGCGACGGTGAAACTTTGCTGACGCACCACTTCGACGAAATACCGCAGCGCACGTAGTTCCACGATCTCAGGCTCCAGAATTCCAAATTGGAATGATCTCAGTGATTGTAAGTCAATATGTTTATATTGCAGAAGGTCGTGCGGAGCGGTCGGGATGGTTGCGCGCCGGCGTCGCGGTCGACAATCGCGGTCGTTGTGTTCGGTCGAAGTCAGGCTCTGCGCCGAGGAGAAGACGTCGCACCCATTTCAAGATGGAACGGCGCGCGAACGGCATAACATTTGTGGATCTCCACCGCCGACCCGCCATCACGCCCGTTCATCATGACGCCCATTTCGATCATCATTCCCTGCTACAACGGCGCGGCGACGCTCGCGCGTGCTTTGCAAAGTTGCCGGATTCAGCCTGAAGCCGCACAGATCACCGTGGTGGACGACGGCTCGGCCGATGCCTCCGCGGACATCGTGGCCCAAATCGGCCGCGTCGACGCGCGCGTGGGTCTGCTACGAATGCCTTACAACGGCGGCGCGGCGCGAGCGCGCAACTGGGGCGCGATGCATGCGTCGCACGACCTGATCGCCTTCCTCGACGCCGACGACGAATACCTTCCCGGCGCACTCTCCGCCGCGAGTGCATTCCTCGCGCAAAACCCGAAGGACGTGTCCGTGCGGCTCGACGTCGAGTACGCGGATTTTCCGCGCGACCTCACGGCCCATCCCGACTTCGCCGCGCACGCGGCGACGCTCAGCAATACGGTGCCGAGCGGCCTGTCCATTCGCCGCGCCGTGTACCTCGCACTCGGCGGCTTTCCAATGGACGATGCGTTTCGCCGTATAGGCGGCGAAGACGGCGCGTTGTCGTGGGCGTTGCGCGATATATTCGGTAACCGGCGGCTGAATGACGTGAAGCGCGTGCGCATGCATTACCACGCGGGGATTCACGCCGAACGCTATTTCCGCATCGCACTCGGACTGCAGATTCCGGATCCCGCCGATGTCGCTGAAGCGTTCCGTGTTTCCAGGCAGTTCGTCGACACCGCGCGCGCAGGCATCGCGCAATTGCGCGCGGCTAACGTGATGGCGGAGACTGCCGCGTCGTAAGTCACGCGGCATCCATCGCGTCGGCTTTGCGCACACACGAAACCCGAGAAAACGCGCGCGCCCCGAAGCCATCTCGATTTGCTACAATCGCCGTTCGTCGCCGAGGAGCGTTGCGACGGGTACCGCGAATCAGGCTATTCGCCGGCTGCCCGCCAGGCTCGGAGACTTCAATCGGAGGGCTCGGATGCGCATAGCGCTTTCCCATCCACCGCATCGAACCGCGCTCACGTCAAATTTCTAGTCAATTTCTTAGAAAGGAGGGCGTGATGAACGCCGCAGTTATCGATTCCAAAAATTCCCAGGATTTCGTTGTTGCCGACATGTCGCTTGCCGACTGGGGCCGCAAGGAACTCAACATCGCCGAGACGGAAATGCCCGGTCTCGTGCAGACGCGCGAAGAGTACAAGGCGCAGCAGCCGCTGAAGGGCGCGCGCATCGCAGGTTCGCTGCACATGACGATTCAAACCGGCGTGCTGATCGAGACGCTGACCGCGCTCGGCGCGGACGTGCGCTGGGCATCGTGCAATATCTTCTCGACTCAGGATCATGCCGCCGCGGCAATCGCCAAGGCCGGCACACCGGTGTTCGCGTTCAAGGGCGAATCGCTCGACGAGTACTGGGAATTCTCGCACCGCATTTTCGAATGGCCGAACGGCGAATTCGCCAACATGATCCTCGACGACGGCGGCGACGCCACGTTGCTGCTGATCCTCGGCTCGAAGGCTGAAAAAGACCGTTCGGTGATCTCGAAGCCGACCAACGAGGAAGAAGTCGCGCTGTACAAGTCGATCGAGCGTCATCTGGACGCCGACCCGACGTGGTACTCCACGCGCCTCGCACACATCCAGGGCGTGACGGAAGAAACCACGACCGGCGTGCACCGCCTGTATCAGATGGAAAAAGAAGGCCGCCTGCCGTTCCCGGCCATCAACGTCAACGACTCGGTCACCAAGTCGAAGTTCGACAACCTGTACGGCTGCCGTGAGTCGCTGGTCGACGGTATCAAGCGCGCGACCGACGTGATGATCGCGGGCAAGATCGCCGTGGTTGCCGGTTACGGCGACGTGGGCAAGGGCTGCGCGCAATCGTTGCGCGGTCTGGGCGCGACGGTGTGGGTTACCGAAATCGATCCGATCTGCGCGCTGCAGGCGGCGATGGAAGGCTACCGTGTCGTGACGATGGAATACGCGGCGGACAAGGCCGACATCTTCGTGACGGCAACCGGCAACTACCACGTGATCGGCCACGACCACATGAAGGCGATGCGTCACAACGCGATCGTCTGCAACATCGGTCACTTCGACTCGGAAATCGACGTGGCATCGACCCGTCAGTACGAGTGGGACAACATCAAGCCGCAAGTCGACCACATCATTTTCCCGGACGGCAAGCGCGTGATCCTGCTGGCTGAAGGCCGTCTCGTGAACCTGGGTTGCGCGACGGGCCACCCGTCGTTCGTGATGTCGAATTCGTTCACGAACCAGACGCTCGCGCAGATCGAACTGTTCACGCAAGGCAAGAAGTACGAGAACAAGGTGTACGTGTTGCCGAAGCATCTGGACGAGAAGGTCGCACGCCTGCATCTGGCGCGTATCGGCGCGAACCTGACCGTGCTGTCGGACGATCAGGCCGGCTACATCGGCGTCGACAAGAACGGTCCGTTCAAGCCGAACCACTACCGCTATTAAGCGCGCTGCAGGCGGTTTGACAGCATGACAGTTTGACGACAGGGCGGCGCATCATGCGCCGCTTTGTTCGCCATGCCCGCCTGCCGCTCTCCGTTGCGCGCTTTTTCCCGTTATCGGACATCCTGCCAAAGGAGCTCTACATGACCGTGCTGCTGACCTGGCTGATCAACGCGCTTGCGCTCCTGATCATCACCTACCTCGTGCCGTCGATTCATATCCGCAGTTTCGGCACCGCATTGATCGTCGCGGTGGTGCTCGGGTTGATCAACACGATCCTGCGGCCATTGCTGATTCTGCTGACGCTGCCCGTCACGATTCTCACGCTCGGACTCTTCATTCTGGTGGTCAATGCGCTGTGCTTCTGGCTGTGCGCGTCGCTGCTGAAGGGCTTTGAAGTGTCGGGTTTCTGGTCGGCGTTCTTCGGCTCGATCCTGTACAGCATCGTTTCGTGGCTGCTGTCCGCGCTTATTTTTGGCAACCGCAGTCTCGGTTGACCCACTGAATCATGAACCCGATCGAACTTTCATTCGAATTCTTCCCGCCTAAAACGCAGGAAGGCGTCGACAAGCTGCGCGCCACACGCGCCCAGCTCGCCACGCTCAAGCCCAAGTTCGTGTCCGTCACGTTCGGCGCCGGCGGCTCGACGCAACAGGGCACGCTCGATACCGTCGTCGATATGGCGAAGGAAGGGCTCGAAGCGGCGCCGCACGTGTCGTGCATCGGCTCGTCGAAAGAGAGCCTGCGCGCTATTCTCAACGAATACCGCGCGCATGGCATTCGCCATATCGTCGCGCTGCGCGGCGATCTGCCGTCCGGCATGGGCGAAGTCGGCGAGCTGCGCTATGCGTCGGAACTGGTGAGCTTCATTCGTGCCGAGTTCGGCGACTGGTTCTGGATCGAGGTGGCCGGCTACCCGGAATACCACCCGCAGTCGCGCTCGCCGCGTCACGATCTGGAAAACTTCGCCCGCAAGGTGAAGTCCGGCGCCAATTCGGCGATCACGCAGTACTTCTTCAACGCGGACGCGTATTTCCGTTTCGTCGACGACGCAAAAAAACTCGGCGTGGATGTGCCGATCGTGCCGGGCATCATGCCGATCACGAACTTCTCGCAACTGATGCGTTTCTCGGAGATGTGCGGCGCTGAAGTGCCACGCTGGATCGCGCGCCGCCTGGAAAGCTTCGGCGACGACCGCGAGTCGATTCGCGCGTTCGGGCTGGATGTGGTGACCGACCTGTGCGGGCGTCTGATCGACGCCAAAGTGCCGGGTCTGCACTTCTACACGCTGAACGGCGCCGCAGCGACCAAAGCGATCTGCGAACGGTTGGGCGTTTAAGCTCCTATCACGTTGTCGAGACGAAACCGCGCGGCTGACGCAGCCGTGCGGTTTTTTTTCGCGCCGCAAATGCCATGCGAGTCAGGTGAATGAAGCCGGAATGACCAATCCGACGCTGGCACAATCGTCGCAACGGCTGCTGCGGCGCAACAAACACGCCTGCCCGACCCAAGCTTGCGGCGCGTAAGCCCGCATTGAACCCGATTTTTGTGCTGTCTATGATCAAAGCGCAGCTGACGTGGCTGCTGTGCGGAGAACGTGATGACGGTATCCAAGTTGCTGTTTGCAGTTCGCCAAACCTGCCTTCCGGCGTTGAGCGTCTGTGCGGTTTTGAGCGCCGGGTTTTCGCCCGCCGTCGCCGACGCGGCCAAGCTGCCTGACAAGACCCTCGTGTTCTGCTCCGAGGGCAGTCCGGCGGGCTTCGACAGTGCGCAATACACCACCAGCGTCGAGTTCAGCGCGGGGTCGTACACGGTCTACAACCGCCTGATCGAGTTCGCGCACGGCAGCACGGATATCGAGCCGGGTCTCGCCGAGAAATGGGACGTGTCGCCGGACGGGCTGACCTATACGTTTCATTTGCGCCACGGCGTGAAGTTCCAGACCACGGCGTTCTTCAAGCCGACGCGCGAATTCAATGCGGACGACGTCGTCTTCACCTATCAGCGCATGCTCGATCCGGAGCAACCGTTCCGCAAGGCGTACTCGGTGCCGTTCCCGTATTTCACCGATCTGGGCCTCGCCAAGAACATCACGAAGGTCGAAGCGGTCGATCCGTACACGGTGCGTTTCACGCTGAAGGAAGTCGACGCACCGTTTTTACAACAGATCGCGATGCCGTTCGCCTCGATACTCTCGGCGGAATACGGCGATCAGTTATTGAAAGCGGGTAAAGCGCCGGATATCAATCAATATCCGGTCGGCACTGGCCCATTTATTTTCCGCAGCTATACGAAAGACGACACGATTCGCTTCGACGGTAATCCCGACTACTGGAAGCCGGGCGTCGTCAAAGTCGGCAAGCTGATATTCGCGATTACCGTCGATCCGGCCGTGCGTCTGCAGAAACTGAAACGCGGCGAATGCCAGGTGATGTCGTATCCGCGTCCCGCCGATATTCCGACGGTGAAAACCGATGCGTCGCTCGTCATGCCGAACGAGGTGGGTTTCAACCTCGGCTATATCGCCTACAACACCACCAAAAAGCCGCTCGACAACGTGCTGGTGCGCCGCGCGCTCGATATGTCGATCAATAAGAAAGCGATTATCGAGTCGGTGTATCAAGGCGCGGGCCAGGCGGCGACCAACCCCATGCCGCCGACCCAGTGGGGCTACGACAAGAATCTGAAGGACGCCCCGTACGACACCGAAAAAGCCAAAGCGCTGCTGAAACAGGCGGGTTATCCGGACGGCTTCGATTTGACGCTGTGGGCCATGCCGGTTCAACGGCCTTATAACCCGAATGCGCGGCTGATGGCGGAAATGCTGCAATCCGATTGGGCGAAGATCGGCGTCAAGGTGAAGATCGCCACCTTTGAATGGGGCGAATATATTCGCCGCGGCCATGCCGGCGAGCATGAAGCCATGCTGATCGGCTGGACCGGCGATTATGGCGATCCGGATAACTGGCTCGGCGTATTGCTGGGCTGCGACGCGGTCAACGGCAGTAACTTTTCCAAATGGTGCTACAAACCTTATGACGATTTGATCAGAAAGGGCCGTGGCACGACCGCTCTGCCTGAGCGCACCAAGGCTTATACGGAAGCCCAGGAAATTTTCAAGGATCAGGTTCCGTTCACGCCGATCGCCCACTCCACGGTCTATCAGCCGATCAGCAAGAACGTCACGGGCTTCAAGATCGACCCGTTCGGCCCGACGCAATTCATGAATGTGGGTCTGAAATAAGGCCCGCGGGCCGTTTTTTGCTGAGATGACCCTCTAAAGCCGCATGCTCCGGCCAGCGCCGGCGTGCGGCGGCCCTTATGCCCGAATGGTTTCCGATCGTCCACGCTGCGTGGGATCGGA
The DNA here is from genome assembly GCF_046026985.1 of Paraburkholderia sp. RL18-101-BIB-B. Lineage (NCBI taxonomy): Bacteria > Pseudomonadati > Pseudomonadota > Betaproteobacteria > Burkholderiales > Burkholderiaceae > Paraburkholderia > Paraburkholderia sp. RL18-101-BIB-B. The sequence continues at coordinate 206,903 of NZ_JARESV010000006.1, forward strand.
GTAATCGCTAAAGCGGTAACTCCGATCGATACACCTGGAATTTCCTCCGCTTGGTGCTGTGAGCCAAGCTCAAGTAATATCGCGCTACGCCGGCGGGAGCCGGCCACGAACCTGGAGGAAACATGAAGCAAAACAATCTGTTGCGCGCCGCGCGTGTTACGACGCTCGTCGCAGCTGCAGCGGCATCGATGGTGGGCGCAAGTGTCGCGCGCGCTGAGATTCCGAACAAAACCCTGGTCTACTGCTCAGAAGGCAGCCCTGCGGGTTTCGATCCTGCCCAATACACCACGGGCACCGATTTCACGGCTAATACGTTCACGGTCTACAACCGTCTCGTCGAATTCGAACGCGGCGGCACCAAGGTCGAACCGGGCCTCGCCGAAAAGTGGGACGTGTCCGCGGACGGCAAGACGTACACGTTCCATCTGCGTCATGGCGTGAAGTTCCAGACCACGTCGTTCTTCAAGCCGACGCGCGAATTCAATGCGGACGACGTCGTGTTCACGTTCCAGCGCATGCTGGACCCGAACTCGGCCTTTCATAAGGCTTACCCGGTCCAGTTCCCGTACTTCACGGACATGGGCCTCGACAAGCTGATCACCAGTGTCGAAAAGGTCGATCCGTACACGGTCAAGTTCACGCTGAAGGAAGTCAACGCGCCGTTCATCCAGAATCTGGCAATGGAATACGCGTCGATTCTCTCGGGTGAATACGGCGACCAGTTGATGAAAGCCGGCAAGGCCGCCGACATCAACCAGTTCCCGGTCGGCACGGGCCCGTTCATCTTCCGCAGCTACACGAAGGACGCGACGATCCGCTTCGACGGCAATCCGGATTACTGGAAGCCGAACACGGTGAAGATCTCCAAGCTGATCTTCTCGATCACGCCGGACGCCGGCGTGCGCGTGCAGAAGATCAAGCGCGACGAATGCCAGGTGATGAGCTATCCGCGTCCCGCCGACATCGCGCCGCTGAAGGCTGAAGCGAACATCGCGATGCCGTCGCAACCGGGCTTCAACCTCGGCTACCTCGCGTACAACGTGACGCACAAGCCGGTCGACAAGGTCGAAGTGCGTCAGGCGCTCGACATGGCGATCAACAAGAAGGCGATCATCGACTCGGTGTACCAGGGCGCGGGCCAGGCTGCCACGAATCCGATGCCGCCGACCCAATGGTCGTACGACAAGAACCTGAAGAGCGCGTCTTACGATACCGACAAGGCCAAGGCCCTGCTGGCGAAGGCTGGCTACCCGAACGGCTTCGACATCACGCTGTGGGCGATGCCGGTGCAACGCGCGTACAACCCGAACGCCCGCCTGATGGCGGAAATGATCCAGGCCGACTGGGCCAAGATCGGCGTGAAGGCGAAGATCGTCACGTATGAGTGGGGCGAGTACATCAAGCGCGCTCACGCAGGTGAGGACGACACGATGCTGATTGGCTGGACCGGCGACAACGGCGATCCGGACAACTGGCTCGGCACGCTGCTCGGCTGCGAAGCGGTGAACGGCAACAACTTCTCGAAGTGGTGCTATAAGCCGTTCGACGACCTGATCCAGAAGGGTCGCGTCACGTCTGATCAGGGCGCGCGCACGACGGCTTACATGCAGGCGCAGCAGATTTTCGCGCAGCAACTGCCGTTCTCGCCGATCGCTCACTCCACGGTGTACCAGCCTGTCAGCAAGAAGGTGGTGGACATGCGCATCGAACCGCTCGGCTACGCGCGTTTCGATGGCGTCAGCATCAAGTAATTCGTCAAGCTAGTCGTAAAATTCGCGCAGTACGCTTTTCGCACGGTTAGAAAACTGGTCGAAATGGTCCGGCGACCGGGGTCACGAGCCCTCGTCGCCGGTTGCGTTTTTTCTTCACCAAGACCATAGGGACGAACCATGTTCCGCTTTGTTTTGCGCCGCATCGGCATGGTGATTCCGACCTTCATCGGCATCACGATCCTCGCGTTTGCGCTGATTCACCTGATACCGGGCGACCCCATCGAAGTGATGATGGGCGAGCGCGGCGTCGATCCCGCCATGCACGCCGCCGCGATGCACCGGCTCGGGCTCGACGAATCCCTGCCGATGCAGTACGTCCACTACATCGGGCGCGCGCTGCACGGCGACCTCGGCACCTCGATCATCACCAACACCAGCGTGATGGGCGAATTCCTCGCACGCTTTCCCGCTACCGTCGAACTGTCGATCTGCGCGATGCTGTTCGCGCTGATCGTCGGCTTGCCGGCGGGCGTGTTCGCGGCGTTGCGGCGCGGCACGGTGGTCGATCACGGCGTGATGGGCACGGCCCTGACCGGCTACTCGATGCCGATCTTCTGGTGGGGCTTGATCCTCATCATGGTGTTCTCCGTGAAGCTCGGCTGGACTCCGGTGTCCGGCCGCATCGCGGTCGAATACGACATTCCGCACGTGACCGGCTTCATGCTGATCGACGCGATGATGTCCACCGACGAAGGCGCGTTCAAGTCCGCGCTGAGCCATCTGATCCTGCCGGCCATCGTGCTCGGCACGATTCCGCTGGCGGTCGTCGCGCGCATGACGCGCTCGTCGATGCTCGAAGTGCTGCGTGAGGACTACATCCGTACCGCGCGCGCGAAGGGCTTGTCGCCGGGGCGCGTGATCGTCGTGCATGCATTGCGCAATGCGCTGATTCCGGTGGTGACGGTGATCGGTCTGCAGGTCGGCACGCTGCTCGCGGGCGCGGTGCTGACCGAGACGCTGTTTTCGTGGCCGGGTATCGGCAAGTGGCTGATCGACGCGATCGGCCGGCGCGACTATCCGGTGGTGCAGGGCGGTATCCTGATGATCGCCACGCTGGTGATCGTCGTGAACCTCGTCGTCGATTTGTTGTACGGCGTGCTGAATCCGCGCATCCGCCATACGAGGTGAACCGAAATGGCAGACATTCAAAATACAGTCCCCCAGTCGGTCACTCCTCCGAGTGGCCGCGCTATCGCCGCCCGGGAATTCTGGGCGAATTTCTCGCGTAACCGTGGCGCGGTCAGCGCCGGCGTCATCGTGCTCGTGCTGATCTTCATCGCGATCTTCGCGCCGTTGATCGCGCCGCACAGTCCGATCGAGCAATACCGCGACTTCGTCAAGATTCCGCCCGCATGGCTCGAGGGCGGCAACTGGAAGTTCATTCTCGGCACCGACGAAGCGGGCCGCGACATCCTCTCGCGTCTGATGTACGGCGCGCGGCTGTCGTTCTGGATCGGCTTCGTCTCGGTGGTGCTCGCGTTGATTCCGGGCGTCGTGCTCGGTCTGATCGCGGCCTTCTTCGAGAAGTGGGCCGACACGCCGATCATGCGCATCATGGACGTGCTGCTCGCGTTGCCGTCGCTGCTGCTCGCCGTCGCGGTGGTGGCGATCATCGGTCCGGGTCTCGTCAACACGATGCTGGCAATCGCGATCGTCGCGCTGCCGGGCTATGTGCGTTTGACGCGCGCATCGGCGCAAGGCGAGTTGCAGAAGGAGTACGTGACGGCCTCGCGCGTGGCGGGCGCCGGCACCCTGCGTCTGATGTTCTCGCAAGTGCTGCCGAACTGCACCGCACCGCTGATCGTGCAGGCCACGTTGGGTTTTTCGTCGGCGATTCTCGACGCCGCGGCACTCGGCTTTCTCGGCCTCGGCGTGCAACCGCCGTCGGCGGAGTGGGGCGCGATGCTGGCCTCGGCGCGCGATTACATCGACAGCGCCTGGTGGATCGTCACCATGCCGGGTCTGTCCATCCTGATCTCGGTGCTCGCGATCAATCTGCTCGGCGACGGGCTGCGCGACGCACTCGATCCCAAACTGAAAAGGATGGCCTGACATGAGTACCTTATTGACCATCCGCAATCTGGCAGTGAACTTCAACGGATTGCCCGCTGTCGACCGGATCAACCTCGATGTCGCGCCGGGCGAAGTGGTCGGCGTGGTCGGCGAATCGGGCTCGGGCAAGAGCGTGACGATGATGGCGCTGATGGGTCTGATCGACGCACCGGGCATCGTGACCGCCGACGAAATTACCTTCAACGGCAAGAACCTGCTGAAGGCGTCAGCGAAGGAACGCCGCAAGATCATCGGCAAAGACATCGCGATGGTGTTCCAGGACGCGCTCACCAGTCTGAATCCGAGCTACACCGTCGGCTATCAGATCAAGGAAGTGCTGAAGCTGCATGAAGGCTTGCGCGGTAGTGCGCTGGACAAGCGCGCGCTGGAACTGCTCGATCAGGTCGGCATTCCCGACCCGAAAGGCCGCATTGGTTCGTTTCCGCATCAGATGTCGGGCGGCATGAACCAGCGCGTGATGATCGCGATGGCGATTGCCTGCAACCCGAAGCTGCTGATCGCCGACGAGCCGACCACCGCGCTCGACGTGACGATCCAGGCGCAGATCATGGAGCTGCTGATCAAGCTGCAGAAGGAACGCGGCATGGCGCTCGTGCTGATCTCGCACGATCTGGCCGTAGTGTCCGAGGTCGCGCAACGCGTCGCGGTCATGTACGCTGGCGAAGTGATCGAGACCAACCGCGTGCCCGACATCTTCGCCGCGCCGCATCATCCGTACACGGAAGCGTTGCTGGCGGCGATTCCCGAGCACAATGTCGGCGCCGTGCGGCTCGCTGCATTGCCGGGCATGGTGCCGGGTCGCGACGACCGTCCCAAAGGATGTCTGTTCGCGCCGCGCTGCAAGTATGTGGTCGACGACTGCATGAAAGCGCGGCCCGCGCTCGCGCCGATGCAAGGTCACGCTGAAGTGGCGCGCGTGCGCTGCATCAAACCCCTGAACCTGAGCGGCGACGCCAACGTTCACACCCATGGAGGCGCACGATGAACGCAGTACTCGAAACGCGGCGCCAGTCGGACCATGCGGGCGATCACGTGTTGGTCGCGGAGCAATTGGCGCGCTACTACACGGTCAAGCGCGGCATGTTCGCGTCGGGCACGGTGAAGGCGCTCAACGGCGTCTCGTTCGCGCTCGACCGCGGCAAAACCTTGGCGGTGGTCGGCGAATCCGGCTGCGGCAAATCGACGCTCGCGCGTCAATTGACCATGATCGAAGCGCCCACCGCGGGCCGTCTGCTGATCGACGGCGAAGACGTGGCCGGCGCCGATCACGCGAAAATCGCGGCGCTGCGTCGGCGCGTGCAGATGGTGTTCCAGAACCCGTTTGCCTCGCTGAATCCACGCAAGACCGTCGAGCAGACGCTCGGCGAGCCGCTTGCGATCAATACGCAACTAAGCGTGACCGAGCGCGCCGAACGGATCGCGCAGATGATGCGCACCGTCGGCCTGCGTCCGGAACATGCGAAGCGTTATCCGCATATGTTCTCCGGTGGTCAGCGCCAGCGCGTGGCGATTGCGCGCGCGATGATTCTCGACCCGCAGATCGTGGTCGCCGACGAACCCGTGTCGGCGCTCGACGTGTCGATCCAGGCGCAGATTCTGAATCTGTTCATGGATCTGCAGGAGCAGTTCAAGACCAGCTACGTGTTCATCTCGCACAACCTCTCGGTGGTGGAGCATATCGCCGACGACGTGATGGTGATGTACTTCGGCGGCGTGGCGGAGCTCGGCGACAAGAAGCGGATTTTCTCGAACCCGCGTCATCCGTACACGCGCGCGCTGATGTCGGCCACGCCGTCGATCTTCGAGGCGGATCGCACGATCAAGATCAAGCTGCAAGGTGAAATGCCCTCGCCGCTGAATCCGCCGTCGGGTTGCACGTTTCATCAGCGCTGCCCGTACGTGATCGACCGCTGCCGCAGCGAAGAACCGAAGCTGCGTGAAGTGGATGGCCGCCAGGTGTCGTGTCACCGCGCCGAGGAGGTGGGGGACGTGGATGCCTGATGGGTTGGCGGCGCGTCGTCTTACGCGCCGCTTGCGTGATGGCGGCCTGAATGCTGCTTTCACGCGGCGCTGGAGGGCGCGTGCACTGACCGGTGCCGCGCTCTTCGGCGTTTGTTCCGTATTTCATCCCGGCGTCGGGCCGATCGGCGTCGCGCATGCCGCCGGGGCGGCCGCCAATGCACCCGCGCAGGCGGGGCGTCCGGCGCTCCCGGTGCCCAACATGCCGGCGCCGCCACGCACGAGTTTGCCGGGCCTCAATCCGCCGCCCGTTGCGCCGCCTGCCTTGCCGGGCACCACGGCGAGCGGCCCGGTGCGCGCGCAGCCGGCGCGCATGCCGTTCTATGTCGCGACACGCGGCACGACCACCATCTACGTGCTGGGCACGCTGCATGTCGGCGATCCCGCCGACTACCCCGCCAATCAGCCTTTCCGCGCGCCGATCCTCGGCGCACTCGCCGCCTCGCCGACGCTGGCGCTCGAACTGTCACCCGACGAACTGCTGGTTTCGCAAGACGACGTCTCGAAGTACGGCGTCTGCCGGCGCGACTGTCTGCCGGGATTGCTGCCCGAGCCTTTGTGGCACAAGCTGGCCCTCCGGCTGCACGGCAACCCGGCGGCGCTCGAGGCCATCAAGAAGATGCGGCCGTGGCTCGCTTCGCTGCTGGTCGAAACCTACGATTCGCTGAGTGCCGGCCTGCAGACTGAGTACGGGTCGGAAGCGCAACTGCAAAACGTCTATCTCCGCACGCGCGGCAAGATCGTCGGTCTGGAGACGTTGTCGCAGCAGATGCGCGCGTTCACGGGACTGTCGCTCGCGCAGCAGCGCGAGATGCTGGCGCAGGATCTGGTGCAGACGCCGGCGGAAAACGTCGCGGATGTGCGGACCTTGCACCGTCTGTGGCGTGTGGGCGATGCGGATGCGATCGCCGCCTGGCAGGCCGCGAAATCCGAAAAGCTGGCCCGCGACAAACGCATCTCCGATTCGATCGACAACAAGATCGTCTATGACCGCAACCGCCGCTTCGTTTCGCGGATGCTGCTGATCGCCGCGCCGAACAAGCCGGTTTTCGTGGCGATCGGCGCGTTGCATCTGGGTGGCCGCAAAGGCGTGCTGCAGATTTTGCGGCAGCACGGGTTTGTGGTGGAGGCGGGTTGAGATTCATCGCAACCCGGCACGAGATCTACGCAGCGACTCAAATGTTCTAAACCGGATCGGCCGTTCGGCCATCACCGGAAGCGGTATCTGAAGCGCCCAGTCCGACGCTCACGTGTGCCGCAAACTGCTCGCGGCGCACGCAGCCATAGCGGCCTTTAGCGTTTCGGTCACTTCCTTGACCACCGGCGCCCAATCCCCCAGCACCGCCTGCCGGAACAACCTCATCCCCGGATACCACGGCGAGTCGCGGCGCGATTCCAGCCAGCGCCAGTCCGAATTGGCGGGCAACATCAACCACACCGGCTTGCCCAATGCGCCCGCCAGATGCGCGACGCCGGTGTCCACGGCGATCACCAGGTCGAGATTCATGATCAACGCGGCCGTGTCTTCGAAACTGTTCAATTCGGCGGTGAAATCGTGGGCACGCAAAGCGGGCGGCGCGTCGGCCAGTTGCGCATGCGCCGGGCCTTTCTGCAGCGCGTACCAGGCGACGTAGTCCGACTCGCCGAGCGCGCTCAGGTCGGTTAGCGTCATCGAACGATAGCGGTCGTTGCCGAATGTAGGACTGCCGGCCCAGACGAGGCCCACCTTGCGCTTCGATTTGTCGGCCGCGCCGAGCCGTTTGCGCCATGCCTTCATCTTCGCTTTATCCGCGAACAGGTAGGGCACGTCTGCGGGAATGTCGGAGAGATCCATGCCGATGCACGACGGCACGCTCATCATCGGTACCCAGAAATCGTATTCGCCGTCGGGCTTGCCGCTGACTGCGCGATGCACGCCCGCGATCCGTTCGACCAAAGGTAGCAGCGGTTCGCGCACGCACAGGTCGACCGTCGCGCCGCGTTGGGCGAGCGCGCTTGCAAAGCGCAGGAACTGGAAGTGGTCGCCGAAACCCTGCTCGCCGACCAGCAGCAGACGACGTCCTTCGAGCGGCCCGCCATGCCATTCGGCCACGCCCGGCACCGCGATTGCGTCATAGTCGCTCTTGCGCCAGCGCAGCGCGAATTCAGCCCAGCCTTGCCGATAGTCGCCGCGCTTGAGCAACAGCCACGCGAGATTCTGATGCGCGTCCGCGTAGTGCGGATCGAGCGCGAGCGCCCGGCGATAGAAACCTTCCTCTTCGTCCAGCCGGCCTTGCGCACCGAGCGATCCGCCCAGACACACGAGGTGAGTCGGAATCGGCTTGATTGCGACTGCATGCCGGTAATGCGCTTCGGCGCCCGCGTAGTCGCCGAGCTTACCGATCAGGCTGCCCAGATTGACGTGCGCCTCCGCATAGTTAGCGCGCAGCGCCAGCGCCCGCTCGAAGCTGGCGATCGCCGCGCCCTGGTCGCCACGCGCTTTATGTGCATTGCCCGCGTTGAAGTGCGCTTCCGCCGATGTCGGATCGAGCGACAAGACCCCGCGATAGCACGCCAGGGCTTCGTCGAAACGCGCGAGTTTGCTGAGCGCCGTGCCGAGATTCAAATGCGCGTCGAGCAGCGCGGGGTTCGAGGCCAGCGCCAACCGGTACTGTTCGATCGCTTCGTCCAGGTCACCGTGCGCTTGCAGTGCGACGCCGAAGTTGTTGTGCGCGTCGGCGAAATCAGGTTGGAGTTGCAGCGCCTGGTCGTAGCAGATCATCGCTTCGTCGAGATGGCCGAGCGCGGCGGCCACGAGTCCTCGGTTGCTCCAGCAGGCGGCATCGTGACGGTCGAGTTTGAGCGCGCGGCTCATCAGGCTGGCGGCGGCGTCGTGATCACCGCGCTGGTATTGCAGCACGCCGAAGTAGTGCAGCGCTCCCGTATGGACGGGATCGAGCACGAGGGCTTCGCGATAGAGGGATTCGGCGGCGTCGAGCCGGTTGGCCTGATGCGCTTCGAGCGCGGCGTCGACCAATGAGGCGAGGTAAGCGGCGTGCGGCGGTTCGTTGCGCGCGCGATCAGACTGGGATTGATGTTCCATGGAATCTGCGGGAGAGCGTCGGCGGCGCGCGCTGCGCGTACCGGCGCGTGTGGATGGGAGAGCGTCCAGCATCGTATGGTCGCCCCCCATTTCCCGACGATCGGACGCATCCTAATTCGGTTGCATCCGTGCCGTGCAGTGAGTCCATTTCACCGACGTATCGCAGACAGATCCTGCGATACGTCGGCGTTCCTTCACATCAACGGTAAGAGTCCTACAGAAACATCAGGAAATTCAACAGCAAGATATTCACGATGAGCAAGGTCAGCGCGGTCGGTATCTGCACCTTGATCACCGCGTTCTTGTCCGGCAATTCCAGCAGCGCGGCCGGCACCATGTTGAAGTTCGCGGCCATCGGCGTCATCAGCGTGCCGCAGTAGCCGGAGAACATGCCGATCGCGACCATCACCGCCGGGTTGCCGTGAAACACGCCCACCAGAATCGGCACGCCGACACCGCCGGTCATCACCGGGAACGCGGCGAAGCCGTTGCCCATCACCATGGTGAAGAGCGCCATGCCGATGCAGTACACGGCCACCGCGATGAAGCGATAGTCGAGGCTGATGTAGGCCGTCGTCACGTGTGCGACGGCCTTGCCGACGCCCGCGTCCGAGAACACGAGGCCGAGCATGCCGAGCATCTGCGGCAGCACGGCGGCCCATGACAGCGCGTCGACCAACCGGCGCGTTTCCTTCATCGACTGGCCGACGGTGTCGCGCGTCATCACGCAGGCAATCGCGAGCGCGATCACGCAGCCGATGCCGAAGCCGATCAGTGTGACGTTGGCCTTCTCGATCAGCGGCATGCCGCCGAACACCAGATGGCTCGCCGACAGCGTGATGATCACGGTGACGACCGGAATCGTCAGCGCGGGCACGAACAGCTTGTTACGCAGACGCGCGGCGCTTGCCTTACGCGCTTCGAGCGACAGCACTTTCGGCTTGCCCGCGGTCACGCCGCCGAAGCCGGCAATCAGCGCCATCACGATCACGAGCACACCGACCACGGCGGGCGGCAGCTTGTCGCCGATCAGGAAGATCAGCGCGTAAAGAATCCAGAAACCGCCGGCGGTAAAACGGCGCGGGTGATCCTTGTCCGTGACGATCATGCCGCCGACAACCAGCAGCACCACGCCCAGCAGCCAGAACAGATAGGTAATCGTGAGCGTCATGCTTTGTCTCCTGCGGCGGAGTGCGTCGACGAACCAGCGACGTTGCTCGCCGGGGCATTGCCGCGCAGTTCGCGCTCGAGCTTGCGGTCGAGCAGATACAGACGGAAACCGTGAATGATGAACGCGCAGATGGCGGTCGGAATGCCCCACACGGCCACGTGAATCGGCTCGACGATGATCCCCGCTTCCTTCAGGAAGGTGGTCATCAGCACGATCGCGCCGAACGCGACGAAGATGTCCTCGCCGAAGAAGAGCCCCACGTTGTCGGTCGCCGCGGAGAACGCGCGCAGTTTGAAACGCACCGCGTCGCTGATCTTGCCGAAGCGGGTTTCGGTCGCGCCTTCGGCCATCGGCGCGATCAGCGGACGCACCATCTGCGGATGGCCGCCGAGTCCGGTCAAACCGACCGCCGCGGTCAGTTCGCGCACCAGCAGATAGACGATCAGGAGACGCCCGGCGGTGGCGGCCTTGATGCCGCCGATCCATGTTTGCGCGCGCTCACGCAGGCCATGCCGTTCGAGCAAACCGATCACGGCGAGCGGCAGGAGAATGATCAACGGGATATTGCGGGTCTTGATGAAACCGGTGCCGATCTCGGCAAGAATCTTTTCAGGCGGGAAGTGCGCGGCCAGGCCGGTGATAATCGCGGCGACCGCCACGATCAGCATCGGATTGAACCGTAATAAAAAGCCGACGATGATGACGGCCACGCCAATGAGCGGCCATAGACTAACTGTTGTCTGCATCTGGATCTCCAAACAGGGTTTCAACCTCGCCGCTTGTGACGGCTAACGTGGGCCGGCGCCGGGTGGTCCAGACGCCGTCTTGCTGCCGCGGCTCTTGATGGCCGCGTTTGCTTCGAACTACACCTGCACCCGCTGATCGACTGCGGGTACTGCAATGCGTCGTGTACCTGGCAAACGCCCCGCGTGGAGCGGGGCGTTGCAAGGAGCACCAGGTTTGAATCGCGCTGTCGTCCCGCGGTTCGGCCGGCGCTTCAGGCGCGGGCGGCGCCGGCCGCGTGGACTTCGATGCCCGCTTCCTGCAGCGCGCCGCGAATGCGTCGCGCGAACGCCAGCGCATGTGGACCGTCGCCATGCAGGCAGATGGTCTGCGCGTTCAGCGACACCCATTGACCGTCCACAGCCTGCACGCGTTGCTCGCGAACCATTGCGAGCGTGCGCGTCAGCACTTCGTCTTCGTCGTCGAGCAACGCGCCGGGTTCTTTGCGCGGCACCAGCGAGCCGTCCGCGCGATAGCCGCGATCGGCGAAGACTTCTTCGACGGCGACCAGACCCGCGTTGCGCGCGGCCGTCACGAGACCGCTGTTGGCGAGCGCGAACACCGCCACCGACGGATCGAAGTCGTGCACCGCCGAGACGATCGCGTCGGCGATCTTGGTGTCGCGCGCGGCCTGGTTGTACAGCGCGCCGTGCGGCTTGACGTGCGCGATGCGTCCGCCTTCGGCCTGGGCAATCGCCGACAGCGCGCCGAGTTGATACAGCACGCCCGCATAGATGTCGTTGGCCGGCAGATCCATTTCCTTGCGGCCGAAATTCTCCGGATCATTGAAGCTCGGATGCGCGCCGATCGACACGCCTTTCTGCACCGCCCAGCGCACACAATCGCGCATGGCGTTGGCGCCGCCCGCGTGCCAGCCGCACGCGATGTTCGCCGAGCTGACCAGGTCGAGCAGTGCCTCGTCGGACCCGCAACCTTCGCCGAGATCGGCGTTCAAATCGATTTCCATGGTGTTCCTCTGCTCTTCAAGAAAACGCCGGGCCGCCCCAAGTTTTCTTGGGGCCCCCTTGCGGGGCTGGCGCGAAGCGCCAGGTTGGGGGCGCTCATCGTTACAGTGTTGCGACGGCCGCTTGCCGCGCGCAGCGTTCTTCGTGCATCGCGATCGCGGCGTCGATCTGCCGCAAATACGTACGTTCTTCCAATAAGGCCTGACGCGCCTCGTAAGGCGTCGTCGGGATGAAGCGGACGGCGGCGTTCAGGCGCACCTGCGCGAGCTTCCACAGATCGGCCTGAATCACCGCGCCGATCTTCGGATAGCCACCGGTGGTTTGCGCGTCGCTCATCAGCACGATCGGCTGGCCGTTCGGCGGCACCTGAATCGTGCCGGGCAGCACCGCGTGCGAAAGCAGATCGGTTTTCCGGGTGCGCTTGAGCTCGTTGCCCGCGAGGCGGTAGCCCATGCGGTTGCTGTTCGGCGTGACGAGCCATTCATCGGACCAGAACGACTCGTGGGCTTCATCGGTGAAGCTTTCGTATTCCGGTCCGCGCAGCACGCGGATCGGCACGGCCCACGGCACGCCCGACGGATGACGGCCGCGCCGCAGCGGCTCGTGAACCAGCACGAACTTGCACCAGGCGGGCGCCTTCACGCCGAACTCCGGCGCCTCCGGCGTAAAGCCGAGATGGCCGTGCTGCGACGGCGCGCCGACCGGCAGGCGGTCGCCGTCGCGTAGCGCGCGCCCGCCGAGTCCGCCGAAATGACCGGCGAGATCGGTGCTGCGCGAGCCGAGCATCGGTAAGACGTCGACGCCGCCCGCCACGCACACGTAGCCGCGCATGCCGCGCTTGGCCGCATTGAGCACCAGTTCCTGGCCGGCCTGCACCGGCAGGCTCCACCACGAGTAGACCGGCTTGCCGTCGAGCGTCGCGCCGAATTCGGTGCCCGTAATAGCGACCCGCGTGGCGCGCAGAAAGCGCAGCACGGTCGGGCCGAAGGTGATTTCCAGACCCGCCGCGTCGGGCCGGTTGCCGACCAGCCGGTTGCCGACTTCGAGCGACAGACGATCGAGCGCGCCACCCATCGCGACGCCGAGATGCCGGTAGCCGTGACGGCCGAGATCCTGAATCGTGGTCAAGAGACCCGCGCGAATCACATCGATCATGCGTGTATCCCCGCGATGGTGAAGCGCACCCGGTCGCCCGGCTGCAGCAGCGTGGGCGGGCGGCGCGCCGGGTCGAACAGCGGCAGCTCGGTGCGGCCGATCAACTGCCAGCCGCCGGGCGAAGTGGCCGGATAAATGCCGGTCTGTTCGCCGCCGATGCCGACGGACCCCGCCGGCACTTCCAGCCGCGGCGATGAACGGCGCGGCGTGTGCAGCGCGGCTTCGAGCCCGCCCATATAGGCGAAGCCCGGCTGGAAGCCGAGAAAGAACACGACATACTCGCCCTGCGAATGACGTTCGACGACCTCGCGCACGCTCAAGCCCGTGTGATTGGCGACCGCTTGCAGATCGGGGCCGAACTCGCCGCCGTACTGCACCGGAATCTCGACTTCACGGCCGGGCGCGGGCGCATCGCTCACCGCATTCCAAGCCGTCTGCAGGTGGCTCACCAGCGCGTCGCGGTCGGCCTCGAGCGGATCGAAGACGAGCGTGAGGTTGTTCATGCCCGGCACCACCTCCAGCACGTGCGGCCAGTCGCGCGCGGCCTCGGCGGCCGCCCACACGCGCTGCTGGCATTCCAGCGTGGCCGGCGGCGGCGCTTCGCAGACTAGCGCGCTATCGCCGAGCGGAAAAATTCTTGGTTGGCTCATGGATTAACAGCCCAGGTCGAGTCGATGGATTCGGGCACAGCACACCCTTTGAACGGTTAACGGCATCGGGCGGGCGACGGTTGAAGCGTACATTATCAATAAAATATCAACAATTTCTCAATAAGCGTTTGTGCCAGGCTCCCTGGGATCGAACGCGCGTCGTACACTCCCGACACCTTCCCAACCTGTCTGTCGAGAATCGTCACCATGTCGCGCCATCCCACCAAGATCGTCTCCTCGGAACATCTCGTGTCCGAGACCAGCGCGGAACTGTCCGAACTCGAGTACGCGCTCATCATGGCGGGCAATGCATTCAACCGATGGATGGTGCGCTGCATGTCGGCGGCAGGCGAAAAGGACATGACCGCCATCGAAGTCTCGCTGCTGCATCACGTCAGCCATCGCGAGCGACGCAAGAAGCTGGCGGACATCTGCTTCGTGTTGAACATCGAAGACACGCACGTCGCCACCTACGCGTTGAAGAAGCTCGTAGCTAGAGGGTATGTAAAAAGCGAAAAGACCGGCAAGGAAGTGTTCTTCTCGGCGACCGATTCGGGCCGCGAACTCTGTCTGAAATATCGCGAGGTGCGCGAGAGCTGTCTGATTTCGACGCTGAAGGAAAGCGGCCTGACCAACGAGCAGATCGGCGAAGCGGCACAGTTGATGCGCAACGCGTCAGGTCTTTACGACACGGCTGCGCGGGCGGCAGCGTCTTTATAACGCAGGACTGTTTGTTTTGCGGCGGCGCGGCGCGCCGAGGCTAAAAGCGCGGCGCGCGCCAAACGCTCAATCCGCCGGGCGCGGGTAGAGCGCCGCCTCGGTGACGATCAGGTCGAGCGGAATGTCGTGGGCTTCGCGTATCAATGCCGGTGCGCGGCACGCTTCATAGGCGATGCCGACGGTGATCGGCTTGGCCGCACTCGGCCACGCAGCCAGCGTGCGATCGTAATAGCCGCCGCCGTAACCGAGCCGGTAGCCGTGAGCGTCGAAACCCACGCACGGCACGAACAGCAGTTGGGGAATCACAACGCGCCCGGATGTCGGCTCGGCGATCTCATGATGGCCGATCTTCATCGGCATTGCGGGCGTCCATGCATGAAATTCGAGGGGCACGCCGCGCTCCTTGACCACCGGCAGACTCGCCTCGCGTTGCGCGCTTGCCGCTAGCCAGACCGAGATGGCGGCGCGCGCGTCGAATTCACCGGCGAGCGGCCAGTAGAATCCCACGCTATTCACACCGTACTGCTTTAACGCATCCAGCAGGTGCCGTGCGAGCGCGGTATTGTGCGCGGGCTCAGAAGCGGCTTGTAGCCTTGCTTCCAATAGCATTTTACGCAGCGCCTTTTTCGATTCCGCTGCAGGGTTGCATGCTATGCTTGGGTTCAATTCGCGCTCCAGAAACAACGATGTCAAAACGCCTTTACCGAGTATATCGCGCGGCCGGTCTGGCGCTTGCCGCTGCGGCACTCGTCGCGTGCAGCACGGCCTCCGCCGTCAAGCCCCTCCCCCTTTCGCAACTCACGAACGACGACCAGATCTTCGTCCAATTGCGCGAGGCCGCCCGCAATAACGACGCGGCGCGCGCAGCGCAGCTGGCCAGCATGATCCCGAGCTATCCGGCGCCTTCGTATCTGGAGTACTTCCAGATCAAGCCGCAGTTGTTCGATTCGAGCGGCCACGCGCGGATCGACGCGCCGGACGCGCCGGTGCTGTCGTTTCTGCAAAAGTACGACGGCCAGGCGATCGCCGACCGCATGCGCAACGACTACCTCACGGTGCTCGGCGCGCGTCACGACTGGCGCAACTTCGATCAGCAATACGCCCGTTTCGTGCTGAACGACGACACGCAGGTGAAGTGCTACGCGCTCGAATCGCGCGCCTCGCGCGGCGAAAACGTCGCGGATGCGGCGCGCGCGCTGCTCGTCGATCCGAAGTGGTACGGTGACGGCTGCGTCGATCTGATCAACTCGCTGGCTATCAACCAGCAGTTCAATTCGGCCGACGTATGGCAACAGATCCGCCTCGCCTACGAACAGAACTACACCAACACGGGCGCGAAGCTCGTCGATGCGCTCAGCAACGAGCCGCCCGATCCGGTGCTGTTCAATCAGGCCACCACTACGCCGCCGCTGCTGCTGGCGCGCGGCGTCGGTCCGGATACGCAGTCGCATCAACTGGCGTTGCTGGCCATCACGCGCATGGCGCGCAACGATCCGGCCATGGCCGCGGCCACGTTTGCCTCGGTGGCGCCGTCGCTGAGCTCGCCCGAGCGCGCCATCGGCTGGGGCACGATTGCCTATCAGGCCGCCGCCAAGCAGATGCCGAGCGCGGTGGACTGGTATCGCCTGTCGGTGAATGCGCCGCTGTCGAACCCCGCGTATGAATGGCGCACCCGCACCGCCTTGCTCGCGGGCGACTGGACGATGGTGCGCTGGTCGATCGAACAGATGCCCGCTGCGCTGCGCAATCAGCCGTCGTGGGTGTATTGGCATGCCCGTGCGCTCAAGCAGGCCGGCGACACGACCACGGCCAATCAGGAATTCGAGTCGATTTCGCAGGGCTTCAACTTCTACGGCCAGTTAGCCGCGGAAGAACTGGGCCAGAAGATCACGGTTCCGCCGAAAACCACGGTGAGCGACGCCGAGGTGCAACAGGCCGGCAACACGCCCGGCTTCGATCTGGCGCAGCGCTTCTACGCGCTGAATCTGCGGCTCGAAGGCAATCGCGAATGGAACTGGCCGCTGCGTACCATGAGCGACCGCCAACTGATCGCGGCCGCCGAATACGCGCGCCGTATCGAGCTGTATGACCGCACCGTCAACACGGCGGATCGCACGAAGAGCGAGCATGATTTCTCGCTGCGTTATCTGTCGCCGTTCAAGGATATCGTCGAGCGCGATTCGCAGTCGAATGGACTGGACGTGGAGTGGGCCTATGGCCTGATTCGCCAGGAGTCGCGCTTCATCATGAACGCGCGCTCGGAAGTTGGCGCGAGCGGTTTGATGCAGTTGATGCCGGGCACCGCCCAACTGGTCGCGAAGAAGATCGGCCTGGGGCCGATCTCGCGCGAGCAGATGAACGACATCAACACCAACATCCTGCTCGGCACGAACTATCTGTCGATGATCTACAATCAGTTCGATGGGTCGGCCGTACTCGCCACCGCGGGCTATAACGCGGGCCCGGGCCGTCCGCGCAACTGGCGGCAGTCCTTGCAGCATCCGGTGGAAGGCGCGATCTTCGCCGAGGCGATTCCGTTCCAGGAAACGCGCGACTACGTTAAGAATGTGTTGTCCAACACGGTCTACTACGCGGCATTGTTCGAAGGCCGTCCGCAATCGCTGAAGGCGCGGCTGGGTTATATCGCGCCGTAAGCGCCGTGCCGCCGCCACCTCGTTCCGAGGCGGCGGAGCGCCACGCCAGCCGTTGCCGCGGCTTCCACCAGGGAGTCGAAAATGCGACATAAAGCCATTGCGATCATCGGCGGCTCCGGTTTTATCGGCAGCCATCTCGTCAACGCCCTCGTCGAAATGGGCAAGGACGTGCGCATCGCCACCCGGCGGCGCTACAACGCCCGTCATCTCACCCTGTTGCCCATCGACGTGATCGAAGCGGACGTGTTCGATCCGGTCCAGCTCGCGCGCTTCGTCGAAGGCGCCGATTGCGTGATCAACCTCGTGGCCACGCTGCACGGCAAACGCGGCACGCCGTATGGCCCGGAGTTCGCGCGGATGCATGTGGAATTGCCGACTAAAGTCGTCGCCGCGTGCGAAGGCAAGGGCGTGCACCGGCTGCTTCATATCAGCGCGCTCGGCGCCGACTCGAACGGCCCGAGCATGTACACGCGCTCGAAGGGCGACGGCGAGAAGGCCGTGCATGCGGCGAATCTGGCGTGGACGATTTTCCGGCCCTCCGTGGTGTTCGGCCCGGAAGATCAATTCCTCAACAAATTCGCCTTCCTGCAACGGATGTTTCCGGTGATTCCGCTCGCCATGCCGGATGCGAAATTCCAGCCGGTGTACGTCGGCGACGTCGCGAAGGCGATCGTCAACGTGCTCGACCTCGATGCCGCCGGCGGCCGCACCTATGAACTGGGCGGCCCGACTGTTTACTCGCTCGAAGATCTCGTCAAGTATTGCGGCGATGTGATCGGCAAGCATGCACGCATCATCCGCTTGCCGGAAGCGTTCGCGCGGCTGCAGGCGCTGACCTTCGAAATGGCACCCGGCGAACCGGTGATCTCGCGCGACAATCTCGATTCGATGAAAGTCGACAACGTGTTGAGCGGACCGCTTGCGCCTGAACTCGGCATCGAGCCGGCCAGTATCGAAACGATCGCGCCGATTTATCTGACCGGCACGTCCACGCGTTCGCGCTTCGACACGTTCCGCGCCAGCGCGGGACGTTAAATTTTCTCTCATTCCTTATACAAAGCATGAAGCTGCTTATTGGTGACAAGAATTACTCATCATGGTCGATGCGGCCGTGGCTGCTATTCAAACACTTCGGCATTCCGTTCGAAGAAGTGCTGATCCACCTGAATCAGCCGGACACCAATGCGAGAGTGCTGGCACTTGCGCCGTCGGGTCCGGGCAAGATCCCATGTCTGGTCAACGACGACGGTTCGGCCACGTGGGATTCGCTGGCGATCGCCGAAACGCTGGCTGAGCGATTTCCTCAACATGCGCTCTGGCCGCGCAACGCGGCCGCGCGCAGCCGCGCGCGCAGCGTGAGCGCGGAAATGCATTCGGGCTTCGGCGAACTGCGTTCGAACATGTGGATGAACATTCGCGCGTCGTTCCCGGGCAAGAACGCGACACCGGGCGCGTTGGCTGATATCGCGCGTATCGAGGCAATCTGGCGCGACTGTCTCGACACCTACGGCGGCCCGTTTTTATTCGGCGAGTTCAGCATTGCCGACGCGATGTACGCGCCGGTCGTGATGCGCTTTAACACGTGGCAGCCGGCGCTGTCGGAAGTATCCCAAGCTTATGTACGGCGCGTAACGGAACTGCCGGCGGTGAAAGCGTGGATCGACGACTCGCTGAGCGAAACGCACACGGTTCCGTACCAAGACGACTGCCCATGAACATCTACGCAGTAGGCGGCGCGATCCGCGACGAGTTGCTGGGCGTCCCGGTGCAGGACCGTGATTACGTGGTGGTCGGCGCGACGCCGGAGCAGATGGTGGCGCAAGGCTACCGTCCGGTGGGCAAAGATTTTCCGGTGTTCCTGCATCCGCAGACGCACGAGGAATACGCGCTCGCGCGCACGGAGCGCAAGACGGCGGCCGGCTATCACGGCTTCCAGTTCTTCTATGCGCCGGACGTCACGCTCGAAGAAGACCTGGCGCGCCGCGATCTGACCATTAACGCCATGGCGCGCGAGGTGCGTCCGGACGGCGAGTTGACCGGCCCGGTGATCGACCCGTTCAACGGCCAGGGTGATTTGCAGGCGCGTCTGTTTCGCCACGTCAGCGATGCGTTTCTCGAAGACCCCGTGCGGATTTTGCGGATCGCGCGGTTTGCGGCGCGCTTTGTCGATTTCACGGTCGCGCCGGAGACATTGACGCTCATGCGCAAGATGGTGGCCGACGGCGAAGTGGACGCGCTAGTGGCCGAACGCGTGTGGCAGGAAGTGTCGCGCGGCTTGATGGAGAAGAAGCCGTCGCGCATGTTCGAGGTGCTGCGGGACTGCGGCGCGTTGGCGCGGATTCTGCCGGAAATCGACGCGCTGTTCGGCGTGCCGCAACGCGCCGACTATCACCCGGAAGTGGACACGGGCGTGCACGTGATGATGGTGGTCGATCATGCCGCGCAGCAGGGCTATGCGTTGCCGGTTCGGTTCGCCGCGCTGGCCCATGATCTCGGCAAGGCGACTACCCCCGAAGACGTGCTGCCGCGGCATATCGGCCACGAGGGCCGCAGCGTGGATCTGCTGAAGCCGCTATGCGAGCGGCTGCGGGTGCCGAACGATTGCCGCGATCTTGCGGTGCTGGTTGCGCGTGAGCACGGCAATATTCATCGTGTGATGGAGATGGGGGCCGCGGCGCTGGTGAGGCTGCTTGAACGCAGCGATGCGATCCGCAAACCCGCGCGTTTCGCCGAAGCCTTGCAGGCGTGCGAGGCGGATGCTCGCGGGCGGCTTGGGTTTGAGATGCGGGATTATCCGCAGGCTGAGCGGTTGAGGGTGGCGCTGGTCGCTGCGCGTGGCGTCGATGCCGGTGCTGTCGCTAAGCGGCTTGTCGATGCGCCCGCTGGGATCAAGGATGCCGTGCATCAG
This sequence comes from Paraburkholderia sp. RL18-101-BIB-B, assembly GCF_046026985.1. Lineage (NCBI taxonomy): Bacteria > Pseudomonadati > Pseudomonadota > Betaproteobacteria > Burkholderiales > Burkholderiaceae > Paraburkholderia > Paraburkholderia sp. RL18-101-BIB-B. The sequence goes on from NZ_JARESV010000006.1 coordinate 226,855, forward strand.
GAGCGGGTCAGGGCTGTGGAAGCGGCGATCGGCTAAGTCCGTTTTTTGACGTCTTGGGCGGCGGCTTCGAGCCTGCTTCTTTGCCGCTGCCGTCAATGGCAAACTAGAGCAATCTGGCCAGAAGCGAAAGCACCATCGACAACACCAACGTTGACATAAACGGAAACGGGTACTCCCGCCCAAAGATCCGCAAAGTCACATCGCCCGGCAGGCGCCCAATGCCGATCTTCCTAAGCCACGGCCAGCAAGACGACAACACCGCCACCGCGATAAACGTAGTCAACAGCCAGCGGATCATGGCCAATTCCTGAAGCAAAACTTCATAGCGTATGCGACCGGTCGCCACTGGAAAACGCTTGCAGCGTGTCATCCAGTCCGCGCGAAAACGCGATCACCTTGAATAGCTCGCCCATCTCCGCCTCCGACAACAACTTCTGCACCGCATTCGCCGCAGGCAGATATCTCGCCGTGTCCGTAGGATCGATTCGAGATAACGCCTCGGTAATCCCGGCATTCAGCAGAAACCGCGCTTGCGACGTAAAGCCCAGCAAGTCCGCGCCCGTCTCGACGCCGGCTTCGGCGATGCCAGTGAATTCCACGTGCGCCGTGATGTCCTGCAAGCCCGGATAGAGGAAAGGATCGCCGTGCGCCCGGTGCCGGTAGTGGCACATCAACGTGCCTTGCGCACGCTGCGTATGGTAGTACTCGTGGCGCGGAAAGCCATAGTCGATGAAGAAAGCCGCGCCGCGTGCGAGCATCGTGCAGATCGTGCGTGTGAATGCGCTCGCGGCTTCGTGCGTTTCGGTCACGTAGTCTTCGCCGGTGGTTTCGATTTCCGACAGCAGCGCGAGGTCCGCAGCGGCGGACACAGGCCGATCGTCGAAGGCGAACGCCTCGTCGCGCCATACCACGCCGCGCTCGAGCCACGCGCCGCCGGTGAAGGCGAACAAGCGCACCGGCATCGCGTCCAGCACCTCGTTGCCGATTACCACGCCTTCAAAGCGCTCCGGCAAAGCATCCAGCCAGCGCACTTTGGCCGCGAGCGCGGGCGCAGCGGCCTCGATCGTCTCGCGTTGGCGCTCGCGGAGCTCGCCCGACAGATCCACGATCGAATAGCTGTCGAATTCCGCATCCAAAGCGTCGAGCGCGTTGAGCAAGCCGGCGGCGAGTTTGCCCGTGCCGGCGCCGAATTCCATCACGTCGCGCGTGCCGCTCGCCTGCAAGGCTTCCGCAACCGGGCGGGCCAGCGTCGCGGCAAACAGCGGCGACAGTTCCGGAGCGGTGACGAAGTCGCTGCCGTCGTCGCCGCGCAGCCCGAATTTGCGGGCGCCGCCGCTGTAATAGCCGAGCCCCGGCGCATACAGCGCACGTTCCATGTAGCGGTCGAACGGCAGCCAGCCGCCGGCGGCGTCGAGCTCTGTTCGGATCTGCGCGACCAGCGCTTCGGACTGCGCAAGCGCGCTCGGGCCGGGAGCAGGTAAACTATCGGGTTGGTGAGCTTTCGGATTCATCCCCGCATTGTAAATGACCGCCTCTCTGGACACCGCCGCCCCCCGCGCGCCCGAAACGCCGCGCGTCGTGCTGATTACCGGCGCCGCCCGCCGTATCGGGCGGGCGCTCGCGCTCGGCTTTGCCGCGCGTGGCTGGGACGTGGCCGTCCACTACGGCGCCTCGCGGGAAGAGGCCGACGAACTGGTCGCTGAAATCACCGCCTTGGGCCGCCGGGCAGTCGCTTTGCAGGCAGAACTGGGCGACGAGGCCCAGGTCGAGCGGCTTTTGCCGGCTTGTATCGACGCCTTGGGCCGGCCGTCGTGTATCGTCAACAATGCGTCGCGCTTCGAAGAGGACACGGCGCAGACCGTCGGTTACGACTTGCTGCTGAAACTGACCGCGATGAACGTCGGCGCGCCGCTGGTGCTGGCGCGCAGGCTGTTCGAGGCCACGCCGGAAGCCGCGCGCACGGATGAAAGCCTGCGCAGCGTCGTCATCAACGTGCTGGATCAGAAGCTGTACAACATGAACCCGGACTATCTGTCGTACACGCTGACCAAGGCGGCGTTGCAGACAGCCACGGTCGCGCTGGCGCAGGCATTGGCGCCGAAAGTGCGCGTGGTCGGGCTCGCACCCGGTCTGACGATGCAGTCCGGCGATCAAACGACGGACGGTTTCGCGGCCGCTCACCGTACTACGCCCTTGGGCCGCGCGTCGCGGGCCGAGGATATTGTCGCCGCCGCGCTGTATCTCGCGGATGCAGCGGGCGTCACCGGAACGACGCTGGTGGTCGACGGCGGGCAGCACCTCGTGCCGCTGCCGCGCGACGTTATGTTTTTGACGGGCGCCTGAAGCGCGCGCGGCCAGCCGTCGTAGCGGCGGCCGCCGCGCTGTGAGGCGCCCCTTTGCGTGCTCCGCACGCTTTTTTCGACTGGAACGAACATGTTTGCCGCTCTTTCGCATCCCCGGCTCGCCGATTGCCGCCGGCTTTTTCTGCGCAATTACGAAGTGCACATCAACATCGGCGTGCACGACTTCGAAAAGCGCGGCGAACAGCGCGTCGTGATCAACGTCGAACTGTTCGTGCCGCTCGCGCTGTCCACGCCGGTTCAGGACAAGCTGAACGAAGTCGTCGACTATGACTTCATGCGCTCGACCATTTCGCGACGCGTCGAGCAAGGCCACATCCATTTGCAGGAAACGCTCTGCGACGACCTCGTCAAGACCATGCTCGAGCATCCGCAAGTGCGAGCCGCGCGTGTGTCGACGGAAAAGCCGGACGTTTATCCTGACTGCGACGCGGTGGGCGTCGAAGTCTTCCGCATCAAAGAGGATTGAGCCATGAATGCTCCGGAGATCCTGAACGGCGCCACAACCGCCGAAGCCGCTGCCGCAACCGAGGCCACGCAAGCCGCCTCGCGCGCCAAGTCGCCGCTCACGCGCCGCGAACAGAAGGAAGCGTACGAGAACAACAAGCTGTTCAAGCGGCTCGCGCGCCAGGTCGGCCAGGCGATCGGCGACTTCAACATGATCGAGGACGGCGACAAGGTCATGGTGTGTCTGTCGGGCGGCAAGGACAGCTACGCGATGCTCGAAATTCTGATGCGGCTGCGCGAGCGCGCGCCGATCAACTTCGATATCGTCGCGGTGAATCTGGACCAGAAGCAGCCCGGTTTTCCCGAGCACGTGCTGCCCGAGTATCTGAAGCAGCTCGACATTCCGTTTCACATCGAGAATCAGGATACGTACAGCATCGTCAAGCGGCTGGTACCGGAAGGCAAGACCACCTGTTCGCTGTGCTCGCGGCTGCGGCGCGGCATTCTTTACCGCGTCGCCGGCGAGCTCGGCGCGACCAAGATCGCGCTCGGCCATCATCGCGACGACATTCTGCAAACGCTGCTGCTGAACATGTTCTACGGCGGCAAGCTGAAGGGCATGCCACCCAAGCTGCAATCCGACGACGGCAAGAATATCGTGATCCGCCCGCTCGCCTACGTGAAGGAAACCGATCTGGAGAAGTACGCCGAGCTGCGCGAATTCCCGATCATTCCGTGCAACTTGTGCGGCAGCCAGCCGAATCTGAAGCGCGCGGAAATGAAGGCGCTGGTTCGCGATTGGGAGAAGCGCTTCCCGGGTCGCATCGAAAACATGTTCAATGCATTGTCGAACGTCGTGCCCTCGCATTTGATGGATCACAAGCTGTTCCCGTTCGCGGGCCTGCGTGCGACCGGCGAGGCCGATCCGCAAGGCGATATCGCCTTCGACGAGGAGCCGTGTTCGACCGATGCCGGCGACGGCGCAATGCCCAGCGCAACAAAATCGATCTCCATCGTCCAGTTCGACGAGCTTTGACGAAAAACGCCCGTGGTATGGGCGTTTCCGCACACTGCAGTACGCATCAAGGCCGCCACAGCGGCCTTTTTCGCTAGAGGGTGCGTGTTAGAATCGACGCCTCCAAACTCGTCTATTTGCCGTGCCATGAACATTGTGATTTTGGCGGCAGGCACCGGCAAGCGCATGCGGTCCGCGCTTCCCAAGGTGCTTCATCCCCTGGCTGGCCGGCCGCTCCTCGCTCACGTCATCGACACGGCTCGCACGCTCAAACCCACGCATCTTGTGGTGGTGATCGGCCACGGCGCCGAAGCCGTGCGCAAGGCCGTCGCCGCGCCGGACGTGCAGTTCGCCGTGCAGGAACAGCAGCTCGGCACGGGCCACGCGGTGCAGCAGGCGTTGCCGCTGCTCGATCCGTCCGCGCCTACGCTGGTGCTATACGGCGACGTGCCGCTCACGCGCGCCAGCACACTGCAGGCGCTGACCGAGTGTGCGGGGCAGGGCGGCTACGGCGTGCTCACTGTCACGCTCGCGGACCCGAGCGGCTATGGCCGCATCGTGCGTGATGCGCAAGGCAAAGTGGCGCGCATCGTCGAGCAGAAAGACGCGACGCCCGAGCAACTCGAGATCGCCGAGATCAACACCGGCATCATCGTCGCGCCGACCGAGCGTCTGGGCGGCTGGCTTGCCGCGCTGAAGAACGACAATGCACAAGGCGAGTTCTATCTGACCGACGCGGTCGAGATGGCGATCGAAGCAGGCCTTGAAGTCGTCACCACGCAGCCGGACGACGAGTGGGAAACGCTCGGCGTGAACAGCAAGCAGCAGCTTGCCGAACTCGAGCGGATTCATCAGCACAACGTGGCGGATGCGCTGCTGGTCGCGGGCGTAACGCTCGCCGATCCGGCGCGGCTGGATGTGCGTGGCACGCTCGAATGCGGCCGCGATGTGTCGATCGACGTGAATTGCGTGTTCGAAGGCCGCGTGACGCTGGCTGAGAACGTCACCATCGGGCCGAACTGCGTCATCCGCGATGCGAACATCGGCGCCGGTACGCGCGTCGACGCGTTCACGCACATCGAAGGCGCCGAAGTCGGTGCGAATGTCGTGCTCGGACCGTATGCGCGGTTGCGTCCCGGCGCGTCGCTGCACGACGAGTCGCATGTCGGCAACTTCGTCGAGGTGAAGAACGCGGTGCTCGGCCACGGTTCGAAAGCGAATCACCTCACGTATATCGGCGACGCGGATATCGGCGCGCGCGTGAACATCGGCGCGGGCACCATCACGTGCAACTACGACGGTGCGAACAAATTCCGCACGATCATCGAAGACGACGTTTTCGTCGGTTCCGATACGCAACTGGTTGCGCCGGTGCGTGTGAAGCGCGGCGTGACGATCGCGGCGGGCACCACGGTCTGGAAGGACGTTGAGGCCGACGCGCTGGTCCTGAACGACAAGACGCAAACGAGCAAAACGGGCTACGTGCGCCCGACCAAGAAAAAGAGCTGATGGTCATGACGCGCGCTCAACGCGCGCTCCCTGAAACGCAGCACTAGCACTGAAAAGGAATGAGCCATGTGTGGCATTGTCGGCGCGGTAGCGCAACGTAATATCGTTCCCGTCCTGATCGAAGGACTGCGTCGCCTCGAGTATCGCGGCTACGATTCGTGCGGCGTGGCCGTGCTTGGCGCAGACGGTCCACGCCGCGCGCGCAGCGTGGCGCGGGTGGCCGATCTCGACGAACAGGTGCGCGGGAGTCATCTCGAAGGCATCACGGGTATTGCCCATACGCGTTGGGCGACGCACGGCGCGCCGGTCACGGACAACGCGCACCCGATCTTCTCGAAAGATGCGCTTGCGTTGGTACACAACGGCATCATCGAGAACTACGAAACGCTGCGCGAAATGTTGCGTGGCAAGGGTTATACGTTCGTCTCGCAGACCGACACAGAGGTTATCGCGCATCTGATTCACAGCCTGTACCGCGGCGATCTGTTCGCGGCGGTGCGTGAAGCCGTCGGGCAATTGCACGGCGCGTATGCGATCGCCGTGTTGCATAAGGATCAGCCGCATACGGTGGTCGGCGCGCGGCAGGGTTCGCCGCTGGTGGTCGGGCTCGGCAACGGCGAGAACTTCCTCGCTTCGGACGCGTTGGCGCTCGCGGGCAGCACTGAACGGTTCATCTTCCTCGAAGAAGGCGATGTCTGCGAACTGTCGCTCGAAGGTGTACGCATCGCCGATCGCGACGGCAATGAAGCGCAGCGCGAAGTGCGCCAAGTGGCGGCATATGGCGGCGCGGTCGAACTCGGCCCGTATCGCCACTTCATGCAGAAGGAAATCTTCGAGCAGCCGCGCGCGATCACCGACACGATCCCGCAAGCCGATTCGTTCGATGCCTCGCTGTTCGGCGAGGGCGCGGAGAAGGTGTTCGCGGAGATCGACAGCCTGCTGATCCTTGCGTGCGGCACCAGCTACTACTCGGGGCTGACCGCGAAGTACTGGCTCGAATCGATCGCCAAGATTCCGACTCAGGTGGAAATCGCCAGCGAGTATCGCTACCGTGAGTCGGTGCCGAACCCGAAGTCGCTGGTGGTGGTGATCTCGCAGTCGGGCGAAACGGCGGACACGCTCGCGGCGCTCAAGCACGCGCAGGAACTCGGCCACAAACATACGCTGGCGGTCTGCAACGTCGCTACGAGCGCGATGGTGCGTCAGACGGAGTTCTCGTTCCTGACGCACGCGGGCCGCGAGATCGGCGTGGCGTCGACCAAGGCGTTCACGACGCAACTGGTTGCGCTATTCGTGCTGGCGGCGACGCTGGGCAAGATGCGCGGCCGTGTGAGTGAACAGCAGGAAGCGGTGTACCTGAAGCAACTGCGCCACTTGCCGGCGGCATTGAATAGCGTGCTGGCGCTGGAGCCGCAGATCATCGCGTGGTCGGAAGAGTTTTCGCGCAAGGAACATGCGCTGTTCCTCGGGCGTGGCTTGCACTACCCGATCGCACTCGAAGGCGCGCTGAAGCTCAAGGAGATTTCGTATATTCACGCTGAGGCTTATCCGGCTGGCGAGTTGAAGCATGGGCCGCTCGCGCTCGTGACGGAGGCGATGCCGGTGGTGACGGTGGCGCCGAACGACGCGCTGCTGGAAAAGCTGAAGTCGAATATTCAGGAAGTGCGCGCGCGCGGCGGTGAGCTGTATGTGTTCGCCGATGCGGATACGAAGATCGTTAACGACGAAGGTTTGCATGTGATCCGGATGCCGGAGCACTACGGTTTGTTGTCGCCGATCTTGCATGTGGTGCCGCTGCAGTTGCTGGCGTATCACACGGCGTGTGCGCGGGGTACGGATGTGGACAAGCCGCGGAATCTGGCGAAATCGGTGACAGTGGAGTGAGGTAGCTGTTGCTTGCTCTATTGCTGGAAAAAAGCCACCTGTCGTTCACAGGTGGCTTTTTTTCGCGCCTACGGTCGACGTCCCACGAACCTCATCCTCACTCCCTCACCAACTCCACCGCCGCCGCCGAAACAAACTCCGCGCGCACGCTATCGCCGACTTTCAACCGATCGAGCGAAATCCCCTTTGCGGCCCTGAGCACCTGCTGATGCTTGGGGCCACGCAGCGTGACCATGCGGGTCTTGCGGTCGATCTTCATCACCGTCGCGACCACTTTCACGCTATGCGCCGACGACGCGTAGCCCGCCGAAGCCGGTATCGCCGCGGTCGTCTCCACGCGTTCGCGCACACCCTTGGTCGCGAGCTTGTCGATGTTGACCAGCAGCGCCTGCTGATACGCAACGTTGAGCTTGTCGCCGATCTTGAGCCGGTTGACATCGGCGAGGGCAGGATTGACGTCCACGTCAGCGAGATTGCCGCGCGGACCACGCAGCGTGACGCTATTCGTGACGGTATTGATTGCGACCACGCGGACTTGCGCGTGAATCACTTCGGCGCGTCCGAGCGCCTGTTGTCCGGCGGGAGCGTCGGCATCCTGCGCGAAGCTCGATTGACAGAGCGTCGCGGCGAGCACGCTCACGAGAGAAGCCGCACGCCACATGACAGCGGCCGATGATCCGACTTTGCGCGCACAGGTCATTCGCTGCTCCCGAAGTGATCGCTACCAGCGGTCAACGCAAGCGGCCAACGCAAAACCGGCCACGCACTCGCGCTTACAACTCCGGCCGCGCCAGATCGCTGATGACGATATGTTCGCCGTACACCTGCGCCGCAGCGACTGCTTCCAGCTTGGTCGCGTACGGCCCGAGTTCGGGCGCGCCGTCGAACGGAAACAGCACGCGTCCGTCGGTGGTTCGAACCACTTTCAACACGCCGAAGAAACGCCGGTAGCCGGCCAGTTTCGACGTGGCCGAAATTTCAAAATCGTCCTCCGACGTCGCGGGGACGCTGGGAATGAATGCGGTCTTGCTCATACCTGAAAACATCTCTTGTTCGATGGGCCGGCACCGGCACGAATGCCAAGCCTACACCCGGTTGTCCGGGGAGGATATTCGCCGGCGGGCTTCATTGTCTCAAATCCGGGCGGATTCAACCGGCGAGCCAACACGCGCGCCGAGCGGTGGCCGGCAACACGGCCGCTCGCCGCCATCTTCAAGCGTCTTTGACTGCCGCCGCGTGCTCGGCCGCTAGCGCGACGTCTCGCTCGTTCACGCCCACGAAGCTCGGGCGCGAGCAAATGCGTTCGACATACTCAAGCAAGGCCGGCGTTTCGGGCACCAGCTTGAACATCATTCCCCAATGCAAGGCGATGCCCCACAAAATATCCGCCGCCGACATCGTGTCCCCGAGCAAATAAGGCGCGGCCTGCAACTGACTCGTTACCGTTGCGAGCATCGAATCGAAATCGCCGTAGGGCGAAGTGGAGGGCGGAGCGGGTTCACGCTTCATTGCTTTGTCGACCAGCGCCGGTTCGTAGCAGGCCGCGTAGTACACCAGCCAGCGCAGATACGGCCCGCGAGACGGATCATCGAGCGCCGGCGCGAGACCGGCTTCAGGAAAGAGGTCCGCCAGATAGATGAAGATGGCGACCTGTTCGGTGACCAGCGCGTCGCCGTGGAGAATCGCCGGCACTTTACCGAGCGGATTGATGGCGAGATAGGGCGCTTTGCGCTGCTCGCCGGCTTTCATGTTCAGCACCTTCAACTGGTACGGCGCGCCGAGCTCTTCCAGCAGCGTGAGCGCGCTGATGGAGCGGCATTGCGGCGAGTGGAACAGGGTGATCGTGCGGTCTGTGGTCATGGCTTGAGGCTTCCCGAATGTGCGTGGTGGACGAAAAAACCGGCTTTGAGGCAGCAACGATGCGCCGGGGGATGCGTTCATCCTAAGCGTCCATACCTGTCAGTTTGTGTCAGGTATGACTACACTTGTCCGCATGAGAGCGAGCCGCCTTCTTTCCATCCTGATGACGCTGCAGGCGCGTGGCCGCGTCACAGCGCAGTCGCTCGCCGACGACTGCGCGGTTTCTCTGCGCACGATCTATCGCGATATCGACGCCCTGAGCGCTGCAGGCGTCCCGGTTCATAGCGAGCGCGGGTCGGAAGGCGGCTATCGCCTGCTCGACGGCTACCGCACGCGGCTGAACGGCTTGTCCTCGCAGGAAGCGGAGTCGCTGTTTCTCGGTGGCCTGCCGGGACCGATGCAGGCGCTCGGCCTGGGCGCGGTGATGGCCGGCGCGCAGACCAAGTTGCTGGCCGCGCTGCCGGTCGAATTGCGCTCGACCGCGGAGCGCATGCGCTCGCGTTTTCATCTCGATGCGCCAGCGTGGTTTTCGGACGCGGACGAGCCCGCTTATCTGCCGTCGATCGCGCGTGCGGTGTGGGAGCAGCATCCGCTGGAGATTCGCTATCAGAGTTGGAAAGCGGAGAAGTTTCGCCGGATCGAACCGCTTGGCATCGTGCTGAAAAGCGGCGCGTGGTATGTGGTCGGGCGCGTCGCGCCGGACGTGCGCATCTACCACATTTCACGCATTCTCGAATTGAGCTTGCTGGACGAGACGTTTGAGCGGCCGCCCGCATTCGATCTCGCCGCCTACTGGCAGGACAGCACGCAGCGTCTCTCCGAAGAAATGCATGCGAGCGAAGCGAGGCTGCGTCTGTCGCCTTGGGGCATGCGGATGCTGGAAATCTTCGTGTCGCCGTTCGCGCGCTCTGCGGCGATCATTGGCGAACCGGATTCCGTCGACGGTTGGCGCACCGTGACGCTGCCGGTCGGTTCCGTGAGGCAGGCGTGCGCGGAATTGCTGCGCTTCGGCACCGAGGCCGAGGTGCTGGCGCCGCCTGAGTTGCGCGCGCGCATGTCGGAAGTCGCGGCGGCGTTGCATCGACGTTACGCGGAATGACGGCGTGAGAGTGCCCGTCGCACGTGTACGGGCCGCCCAACGGCGTCGCGGCACAGTTGGGTAGGGTGGCATATGCGTTCGCAAGGCAAGCGCGCCGTGCCGGGCCTGCGCTACGTGCTGAACCGCACGCCGATGTGGAGTCACACGCAGGCGGCGAGCATGATCGAGCGTCTGAGCGAAACGGGAAACGCGCCCGGTGGGCGGTGTCGGTTGTGATGGCCGCTTTAGCCGTCCGCACGATCAGGCGAGTTTCGCGCTGTTCAATCCGAACGGGCCGACAAGGATCCAGCGGCCGTGCTCGCGAAACTGGAGCGGACGCCGTACGCGGCGCGCTTCAAGGAAGTCTTCGGTGAGAACATCTTCGTCGAACGCGCCAAAGCCTCCATGCACGCCACGTATGCGATCGAACGGTTCGAGTTCGAAGATCCGAGATTTGATCCGCACAGAAGCAAGTCCGACTATTACTTGGACAATAAATTGCAACTAACGGCACAAGTGTTGAGGGGGAAAAAACTGGTCGACAATCCAGCGGGCGGCTATTCCGCCACCTGCCATATCGATCAAGTGGGCGTGGACGGCTCTCATCCGCTATTCACGGATTTCAAACTTCCAGGCGCTCGGCGTGCCACGCAATCCAGATTTGCGGGCGAGGCAAGGTCGACAAATTCAACGATTTTCCGGCCGCGCTGCGCGTCAACGTCGACACGACCGACGAACCGCTCACACGCAAAGCCGGTGAGCGTCCGGTCTGGTCGGAGCGCGATATCGACGACGTCGCCGCTTTCCTGCGACGTTGAACGACGACTACATGCTGAAGCCGAAGCCGTCACACTGACATGCGAAAGACGCCCACCAGCCACGATACTTCAGACGAATTTCAGTTCGTTCTGGGTCTTAATTTGGGGGCAGAGCTATAATGGCCGGATTCCCTTTTCTTTCCCGTCCTCCGCTATGAGCCGGTTACTTTGCCTGATGGCGCTTTCGCTCGGCCTGATGCAGACCGCGACGGCCGACGAAAACACCGACCGGATGTCCGCGTACCTGACGCAAAAATTCGGTCTGGCAAAGGAAAAGGCTCAAAAGATTTCCGACGCGGTGCAATCGGCCGCCTCGAAATATTCCCTCCCGCCGGCGCTCCTGCTGGCGATCATCTCGATCGAATCCCGCTTCAAGGAAAAGGCCAAGGGCGCCAACGGCGCGACCGGGCTGATGCAAGTCGTGCCCGGCGCCCATCGCGGACTGCTGAGGAACGTCAAGGACCTCACCGAGCCAACCGCGAACATCGAAGTGGGCTCGGCGATTCTGTACGGCTACATGCGTTCGGCCAACGGCGACATGAACGCCGCGCTCAAGAGCTACGGCGGATCGCAAGCGTACGCGCAGAAGGTGAGCTTGCGCGTCGGAGACTTCGCAGCGGTCGCGCCATCGCAAGACGCTGCGCAACAATCGGATGTGCAGGCCGGCATGTGCGCGGCACGGCCTGCGTCTGACCGTTGCGCGGCACCGGGCAACTGGGCCGATACGTTCACCGTCCCGGCCGTCAATGCCGCCGGATTGAACGGCGCGGCGACGTCGGCGACGGGACTTCCCGCGACGTCACACTAAGCGACATTCGTCTCTTTTCCTACCGCAGAGCCGCAGCCGCGGTCATGCATTGTCACGTCCCGTAAGACGCCACGTTGCGCCCTTTTTACGCACAGTGGGCAACCGCTCTACAATGCATTCCCATTCGCGCTGACGCAGCGTCTCTTCCGATCGACCATGTTGACCTCGTTTTCCAGATCCACAGCCGCCGCGTTTGCCGGCCTGCTGACCCTTGCCGCCTGTAGCAGCACGCCGCAGCCGAAATTCCAGCAGGAATTGTTCGAAACCGGCGCGAGCCCGTACGCACGCAATTTCAATTCGAGCACCACGGATAGCTGCGAGGCCGCGCGCCGGGCGCTCTTGAGCCAGGGCTATCTGACGACGATGACCCGCAACGATACCGTCGACGGCACCAAGAACTTCCAGCCGACGGGCGACACGCACGTGGTCGTCGAATTTCACGTGGTCTGTACGCCGGGAGAAGAAGCGAGCGATACCAGCATCGTCTATGTCAATGCGGTGCAGAACGGCTTTGCGCTGAAGAAAAGCGACACGTCGGCAAGCGTCGGACTGAGCGTGCTGGGGTCGCTGTCATTGCCGATCCGTTCGAACAGCGATGCAATGGTCAAGATTTCGAGCGAGACCATTCCGTCGGGCAAGTTCTACGACCGTTTCTTCGGGCTCGTCGATCACTATCTGCAGACGGTGGTGCGCACGCAGCCGGTTGCCAATAACCGCATCGAGACGCGCCTGCTGCCGGTGCCAGTCGAAGTGACGGCTCCAGTGCCCGTTCCCGAGATGCCCGATGCCATCGGCAAGGCGGCGTCCGTGCAGCCGGCGAGCGGAGTCGGCGTAGCGCCCTGACCCGTCCGCGGGCGTTCGCGGTGTCGAGGCTGGTCAAGACCTGATCAGCCTCCCATCTCATCGCGAAGCATTACTTATCCTATGTCTTTTACTTCATACGTATATATATGTAGTAATAGTTAACAAGGGTTAACCCCTTCTGTGGATAACTCCCGAATCTTCCATCACATCAACGCCATGCAAACTCGATAACCCTGCGGAACACGTCTGTAGAAAAACTACCAAACCGGGATAACTTTGACGGGGCTTGCCTGACGCGCCGTCTTATCAAGATTCCGCACACAGGCTGTTCCATGCGCTATCCCGAAGTTATTCATAGGGAATTGTGGATAACTCGCGTTCGCAGTCGTTTCTCCAACCGTTGCCGGGCAAGTTTTTCAAGTTGCCCAAGCGCTCGCCACCGTACAGACCGCTGCCTGCCAGACGCGCACATTGAAGACGGACGGCACAAAGATTGCGTCTCTCTTTTTGCAAGCGCAACTGTTGCTATTTAGTCAAAACCATTTCGGCAACGCCCGATCCAGGCATAGAGTTAAAGTGTTTTCTGAGGTTATTGGTGCAGTGCGGGGGGTGTGGAATGAAACGCAGAACAGCTCGACAGCTCGTCCGTCTTCTCTCGGATATCCGACATGCCACCCATTGCAGCACGCTGCGGGCGGCAGCCACCAATCGGGCCATCGCGCACGCATCCGCTGAACACGAAGCGGACCTCGCCGACAGCGACGAGAATAGCGACGCCACGCGCGACGCGCACCAGGACAAGCCGGCCCGGAGCGGATCATGAGAACGGCAAGCGAACAGTCGCTGCGGTTTCTGGTTGAGAAATGGCTCGCTCCGGAACCTTCGGCGCCGGTTCACGTCACCGAATTCAGCCGCACTCGCCTGGGAGGGCGGCGATACGTACGCGTCGAGACTTCGCTCGAGAGGGGCTCGCGCGGGTTGTTCTTCTTTCGTCACGACGACGGCTGCTGGTGCGTGTTTCCGCCAACCGCCGATACGCCCGCTTTGTTTGCGCATCCGCGGGCGGCCTGAGGGCAGCAAGCAACCCAACGACGCCGAACGCCTGCGCAAATATCTCGCCCGCTTTGGCGTCGAATGGGGTGGCTGGCTGCATCCTCAAGACGACGCGCGAGTCACGCGTTCACGGCCGCGTTGCCACGCCGGCATCACCTGACACACGATCAAACCCGCGAGCATCAGCGCGCATCCGAACAGCGCGCGCGCCGTCAGCGTTTCGCCTAGCACGAGCCAGGCCGCAAGCGCGGCGAACACACCTTCCATGCTGAAGATCACCGCCGCGTGCGACGGCGCCGCGTGTTTTTGCGCGACCACCTGAATCGTGTAAGCGATACCGACTGACAGCGCCCCGCCGTACAGGATGGTCGGCGCGGCGCGCGCAATCACCGCGAGGCTGAACGGTTCGACGGCGAGACCGACAACAAGGCACGCGAGCCCGCACGTCACGAACTGCACGAGCGCGAGCATCAGCGTGTCGTGGCGCAGCGCGAAACGCCCGACCAGCATCATCTGAATGGAGATCACGAGCGCGCCGGCGAGCTGATACCAGTCGCCATACAGCATCGAAAAGTGCTCGTTGACACTCAGGAAATACATGCCGACGGCCGCGAGCGCCGCACCGAGCCACGTGCCGATCCCCGTGCGATGTTTGAATAGCACGCCCAGCAGCGGCACGATCACTACGTACAGCGAACTGATGAAACCCGCGTTGGCGACCTTCGTGTATTGCAGGCCGATCTGCTGCAATGAAATCGAGGCGGCCAGCACCACGCCGAGCAGCGCGCCGGCGCCGAGCAGTTCGCGTGCGCCGCCGGGTTCGCGCTTCGACAGTTCAGCCAGCGCGGAGCGCCGCACGCAAACGATCAGCGTCAGCACGACCAGCGCGCCTAGCAGGAAGCGCAGGCCGGTGAACAGAAACGGTCCGATCGCGTCGAGACTCAAGCGTTGCGCGACGAACGCGGAGCCCCAGATCATCGCGGCGATCAGCATCAGGACATTGGCGCGCAGGTGTTGGCGGGTTTCGTTTTTCAAAGGTGGTCTGTCTAATTCGGTTGTTGTGTGACAAGTTGCTCGTGGCCGGGCAGAGGCGCGGCGCTGGCTAGCTAGAGGTCGCGTTCGCCGGCAACGTCAACGCCGGCAGCGTCATCACGAAGCGTGCGCCGCCTGAGGCGGCCGACTCGAGCCGCACGTCTCCGCCATGGACCAGCGCCACACGCCGCACGATCGCAAGGCCGAGGCCGAGGCCGAACCCGCCGGTATGCCGGTCACGGCTCGAATCAAGTCGATGAAACGGCTCGAACACACGGTCACGATCAGCGAGCGGAATGCCGGGACCGTCATCGTCGACGGTCAGCACCAGCGTGCCCGTCCCATCGACTTCCGCGCCCAGCGAAATCGCCCGCTTTGCATAGCGCGTTCTGTTGCGGATCAGATTCAGCAGCGCACGCGCGACCAGCTTGGGATCGCAGACATGATACGTGGGCGCCTGCGCAACCGCCGCCCCGCCCGTGGAAACCGAAAGCGTCAGCGAGCGGTCGACGACATCGTTGCACATGGCTCGCGGCCACGCTATCGAGCAGTTCATCCACCGACACGCGCATCAGCATTAGATGTCCCGCACCTTGTTCCAGACGGCTCAAGGTCAGCAATTCGGTGACCAGTTCATCGAGTTCGCGCACGTCTTTGCGCAGCGCGAGTTGGCGGCATGACGCGGCTTCTCGGCGCTTCGGCGAACAGCCCGATCGTGCAGTCGAAGAATAACTACTTCGCGATTACGGCACTGACTTATCGCTATTGATCGCGCTATTGAGCGGTGCGTCGATCGGGAATCCGAAATGTCGGCATGCCGCTTCGACGTCTTCTCAAAGTACTCGGGATCGCCGCATGACAAACTGCGGTTCAAGGGCTGGCGGGAGAGCCTGATGTCGGCAGTGCGCCGTGTCACACCGCGTCGCCGAGCAGATGCGCTGAGACCTCAAATGATTGAATCCGCTCATGGCGGTTCGTTCTCTAGCCGACTCGCGCGATAATCGCGCCAGTCGGCCACGGACCTCGGACACGACTGACCCAACGACCGGCCGATTTTCAGGCAAACGCAATGGACGAGAAAGACTGGATCGCCGGCGCCGCGAAAGCGCTAGCGATCATCGAAGCATTCGACGAAGAGCACGCGCGCATGACGCCCACCATGGTCGCCGGCCGCGCGGGTCTGTCACGCACGGCGGCGCGCCGTTATCTGCTGACGCTGCGTGAACTCGGCTACGTGGATACCGACGGCAAGCTGTTCTGGCTGGCGCCGCGTGTCTTGCGGCTCGGCCAGTCGTATCTGGATTCGGCGCGCTTGCCGCGCACCGTGCAGCCGTTCCTCCAGCGCATTACCGCGACCGTGCAGGAAACCGCGCTGGTCGCGATCCTCGACGAACACGATGTGGTGTACGTGGCGCGCAACGGCGTGAACCGGGCGATGGCGGTCGGTTTCGTGCTCGGCTCGCGCGCGCCCGCGCCGTTGTCGTCGGCGGGACTGGTCCTGCTGGCGTTCCAGGCGGCGGAGAACATCGAGCAGTGGCTGGCGTCGTATCCGATCAAGGTGTTCACGCCCCACACCTACTCGACGATCGAACAGTTGCGCGAAGTGCTCGGCGAAATTCGCCGCAATGGCTACGTGGTCACGGATCAGCAACTGGAGTTGGGCGTGCGCGGCGTCGCGGTGCCGTTGCGCGACCGGCATGGTTCGGTCGTGGCGGCGATCAGCGTCAGCATGCCGATCGGGCAGGAGTCGGCCAATGCCGCGCTGCACCGGGTGTTGCCGACCCTTTTGGAGAACGCCAGCCTGCTGCGCAACCTCGTTTGACACGGTCTAGGTGAATCCCCTGGTACGGGATGCTTAACGAGTGAAAGCGGGTCGAAAGCAAAGCTGTCTCCCGGAAAATACATATCGAGTTTTGGGCATGACAAACCGCCTACACTGGGTAATACTCTCCCGCGGGGAGCGGGAAGGCGCCTCAAGCCCTGTCTGCTTCACCGTGCAGCTTATTCATTCACATTGACTCAGTCGTCCAGGTTTGGGGAACAACACATGAAAAAAGTTATCGTCTCGCTCGCAGCCGCTTCGATCGCGCTGGTTTCTGTTCAAGCTTTCGCACAAGCGTCGGACGCAGCGCCGGCTGCTGCAGCAAGCGCGCCGAAGAAGCATCACGTCAAGAAGCTGACGACGCACGGTAAGCGCGCTCCGGTTTCGGCAGCTGCTTCGGCAGCTGGCACGAACGACAAGGGCACGCAAAACTAAGCTGTCGCCCGATTCTTCGGGTCAGCTTCGCCGGTCGACTGCACGGCGCCGCTAGCCGGCTAGTGCAGCGCGATTCGGATGAAGGCGTCGCAAGCAAAAAGGCCAGAGCACGAGCTCTGGCCTTTTTGCATTCGAGGCGGGTTTTTTGCGGCGATTAGCCGGCAAGGCCGCGCTTGATGACTTCGTTGAGCAAACCGGTCATCCCTTCGGGATGGGTCGCGGCGCGCTCTTTCAGTTCGGTCACCAGATCACCGTTCAGCTTGCAGGCAAACGCGACGAGGCCCTGCGCCTGGTCGAGCTTGCGCTGTTCGCGACGATCGAGCTTCGGCTCGGCTGCGGCGGCTTTGCCGAAACGGTCGGCGGTCGACAGCTTCATTGCGTTGTTCAGCTTGAGTGCCTTGTTCTTTTCAAGGTCGGTTTTTTTCATCGCCATACGGAAGGCCTCTGCCAGATAAGTAATCCCGCATTGTACGCATCGCGCCGAGCGTCGCGCGAACGCATGGCGTTCAGCTTCCGCGCGCGTGGTTTGCCACGTGCAACCCGAACCGGGATGACTCTGAATCGAAACTCACTCGGACCGGCCCGGCGTGGCAGCCACGCTGTCCATCAGTGCGCGCATTCTTTGCCAATGCGTGCCTTCCCAGAACACGCGGCGACACACGTCGCAGGTGACGAACTGGGCATGCCGTTCCAGCACACCGTCGGGCGCGCGCGTGCCGACTTCCTCTTTGGGGATGCGCCGCAGCGGCACATTGCACATCAGACACAAGCGGAACGGTTGCGCGCTGCCCGCCAGATCGAGTCGTTCAAATACTTCGCGCAATTGTTCGCGCGGCCTGAGCGTGCGGACGTAGCAGCCATGCGTGATGCTGCGGCGTTTCAACAGCTCGCGGTCGCGTGTCAGGACGATGCGCTGCTGCTCGGCGGCGAGCGCTTCGATGTCGGCATCGGGAAAGTGGTTGTCGTACAGCGTATCGAAGCCGGCTAGCCGTAGAAGTGGCGCGAGGCCGCCCAGATGCGCGTCGGCGATGAAACGCACCACCCGCAGCGGCCGCTCGCGCACACGCAGGAGTGGCTGGATGTCGAGCGCTTCAAACTTCGGATAGACGGCGATGCGATCGCCGTCCGCGAGGGGATGATTGAAACCGACCGACTCGCCGTTGACCAGAATCAGCTCGACCTCGGTATGCGGCACGCCGAGCGCTTCGATCATGTGCTTCGCGGTGGCGCCTGGCGCGCAGGCGTAGCTGAACGCGCGCCGGCGCAGCGGCCGGGCGAGAAAATCGTTCAGCTCCTCGTAGAAGCGGAATGTCGCGGTCACCATCACCGCAGTATCGCACCGTGTTTCTTTGCGCGCTGTCCTGCACGTGTCGCATGGGTGTGTTTTACTTCCAGTTCTTTAGAAGACGGAGCGACAGATGGACATCGGTTTTATCGGTCTCGGCGAGATGGGTGCCGCGATGGTTGCAAACATTTTGAAAGCCGGGCATCAGGTGCGCGTGTGGAACCGCTCACCGGAGCGCGCGCAGCCGCTCGCCGAAGCAGGCGCGCGGGTCGTCGCGACGCCGGCCGAAGCGTTTGCGGGCGACGCCGTGTTCTCGATGCTCGCCGACGATAGCGCTTTGCGCGAGGTCATCACCGCTTCGCTGCTGGAACATGCTCCGCGCGGGCTGATCCACGTGAACATGGCGACGATCTCGGTGGCGCTGGCCGAGGAACTGGCGACGGCGCACGCGTCGCGCGGCGTCAACTACGTCGCCGCGCCGGTGATGGGCCGGCCCGATGTCGCGGCGGCGGGAAAGCTCACCATTGTCGCGGGCGGCCCGGCCGAATCGATCGACCGCGTCCAGCCGATTTTCGACGCGATCGGCCAGAAGACCTGGCGCATCGGTTCGCTCCCGCAGCAGGCGAACGTCATGAAGCTCGCCGCTAACTTCATGCTCGGCGCGGCAGTCGAGACGCTCGGCGAAGCGGCCACACTGGTGACCGGACACGGTCTCGCCATGCAGGATTTCCTCGACGTGATCACGAGCGGCCTGTTTCCGGGACCGGTCTATTCCGGCTACGGCAAGCTGATCGCGGAGCAGCGCTACGAGCCGGCGCTGTTCAAGGCGCGTCTCGGCCTGAAAGACATTCGGCTCGCGCTGGCCGCGGCCGACGCCGTCACGACACCACTGCCGATTGCCAGCGTGGTGCGCGACAGCCTGCTCGAAGCCATGGCTCACGGCGACGGCGAGAAGGATTTCGCGGTGCTGGGCCAGGTCGCCGCGCGGCGAGCCGGGCGCTAAGAGCAATTGACAGGCCCTGAAGAGCCACTGAAGAACGGCACTGACCGGCGCGGGCGGGCATAATAGCCGCCCGATCCTTTATCCGCCCTGATTCCCATGAGTCTGCATACCTGGTGGCTGTTCGTCGCCACTGTCTTCGTCGTTTCCGCGATTCCCGGTCCGAACATGCTGCTCGTGATGACGCACGGCGCCCAGCACGGCTTGCGCCGCTCCAGCGCGACCATGGCGGGTTGCCTGTCGGCGCTGGTGCTGATGCTGGCGGTGTCGGCGGCGGGCCTCGGCGTGTTTCTCGAGGCGTGGCCGGCCATGTTCAACGCGCTGCGGATGATCGGCGCGGCGTACCTCGTGTATCTCGGCATCAAGGCGTGGCGCGCGCCGGCTGACGAAGCGGCCGCCGGCGATGCCGACGAACTGGCCGTCAAGCCCGCGCGCTCGCGCTTCGCGCTGTTCCGCAACGGCTTTCTCGTCGCGGGCAGCAATCCGAAGGCGATTCTGTTCGCCGCGGCGCTGCTGCCGCAATTCATCGACGCCGCGCAGCCCAAGCTGCCGCAGTTCGGCGTGCTCGTCGCTACTTTCGCCGTGATCGAGGTGAGCTGGTATCTGGTGTACGCGGGTTTCGGCACGCGAATCGGCGCGAAGTTGAAGAGCCACAGCGTCGCCCGCATGTTCAATCGTCTGACGGGGGGCGTGTTCGTCGGCTTCGGCGCGATGATGGCGCTGGTGCGGCACTAGGCGCAAGGCGCAGCCGTTGGTCAACGGCGGCGGCAAGACATCTTGCGGGGTGTTGCGCATTTACAACGCCGAGGGTCTACCCTAATTTGCATGTTGCGCCGCACCAAGCCGTTTGCTATAGTTTGTCTTGTCTCCTCCATGTCTCCTCTGATATGGATTCAGCCCGCCCACATAGGCGGGCTTTTTTTTGCCCTGAATTTCCAGCGTCCCATACAAGACAAAGCCGGCTGCCCTGCGCAAGGGTCAGCCGGCTTTGTTGCGTCAGGACCGAACTCAGAACTTGTACGAGACGGCGAGGAACGAAATGATCGGGTCGGCCTTCAGGTCCGCCTTCGACACACCCAGCTCCGTGCCGTCCGCCGCCTTGATGATGACCGACGAGGTCGTCTTCAGCGGAATGTACGTGACCGACGCCAGAAGGCCCCAGTGCTCGGTGATGTTGTACACGAGGCCCGCGTTAAACACCGGCGCCCACGACGACGACGCTTTCGCCGACACCTGCGTCTGCCCCGGCTTGCCCGCGCCGGCGGCCAGCACGGCGCCGAGATTGTTTTGCGTCGATGTCACGAAATTCGGGCTCAACTGAATGTCGGAGAACCAGTTGTACGACACGCCGATGCCGACAAACGGCCGGAATTTCGCCGTCGGCGCATTGAAGTAGTACTGGAACAGCAGCGCCGGGCTCCACTGGCGCACGCTTTTCACGATCGGGTTGGCTTGCGGATCGCCCAGATCCTGCTGGCCGAGCGCGCCGGCCGGTCCCGGCGGCTTGATGGTGCCGTGCCCGTAGATCTTGAAGACCGGCGGCACGCCTGCCACCGTCGTCACGGCGATGTGATCGGTGAGGTAATGGCTGAACACCAGGCCGACGGTGTCGGCGTTACTGGTCGACAAGCTCGTGCCAGCCGAGGTGAATGAACTCGGTAGACGCAGCGGTGTGTTGATCGGCGTCGGCGCGACATGGGTGGTGAGCGGCGTGCTCGAATCCTGCGGCATCACGTGGAACCAGCCGAGCGCTGCGACGTTGTCGCCCGCTTGCTGGGCGTGCGCACCGGCTGACAGGCAGGCGGCCAGTAACGCGAGATAGATTTTTTTCATCTTGTTCCTCCTGAGGCGCGCTGAAACTCATCGCGCGCGGCAAGCGGCGGCGGGTTGGCGACCGCGCCGGCGCGCTGCATATTCGTTGGGCGCCGGCCGCCGCGCGGTTGCGCTGCGCGGCAGCCGGGACGCGAACGCCACGTTGCGGATTGGCGGCGCGTGCTGAGTCCGTTACTGGACGAAGGCGCCGATCGTGAAGTACGGCGAGGCCGCGTTGGTCAGATCGAGATAGCCGAACACACCACCCGTGAAGATCATCTTTCCGGTCGGCGTAGTGCCGGTGGAGGCACCGACTTGCGTCGTCCTCACCACGCCCGGAACCGCTTGCGTGAAGTCCAGATTCAGCGGCGTCGCCAGCGATGCCTGCGATGCATTGAACGGATCCAGCAGCGTGGCCTCAGCACCGTCGAGCGCGGTGGTGCGGTAGTCGAACTGGCTATCCACGCCGATGTACTCACCGTTCTGCGAGTTCACCGTGATCGCGCTCTGCGGCGCCAGAATCGAGATGCCGGATTCGTCGTCGGCGTAGGGTCCGAGCGCGCCGTTTTGCGGCACGGTCACCGACGAGTTCGCCGCGCCCGTTCGCACCAGGATCGGCACCAGCTGGTTACGCAGCTTGCCGACGATCATGTAGCCGCGCGCTTCCGGGGTCGTCGCGAGCGTCGGCTTGGCCTGGCCCAGGAAGTTGTTGGTCTGGAACGCGCCGCTGCCGTCCGCCGACTGCGCGAAGTTGCCGCCCGGCTGTTGACACTTGCCCGCGTTGACCCCGGAGTTGTCGCACTCGGTCCACGTGCCGTCCGCGTTGATCGTGATCTTCGAATCGACCGCGACCGGCGCGAAGTTTTGCGACGGCACCTGGTGATAGCCGAGCTGGTTGTAGGTGCCGGCCACGTTCGCGAGATTCGTTTCAATCGACGAAAAACCGATGAACGGGTAGTACGGGAATTTGGTATCCGGCACGGCGCCCACGCCGAGAATCCCGCCGAACGAAATTTCCGCGCCGGGGATCGTGCCGCCCGCCACCCCTTCGCCGACGAAAATCCGCGCCGGACGATTCGGATCGAGGCTCGCGCCATTCAGGCGGAACGCGCACTGGTTGAGTTTGTTGGTCGGCAGCTGGGTTTCCTGAGTCAGCGTGCCGCTGGCGGTCTGGCTCGCGCGCGTCGGGACGACGGTGCCGGTGGTCGCGGGGATCGGCGACTCGATGTAATTGACCTGCCAGGTCATCTTGGTCGTATCGAGTTGCAGCTTGACCAGTTCGCCGTCACCGCCGCCGCCCGTGAATACCGTGCTGTAGTCCAGCGACGCCGGACACAGACGCACTTCCGTCACGGGCCCGTCGCCTCCGCCGCCACCACCGCACGCCCCCAGCAACGGTGCAGCAAGAGTGAGCACCGAAAGGATTCTCCATTTCATACCGCCTCCAGAATTTTCTCGTTGTGTGTGGCCGGCTCCCAGTCCCGCCACCTTTTTGCTATTTGTCTCTCGTACTGCCCACTGCCGGTCCGCTGTGGCTTGGTTGTCTGGCTTACTTGCGTGCCTTACCTGCTGATTTGCGCTCCGATGCCGAAGTACGGCGCGCTCGAAGCCGTGCTGCTGAGTTGCGACGTCGGCGCGACGCCGCCGTTGACGGTGCCTTGAATCTCGATCGCGTACAGGCCACCCGAAGCGATCGCGAGGCCTTTCTGGCCGTTGGCCTGCTGGACACCGACCAGTCCTGGGCTCGGCAACGCGTAGCCCAGGCCGAAGCCGTCTTCCCCTGCGGAAGTCGACGGATTGATGAAGGTGCCGACGCCGCCCTGGATCAACGCCGCGGTGTACTTGAAGTTGGAGTCGGCGCCCACGTAGCCGCCGTCGAAGCCGCCGGAGGCAAGCGGTGTGGCAGCGGCGAGCATCGCGATACCGGACTCGTCGTCGACTTTGGCGTCGGAGTGGAGCAACACTGCCGTGCCCAGATTCACGGAGCCCGTGCGGATCACAAGCGGCACCGTTGCGCCGTTGACCTGGCCGAGAATCATGTGCGCCTGCGCGGACACGCCGCTCGGCTGATTCAGCGGCGGCAGTTTGAGCTGCGTGCCGATCTGCGGCGCATTCTGGCTGTCGAAGTAGCCGCTGCTGTTCGCGGTCCACGCCGTGCCCGTCGTCAGGCAGCCGCTCGAACTCGGCGTAAAGGCCGCGTTCGCTGGATTGGAGCCCGTGCAGTTGCCGGCCGCGTCGAAGGTTTCGACCGTGTTGGTAGCGGTCGCCGCGTACGAGCCGGACGGCACCAGGTGATACAGGAGGCCGTTGTAGGTGCCGGCCAGCTTGGTGACGTCGTTCGTCGTGCTGGCAAAGCCGAGGAACGGATAGAAATCGAAATGCCGGTTGGGGACCGCGCCAACGTGATCGATGATGCCCGGAATGATGGTCAGCCCGTCGTACTCGACGGTCGCGCCCGGAATGCCACCGCCGGCCACGCCCTGGCCGACCAGGATCATCGGCGGGTTCGGGTTGTTGACGAAGTCGGGTGTCGTGTAGGTCGTGCCGTTGGCAGGCGCGGTGCCGGTACCTTTGCCGAGAATGAACGCGCAACGTGTTTGCTCGGCGGTGGGCAGCGTACCGGTCGGCGGATGAATCACCGCACCGGTGATCTGCGTGCCTTCGCGCGTGATCGTGACGTCGGCGCTGGTCAGCGGGATCGGCGATTTGAGCCACTTCAGCGTGTAGGTCATCGCCGTCGCGTCGATGTTCAGTTGCACCACTTCGCCGCTGCCCGCGCCACCGAGGAAGGTGCTCTTGACGATGTCGGCAGTCGCCGGGCACAACGCCGCCGCGCCGGCACCCGAGGCGGGCGGGCCTTGCACGCCGCAGCTCGCGCCGGAACATTGCGGTGCGTTGATCGCGCCTGGATTGTCGGCCTTGCCACCGCCGCAAGCGATCAGGAATGGGGCCGTGGCAATGGCCATCGCGAGGCTTCGAGTAATGGCGTGCGACATGCAGCTGTCTCCCTTCATGTAATTGTGCGAGCTAATTTCGCTGCGCGGATAATGGCTGTCAATTGAATGAGCCGTCTAAAAAGACCGATTCAAACAGCGCATTTTTTGCTGCGCGCGCGCCGCGTGGACATCTGCGGGTCTTTTAAACAAAAAACGATTTTTCGCCTGGAAGGCGGCATCGTTGCTTCGCCGCACTCCCTTGCCAGGTAAGCCTCTTAGCAAAATGGCTCTATCATCTGCGAACGACCGTTCGCGAAAAAATCAGGAATTTCCCTATGCGGAAAACTATGCGCTATGCGTCGATATCAGGAATGAATTACCGGCAGATTTTGAGTGGTCCGATTTTTATTTTTTAGGAAATACGGGCTACTACTGATTAAACGCGAATAGGGAATTTTGAATGGCGGACTTTTAAAACAAAAAGGCCGGTCTTTGCAGACCGGCCTTTCAATATATTGACGGTGAATTACCGTCCGTAATTTCGAACTTGATTAACGTTTCAAGCCGCTTTCTTCAGTGGCACCGATCGCGAGGTTCATGCACTGGATCGCCGCGCCCGACGCGCCCTTGCCCAGGTTGTCCAGACGCGCGACGGTCACGAAGCGCTCTTCGTTGCCGAACACGAACAGGTCGACGCGGTTCGTGTCGTTGTTTGCCTGCACGTCGAAGAAGCCGCTGTCGAGGTTCGCTTCCGCGTCGAACGGTGCGACATGCACGAACGCCTCGCCCGCGTAGTACTCGGCGAACAGCGCCTGCACGTCTTGCGGCGTGGCCTTCTTCGCCAACTGGTTCGGCGAGAAGAAGGTGGTGACCGCGAGACCCTTGTAGAAGTCGCCGACGATCGGCGTAAAGATCGGCGCTGACTTCAGGCCCGTATGCGCGGCCATTTCCGGCAGATGCTTGTGCGTGAGACCGAGCGCGTACGGACGCGGGCTCTTGAGCTTGTCGTTGCCGCCGGCTTCGTAGTCGGCAATCATTTTCTTGCCGCCGCCGCTATAGCCGGTGATCGAGTAAGCGTGCGCCGCGAACTCGGGCGCCACCACGCCTGCTTCGACCAGCGGACGCATGGCGAGCACGAAGGCCGATGCATGGCAGCCCGGCACGGCAATGCGTTTCGCCGAGCGCAGACGCTCGCGTTGCGAGCGGGCCAGTTCGGGCAGGCCGTAGGCCCAGTCGGCGGACGTGCGGAACGCGGTGCTGGCATCGATCAGTACGGTGTGATCGTTTTCGACCAGCGAAGCGGATTCGCGCGAGGCGACATCGGGCAGACACAGGAACGTGACGTCCGACGCGTTGATGAGACGGCGGCGTTCTTCGAGGTCTTTGCGCTTCGCTTCTTCGATACGCAGGATCTCAACGTCGGCGCGCTGCGACAGGTATTCAAAAATCTTCAGGCCGGTCGTGCCTTCCTGTCCGTCGACAAAAACTTTCGTGCTCATCTCGATCTCACTGGCTTGCTGGAAACGGGGCGCGACGCCGCGCCGGAACGTCATTTTAAGACCTGATGGCGCCGCACGTGCAAAAGGGGGGTGAAAAAACGACGATGCGCGCCGAACATGACATCGGCGTGACCCGTTATGCGGCAGATGCACGCCGATGCCGGCCGGATCGCGGCAATCCGCGCGTCAGCGGGCCGCGGCGGTCCAGCGCGCCGTGACCGCGGCTACGCGTGCGCCGAACAGCCGCGCTGTTTCCAGATCGCCGGGGGGCGGTGCTTCTTCCGGCGAGGCATCGGCCGGCGACTGCGTGAGCACGCCGGTAGAGCCACCGACGTAGTTCAGGTCGTTGCGGGTCGCCGCCTTGGTGTTGGACGGCATCATGCCGGTGCCCGCCCAGATCATGCCGTGCTGCATGGCCAGCGTGACGAAGTACTGGATCGTCGAGAACTTGTCGCCGTTCATGGTCGCGGAGTTGGTGAAGCCGGCCGCGATCTTGTCCTTCCACGCCTGCTCGAGCCACGGCTTCGAGCTCGCATCGGCGAATTTTTTGAAGTCTGCGGAAGGGCCGCCCATGTATGTCGGCGCACCGAAGATGATGGCGTCGGCGGCGGCCAGTTCGGCCCAGGCTGCATCGTCGACCTCGCCGACCGGCATCAGTTTGGCGTCCGCGCCGGCTTCGAGGGCACCCGCCAGCACGGACTCGGCGGCTTTCTTCGTGTGGCCGTAGCCGCTGTGATAAACGATGACGATCTTCGACATGACAAACTCCAGCAAAGTGAAAAGACGATGGGTCGGGCACGGCAATGGTGCGCACCTGCGGCGGCGCGGCAGCGGCAAGCATGGCGCACACCGCCAGGCTGCACATTAGCGTGCGCGGATGACAGAATTTCCGCGTGGGCGGCAATGCGACGCAATCCGTACGCCAGCCTCGGCTTGCGTCGGCGGCCTTGACAGTGGCGCTTGCACGTGAGGCGCTTCGATACGCGCTAGCGCCCGTAATTGACCACCATCCGCGCAAAGCCGAGCGTGGCGGTGCCGATCTCGTGATCGAACATCAGCGCGGGACGGCCTTGCGCGAGGCGCAGGTCCGCGGTGCTGAGCGCATAAACGGTGACGATGTAGCGATGCGGTTTGCCTGGCGGCGGACAGGGGCCGCCATAGCCGTCGGTATCGAAGTCGTTGCGCGCTTCGACCGCACCGAGTTTGCTGAGGAAGCCGGAAGAGCTCGCATTCTCCGGCAAGCTGCTGACCGTGGCCGGAATGCCCGCCACCGACCAGTGCCACCAGCCGCGGCCCGGCGCATCCTGATCGAACATGGTGACCGCGAAGCTGCGCGTGCCGGGCGGCGCGTCGTGCCACGAAAGTTGCGGTGAGCGGTTGCCGCCTTTGCAGTCGTCCTGATTGAAAACCTGAGCGTCCGCCACGGTGCCGCCCGCACGGAAGCTGGCGCTGGTTAGTGCGAACGCGCCTTCGGCGAGGGCGTGTGGTCCGTGAGCGGCCAGGAGGGCGAGGCCCAGCATGGCGCAGGGGAACGACGGCAGACGGCGGAACGGCGAAGCAATCGAAACAACCAGGCAACGCGAGCGCATGTGCCGGTTCTCCTGTGAGGGCGCGAGGCGGTTGTCCTCGCGATGGTTATTGTCCCTATTTTGTGCCTCAAGGTCGATTCAAGTCTAACATTAGCTCTACGACACATCATTGTTGTGGTCCGCTGGAATTTGCGCACCGGAATCGGCTATAGTCAGAGGAATTGCCCGCGGAGATAGGCCGCGTCCTCACCCGTTTCAGTAGCTAGAATACATAAGACATGTCGGAAGTTTTGCAGAGTGGTTTATCTGTCGAGGGGAGGGCAATGCAAGATCCAGTCAGGGTCGTGGTCGCTGATGACCATCCGGTTATTCTGTTCGGCGCCGAACAGGCTTTGCTCAAGTTTCCCGGTCTGCAGGTCGTCGCGCGTGCGCGACAGTCAACGGAATTGATCAAGGTGCTGCAAACCATTGCCTGCGACGTGCTCGTCACGGATCTGGCGATGCCAGGCGGTCAGTACGGCGATGGTTTGCCGCTGATCGGCTATCTGCGGCGAAATTTCCCCAACCTTCCCATCGTCGTCCTGACGATGCTCGAGAACGCCGCGTTGCTCAAGCGGCTGAGCGAACTCGGCGTGACGTCTGTCGTCAACAAGTCGGATGATCTCAGCCACATTGGGCTCGCGGTGCAGCACGTCAGCCGCCACCTCGAATATATGAGCCCGTCGGTCAAGGCATCGCTCGACACACTGCGCATGAATGCCGGTGGCAAGAACGACGAAGTGATGCTGTCGAAACGCGAACTGGAAGTGGTGCGTCTGTTCGTGTCGGGCATGACGATCAAGGAAATCTCGGAGCATCTGAACCGCAGCATCAAGACCATCAGCACGCAAAAGAACACCGCTATGCGCAAGCTCGGCATCGAGCGCGATTCCGAGTTGTTCCAGTACGCGCAAAGCAATGGCTTGCTGAACCTGTCGTCGCATTCAACGGAAAACACAGGCGGAGCATCTTAAGGTCGCATACGAGGCTTAAGGCAAAAATAGAAAAGGGCGCCTGTCGATAAGACAGGCGCCCTTTTTATTCGATCCGCGCGAGGCGGAGAGGCTTACTGCGGCGTCGAGGTTGCGCCGCCGTGCGCAGCCGACCATTCAGCCGGTGCGTGCAGGAATTTTTCCACTTCGTCGAGCGTCTTGGTGTCGAAGTATTTGTTTTCCTTCGCGACGCGCAACACGTCCCACCACGTGGCGAGCGCGTGCAGATCGACGTCGATGTCTTTCAGCACCGACACGCTTTCCTTGAAGATGTTGTAGTGGAACAGCACGAAGCAGTGGTTCACCGTGGCGCCGGCAGTGCGCAGCGCGTTGATGAAGTTGATCTTGCTGCGGCTGTCCGTGGTCAGGTCTTCGACCAGCAGCACGCGTTGACCTTCAGTCAGCAGGCCTTCGATCTGCGCGTTACGGCCAAAACCCTTCGGCTTCTTGCGCACGTATTGCATCGGCACCATCAGGCGATCGGAGAGCCATGCCGCGAACGGGATGCCTGCGGTTTCGCCACCGGCGACCGCGTCGATCTGCTCATAGCCGACGTCGCGCAGAATCGTGGACTCTGCCATTTCCATCAGGCCGCGGCGCACGCGCGGATACGAGATCAGCTTGCGGCAGTCGATATAAACCGGGCTCGCCCAGCCGGACGTGAAAATGTACGGTTTCTCCGCGTTGAAGTGCACTGCTTGCACTTCCAGCAGCATTTTGGCGGTCGTGTCGGAGATCGTCTGGCGATCGAAGCCTGTCATGGGCGGATCCTTGGGTGTGAGCGGGGAGAAGCGGGCGCGGGGCCCGGTGGCGCAGCAAGCGTGGTATTCCGCGCCATGCCGGGCGGAATACGCAGCCGGTCAGTGGAGTGCAGGCCGGTTTTTGCTGCGCGCGTAGGCCGACATTTTACCCGAAACGGGCCCTTCCGAGGAACCCGTCGTGCGTGGCCGCGGCGAATGACGGTCATAACGGGCGCACCGGGCAGGCTTGGGCGGGCATCGAAGGGCGCATCGGGCGCCCGCATCCACGAGCGCTTTTTGGTTCGCTTGTGAGGCGTCAGAGGGGCCTTTACACTCACGCGAATTTCTCGGGCGCCTGCCGCCATTGCCGCCCATTCGACCTACGGAATGCTTTCAATGAACACCGCTCCCTCCACCACCGACCCCCGCGCATCCGTGAGAAATGGCTACGCCGGCCGGGCGCTGATCGCCTCGGTGCTCGGCTACGCGATGGACGGCTTCGATCTGCTGATCCTCGGCTTCATGCTGCCGGTGATTGCCGCCGATCTGCATCTGAGCTCCGCGCAGGCCGGCTCGCTCGTCACGTGGACGCTGATTGGCGCAGTGGCGGGCGGTTTGATTTTCGGCGTGCTGAGCGACTATTTCGGCCGCGTGCGCATGCTGACGTGGACGATCCTGATCTTCGCGGTGTTCACCGGCTTGTGCGCGCTGGCGCAAGGTTATGCCGATCTGCTGACATACCGGACCATCGCCGGAATCGGGCTTGGCGGCGAATTCGGCATCGGCATGACGCTCGTGGCCGAGGCATGGCCGGCGTCACAGCGCGCGCGCGTCTCGTCGTACGTCGGCTTGGGATGGCAGCTCGGCGTGTTGGCTGCGGCATTGCTGACGCCGCTGCTATTGCCGGTGATCGGTTGGCGAGGCATGTTCGCGCTCGGGCTGTTGCCGGCGGTGGTGTCGTTTTTCGTGCGGCGCCAGGTCGAGGAACCGGCGCTCTTCACCGAGCGCGTGGCGCGCGGCATGCGCAAGCTGCCGCTGAAATTGCTGGTGGCCGATGGCCGGACCACGCGCGCCAGCATCGGCGTGGCGATTCTCTGTTCAGTGCAAAACTTCGGCTACTACGGCCTGATGATCTGGCTGCCGAGCTATCTGTCGAAAACCTTCGGCTATTCGCTGACCAAATCCGGCCTGTGGACCTCCGCGACGATTCTGGGCATGGCGTGCGGCATCTGGCTGTTCGGCATCGCCGCCGACCGCTTCGGCCGCAAGCCGACCTTTCTGTTCTACCAGGCGGGCGCCGTGGTGATGGTGTTCGTCTACGCTCACCTGAGCACGCCGATGGCGCTCTTGATCGGCGGCGCGGCGATGGGCGTGTTCGTCAACGGCATGATCGGCGGATACGGTGCGCTGATCTCCGAGCTTTATCCAACCGATGCGCGCGCCACCGCGCAGAATGTGCTGTTCAACATCGGCCGGGCGGTGGGCGGCTTCGGGCCGGTGGTGGTCGGCGCTCTGGCCGCGCGCTACTCGTTCGGCGCGGCGCTGGCTTTGCTTGCGTCGATCTACCTGCTCGACATCTTCGCGACACTCTTCCTGATTCCCGAACGACGCGGCGCCGAGCTCGAGTGAGCGCGAACAGCCTGTCCGTGACCTGCGCATGACAAAGCGCGAAAGGGCCGCCGCATGCGGCGCTGCAGCATTGCGCGAGCGCTGTTTCGCCGATGGCGAGCAGCGTTAACCAGTCAGTGCATCGACTCATTCGGGGTGTACACTAACCGACCCGCGAAGCACTCCGCATCGTCCTGTCCTCCGGCGAGGTTCGACGCCGCGCTCAACCGGCGCATGCGCAAACCGCCTCGGTCGATTATCCATTCGATAGATGCACGCGACGCTGACGTGCGGTGTGCCGGGCCCAATTTCTTACGTCTCGCAGGCCAAAAAATGGACGAACAACTTAAGCAAAGCGCTCTCGCATACCACCAGAATCCGAAACCCGGCAAGATTTCGGTCACGCCCACCAAGCCGCTATCGAATCAGCTCGATCTGTCGCTGGCGTACTCGCCGGGCGTCGCCGCGGCCTGTATGGCGATCTACGAGGAGCCGCTCGACGCGCAGAAGTACACCTCGCGTGGCAACCTGGTCGGCGTGATCACGAACGGCACGGCCGTGCTCGGTCTCGGCAACATCGGCCCGCTCGCCGCGAAGCCGGTGATGGAAGGCAAGGGCTGTCTCTTCAAGAAGTTCGCGGGCATCGACGTGTTCGACATCGAACTCTCCGAGTCCGATCCGGACAAGCTGGTCGAAGCGATCGCGATGCTCGAGCCAACGCTCGGCGGCATCAACCTTGAAGACATCAAAGCGCCCGAGTGCTTCTACATCGAGAAGAAGCTGCGCGAACGTATGAAGATTCCGGTCTTCCACGACGATCAGCACGGCACCGCGATCATCGCATCGGCGGCTATCCTGAACGGCCTGAAAGTGGTCGGCAAGAAGCTCGACGAAGTGAAACTGGTGTGTTCGGGCGCAGGTGCCGCGGCAATCGCGTGTCTGGATCTGCTGGTGAACCTGGGCCTGTCGAAGAAGAACATTCTCGTCACCGACTCCAAGGGCGTGATCTACGAAGGCCGCGGCAACCTCGATCCGTCGAAGGAACGCTACGCGGCGAACACCGAGGCACGCACGCTCGCTGACGCGATCCGCGGCTCCGACGTGTTCCTCGGCTGCTCGAGCGCAGGCGTGCTGAAGCCGGAGATGGTCGCCGAAATGGGCACCCAGCCGCTGATTCTCGCGCTGGCAAACCCGGA
This sequence comes from Paraburkholderia sp. RL18-101-BIB-B, assembly GCF_046026985.1. Lineage (NCBI taxonomy): Bacteria > Pseudomonadati > Pseudomonadota > Betaproteobacteria > Burkholderiales > Burkholderiaceae > Paraburkholderia > Paraburkholderia sp. RL18-101-BIB-B. Next base: position 258,416 of record NZ_JARESV010000006.1, read on the forward strand.
ACCGGAAATCCGCCCGGAAGACGCGAAGAAAGTGCGTCCGGACTGCATCATCGCGACCGGCCGTTCGGACTATCCGAACCAGGTCAACAACGTGCTGTGTTTCCCGTTCATCTTCCGTGGCGCACTGGATGTCGGCGCCACCACCATCACGGAAGAAATGAAGCTCGCCTGCGTACGCGCAATCGCCGAGCTGGCCGAAGAAACCGATCAGGGCGATGAAGTCGCGAAGGCCTATGAAGGACACTCGCTGGAATTCGGTCCCGAGTATCTGATTCCGAAACCGTTCGATCCGCGCCTGATCATCAAGATCGCGCCGGCCGTCGCGCAAGCGGCAATGGATTCGGGCGTCGCGACCCGTCCGATCAAGGACATGGACGCTTATCGCGAAGAACTCGGCACGACGGTGTATCGCACGGGCATGGTGATGCGTCCGGTGTTCGCAGCGGCCAAGTCGGAGCCGGCGCGTATCGTGTTCGCCGAAGGTGAAGACGAGCGCGTGCTGCGCGCCGCGCAATTCGTGCTGCTGGAAAAGATCGCCAAGCCGATCCTGGTCGGCCGTCCGTCGGTGATCGAGATGCGTCTGAAGAAGATGGGCTCGAAGCTCAAGTGCGGCGACGACTTCGAGATCGTCGATCCGGAAGACGATCCGCGCTATCAGAAATCCTGGCAGGCGTACCACGAACTCGGTGCGCGTGAAGGCGTGACGCCGGACGTGGCGAAGGCTGCAATGCGCAAGTTCAACACGCTGATTGGCGCGATCCTTGTGCGCCTCGGCGAAGCGGACGGCATGATCTGCGGCATGATCGGTCAGTACCACGCGCATCTGAAGTTCATCGAACAGGTGCTGGGCAAGGCGGACAACGTGCAGAACTTCGCCGCGATGAATCTGCTGATGCTGCCGGGCCGCAATCTGTTCATCTGCGATACCTACGTGAACGAAACGCCGACCGCCGAGCAACTCGCCGATATGACGATGCTGGCTGCGGGTGAGATGGAGAAGTTCGGTATCACGCCGAAGGTGGCGTTGCTGTCGAACTCGAACTTCGGCAGCGCGCCGTCGTCGTCGTCGCAACGTATGGCTGCGGCTCGCAAGCTGATTACCGAACGTGCGCCGTCGCTCGAGATCGACGGTGAAATGCATGGCGATGCGGCATTGTCAGAAGCTGTCCGCAAGGCGGCGTTCCCGGGCACGACGCTGACCGGCGAAGCCAACCTGCTGATCATGCCGAACGTGGAAGCGGCGAACATCACGTACAACCTGCTGAAGATGATCGGCGGCGAAGGCGTGACGGTCGGCCCGTTCCTGCTGGGCGCGGAAAAGCCGGTGCACATTCTGACGCCGGCTGCGACCGTGCGCCGGATCATCAACATGACGGCAGTCGCGTCGGCCAACGCACGCAAGGCAGTGAACGCGAAGTAATGCGGATGCTTTGAGACTCGGAGCGGCGCCTCGTCGAGGCGTTCGCGACGAGTTTGCAAAAAAGCCATGGGTGCCGAACCCGTGGCTTTTTTATTGGCGCAGTAGTTGCACCGGCGTTACGCGTCACGTCTCATAGCACGTAAAAAAGGCGACTGTCCGCAAGGACAGTCGCCTTTTGTTTTCAGACCGGCGAGCCGGTCAAGCCATTCCGATCACGCCGCGTGTTGCGTCTTGCCAGCCTCCGGCGAACGCCACCGCGCCAGCAACTCGTTCCATTTGACGCGCACGCCCTTCAGGTTGTTTTCCTTCACGTGACCATAGCCGCGGATGCCGTCGGGCAGATTCGCCAGTTCGATGGCCAGCTCACGCTTCTGCGTCGTCAGGCCGGCGATCAGTTCACGCACCAGCGCTTCATACTCGCCGATCAACGCGCGCTCGGTGCGACGCTCTTCCGTCTTGCCGAACAGATCGAGCGCGGTGCCGCGCAGGAACTTGAAGCGGGCCAGCACGTGCATCGCGCTGAAAACCCAAGGGCCGTACTTCTTCTTCACCAGATGACCCTTGGCATCCTTCTTCGAGAACGTCGGCGGCGCGAGGTGAATGTGCAGCTTCCAATCGCCTTCGAAATTCGACTTCAGTTTTTCGATGAACGCCGGATCGCTGTACAGACGCGCGACTTCGTACTCGTCCTTGTAGGCCATCAGCTTGTGCAGGTTCTTCGCGACCGCCTCGGTCAACGGCAACTGACCGTCTATCGAATCGAGCGCCGACTCCGCCGCACGCACTTGCGAGACCACCGCGCGATAACGCTCCGCATACGCGTGGTTCTGCCACGCTGTCAGGTACTCGGCGCGTTTGTCGATCAGCGTGTCGAGGGCCTTCGGCGTGTGCAGCGAGATGATCTTGCTGCTCGCCGTTTCCGCCGCGGCGCCGCGTCCTTGCGATTGCGCGAGCTTGCGAACCCCGGCCAGATCGTGCGCTGCACGGCGGCCCCACTCGAACGCCGCGCGGTTCTTCTCGACCTGCACGTTGTTCAGCTCGATGGCGCGCATCAGCGACTCATACATGAGCGGCACCCAGCCGCGTTGCCATGCATAGCCGAGCACGAACGGATTCGTATAGATCGCATCGCCGAGCAGCGCGACCGCGAAGTGATTCGCGTCGACCGTGTCGACCCCGTCGTCGCCCGCGGCGGCGCGCACGTCGGCTTCCGTGCTGCTGCCAGGGAAGCGCCAGTTCGGGTTCTTGATGAGTTCGGCAGTCGGCGTATGCGCGCTATTCAGCACGACGCGTGTGCGGCCCGCCTGCATGCGCGACACGCATTCGTCGCTGGCCGTGACGATCGCGTCGCAGCCGATCACGAGGCTCGCTTCGCCCATGGCGATTCGGGTCGCGTGGATGTCGGCCGGATTTTTCGCGATCTGCACGTGGCTCATCACGGCGCCGCCTTTTTGCGCGAGGCCGGTGACGTCGAGCACGGTGACGCCCTTGTTCTCCAGATGCGCGGCCATGCCGAGCAACGCGCCGATCGTCACGACGCCCGTGCCGCCGACGCCCGTCACCAGCACGCCGTACGGCCGCTCCATGGACGGCAATTCGGGTTCCGGCACCGGCGGCATCGCGTCGCCGGCGACGCCGGAGGCGGCCTTCGGTTTGCGCAACTGACCACCTTCAACGGACACGAAACTCGGGCAGAAACCGTTCACGCACGAGAAGTCCTTGTTGCAGGTCGATTGATTGATCTGGCGCTTCGTACCGTACTCGGTATCGAGCGGTTCGACCGACAGGCAGTTCGACTTCACCGAGCAATCGCCGCAGCCTTCGCACACCGCTTCGTTGATCACGACGCGGCGCGCCGGATCCGGATACGTGCCGCGTTTCCTGCGGCGGCGTTTTTCGGTCGCGCAAGTCTGGTCGTAGATCAGGATCGTCGTGCCGGACACTTCACGCAGTTGGCGCTGCACCTCGTCGAGCTTGTCGCGATGGTGGATGTCGATACCGGGCGCAAGGCCCACGTTTGCCGAGTACTTCTCCGGCTCGTCGGTGACGATCACGATTTTCGTCGCGCCTTCCGCGGCGAGCTGGTGCGTGATCTGCGGCACGGTCAGCACGCCGTCGACCGGCTGGCCGCCGGTCATGGCGACCGCGTCGTTATAGAGAATCTTGTAGGTGATGTTGGCCTTCGACGCGATCGCCGCGCGAATCGCCAACAGCCCTGAATGGAAGTAGGTGCCGTCGCCGAGATTGGCGAACACGTGCTTGTCGTTGCTGAACGGCGCCTGGCCGATCCACGCGACGCCTTCGCCGCCCATCTGGCTGAACGTGCTGGTGCTGCGGTCCATCCAGACCGTCATGTAATGGCAGCCGATGCCGGCCATTGCACGCGAGCCTTCCGGCACATTGGTCGATGTGTTGTGCGGACAGCCCGAGCAGAACCACGGCTTGCGTTCGGCTTCGACGCGCGGCCGCGCCAGCGCCTTTTCCTTCGCTTCGATCACCGCGATGCGCATGGCGATGCGAGCGCGCACATCGGACGGCAGGTCGAATTTGTCGAGCCGCGTGGCGATAGCCTTGGCGATGATCGCCGGCGAGAGTTCATAGTGCGCCGGTAGCAGCCAGTTGCCCATCGGCACCGACCATTCGCCGCCCGCGCCGTCTTTCTCGTCGAACTTGCCGAACACGCGCGGACGCTGTGCGTCGGGCCAGTTGTACAGCTCTTCCTTGATCGCGTATTCGAGAATCTGGCGCTTTTCCTCGACCACCAGAATTTCGTCGAGGCCGCGCGCGAAAGCCTGCGCGCCTTGCGCTTCGAGCGGCCACACGCAACCGACCTTATACAGACGGATGCCGATGCGCGAACACGTTTCGTCATCGAGACCGAGGTCGGTCAGCGCCTGACGCACGTCGAGATACGCCTTGCCGCCGGTCATGATGCCGAAGCGCGCATGCGGCGAATCGATTTCGACGCGGTCCAGTTTATTGGCGCGCACGTAGGCGAGCGCCGCGTACCACTTGTAGTCGAGCAGACGCGCTTCCTGCACCAGCGGCGGATCCGGCCAGCGGATATTCAGGCCGCCCTCGGGCATTGCGAAGTCTTCCGGCAGGATGATTTTCGTGCGGTGCGGATCGATATCGACCGATGCCGACGATTCGACCACGTCGGTGACGCACTTCATCGCGACCCACAGGCCGGAATAGCGGCTCATCGCCCAGCCGTGCAGACCGAAGTCGAGATATTCCTGCACATTCGACGGGAACAGAACCGGCAGGCCGCACGCCTTGAAAATGTGTTCGGACTGGTGCGCGAGCGTGGACGATTTCGCCGCGTGGTCATCGCCGGCGAGCACGAGAACGCCGCCGTTGCGCGCCGAGCCGGCCGAGTTGCCATGCTTGAAGACGTCGCCGGAACGGTCGACGCCTGGGCCTTTGCCGTACCACATCGAGAACACGCCGTCGTATTTGGCGCTCGGGTACAGATTGACCTGCTGCGAACCCCAAACGGCGGTTGCCGCGAGGTCTTCGTTGACGCCTGGCTGGAACACGACCTGATGCGCGGCGAGATGCTGTTTCGCCTTCCACAGGGATTGGTCGAGTCCGCCGAGTGGCGATCCGCGGTAACCGGAGATGAAGCCGGCGGTATTGAGCCCGGCGGCCTGGTCGCGTTCCTGTTGCAGCATCGGCAGACGCACCAGCGCCTGGATGCCGCTCATGTACGCGCGGCCGCGTTCGAGGGTGTATTTGTCGTCGAGCGTGACGGAAGACAACGCGGCTTCGAGCGAGGCTCGCTGACCTGCGTCTAGCGGGGCGTTCATTATGTGTACTCCTCCAACCAGTTTGGGATCACCAAAACTTTTTTGGGCCGCGGCATCTTGTGAATGCGTAGGGCCGGGGCCGTCATCTTGACGTGTTTTAAGTGATGGTAGCACTGGTGAAAACCCGCCGCAGGCCGCGAAAAAATGGGGACCGCAGCGATACGGTCGGTGTAGGCGTGCGCCCGCTCGGCGTGTGCGCGCCCGCTGTTCCTGCGACGGCCTGTAACAAGCTGTAAAAACTACAAATCTGCGGAACCGCAGTTGAAATGTCTGTCTAACCCCCAACCTGTGAGCAATGTCCGCGCAACGCTCCGCATTCGGCGGAGCTTCACGACAACAGGGCAGTCAGAAAAGGAGTACGCATGAACACGAGAAACATCCAGACGTTCCTGATGGTTTCGGCCGCATTTTTCGCCATGAGCGCACCGGTGCGCTCGAACTCGGGCAGTGCAGGCGCGCTGTCGAACGCTGTAACCCGTACGGCGCAGGTCGCGCCCGCACGCATTGCCATGGACCGCGTCACGCGATCCACCAAGTCCGACGAGGAAGACCAGAATTCGTGATGCGCCGCGCAGGCGGTGTGTCGATTGAGTAACCAGCCGTTCTCCGACCAAGGTTTCACCTGAGACAACGGCGCTAATGAAAAGGGCGAGGATCGTGAGATCTTCGCCCTTTTCATTTGGAGCTATGTGTCCGCTCTCGTGAAGCGGCGCAAGCCGTCAGACTTTGTCCTGCACCACGCCACGGCGAATCTGATCCAGTTCGATCGATTCGAACAGCGCCTTGAAGTTGCCCTCACCGAAGCCCTGATTGCCCTTGCGCTGAATGATCTCGAAGAAGATCGGGCCGATCTGGTTTTCGGTGAAGATCTGCAGCAGCAAATCATCGGGTGCGCCGTCGATCAGGATCTTGCGCTTGCGCAATTCGTCCAGCGGTTCACCGTGATTCGGCACGCGGCGATCGACCAACTCGTAATAAGTGTCGATCGTGTCGAGCAGCGAGATGTTCGATTCGCGCAAGCCGTCCACCGTGCGGTAGATGTCGTTGCTGCCGAGGGCAATGTGCTGAATGCCTTCGCCGTGGTACGCGTCGAGATATTCCTGAATCTGGCCGGCGGTCTCCGAACCTTCTTCGTTGATCGGGATGCGGATCTTGCCGCACGGCGAGGTCATCGCCTTGGACTTCACGCCCGTCACCTTGCCTTCGATATCGAAGTAACGCACTTCGCGGAAGTTGAACAGACGCTCGTAGAACTCCGCCCATTCCTGCATCCGGCCGCGATGCACGTTGTGCGTCAGGTGGTCGATGTAGGTCAGGCCGTGGCCGACCGGATTCGGGTTTGCGCCCGGAATGGGTTCGAAGTCGACATCGTAAATGTCGATGTTGCCGATGCTGTTCGGCTCGGCGCCGTTCTTGCCGCGCCAGCGGTCGACGAAATAGATCAGCGAGTCGCCAATGCCTTTGATCGCCGGAATGTTCAATTCCATCGGGCCGGTTTTGTTGTCGAAGCCCCAGGCGCCTTTTTCCAGAGCCTGTTTGTACGCCTTGGCGGCGTCCTGAACGCGGAAAGCGATCGCGCAGATCGACGGGCCGTGCAGACGCGTGAAGCGTTGCGCGAACGAATCCGGCTCCCCGTTGACGATGAAGTTGATTTCCCCCTGGCGGTACAGCGTCACATCTTTATGACGATGCCGCGCGACGGCGGTGAAGCCCATCTGCTCGAAGAGCTTGCCGAGCGCCTTCGGATCCGGTGCGGTGTATTCGATGAACTCGAAGCCGTCGGTGCCGAGCGGATTTTCCCAAGTTGAAACCTGCATGTCTGTCTCCGGATGTGCGATTGAGCGCGACTGAATGACGCAAGTGTAAAGGCCTGCCTGCGGCGAAAACTTGCGAACTTAATCGCGCATCGATACGCTGACGCTAGTTTATAGCTCAATGTTTTGAATGGACGGCAGAAAATGGCCAATATAGAGATAGACGCCATCGACAGGCGGATTCTGGCGATCCTTCAGGAGAATGGCCGGCTTTCGAATCAGGAGATCGCCGAGCGCATCAATCTTTCGCCGAGTCCGTGTTTGCGGCGTATCCGGCGGCTGGAAGAGAGCGGCGTGATCCGCGGCTATGTCGCGTTGCTCGATGCGCAGCGGCTTGGGCTCGACTTGCTCGCGTACGTGAATGTGCGGCTGGAAAAGCGCGGCGGTCCGGCACTCAGTCCGCGCGGTGACGCCACGCACGCCGATCTGTTTCGCGTGGCCGTTCAGACGTGGCCGGAAGTGGTGGCGTGTCATGCGATGACCGGCGAGATGGACTACTTGTTGCGTGTCCAGGTGGAGGACATGGCGCACTTTTCGCGCTTCGTGCAGGACCAGTTGCTACACCATCCGTCGGTGATCGACGTGAAAACGAGCTTCTCACTGGAAAAGATCAAGGAGACGACGGCGCTGCCGATTTTGTGAGCACGACGGCGTGGCGTGCGACCGCCCAGCAAACAAAAAGGGCAGCCACGGGGCCGCCCTTTGTTGTTTGGCGAAGCGCAAGCGTTTTAGGCTGCGACTTCCGTCGGCATGAACGATTCGAACAGCTTCGACGCCTGACGCGCTTGCCGCTTGAGCGCGTAGTCGAACACTGCAGCCTGCTCCTGCAGCATTTCAGCGATGATGCTCGATTGATCCGCCGGCGGCAGCGTGAGGTAAGCGTCGGCCTCGCCGTAGGCGTATTCGATCTTCATGCCGGCCTTCTTCGCGATGTGCATCATGGTCGAATTGCGCGACAGGCAGTGCATGTACAGCATGGTGACGTGCGTATTGCGGCTGCGAATGGCGGCGCGCTCGAACAGCTTCGTGCCGATGCCCTGGCCGCGGACGCTTTCCAGCACGGACACGCCGAACTCCGCCGTGCGCTTGTCGCCTTCGGCAGGCAGATAGGCCAGGTGGCCGACGCCGGTCAACTGCAGTTGATTGTTGAACACGCCGAAGACGGTGTCGCGCTTGAAGTCGATCGCGCGAACATAGTTTTCGATGACGTGATCCGGCACGATCTGGCCGAAGCGCAGGAGTCGGTCGTCCTCGTCGAGCGCGAGGAAGTGGGTCAGCAGACGCTCGCGGTCGACAGCGGTGAGCTCGCGGACCAGAGCAGGCGCACGACCGGCTGGCTGCGTCAAACGATCGTGCGCGACGATCGGCTCAGCGGCGCGGGGTGTAATCAAGTTCATGGTCGGGTTCTCCTTTTAGTCGAGCGGCGTGGTGCACCGCAAAAGCAATTTTAGCGGAGATCCAGACCGATCACTAGGGAAAACCCGTATCAATATTTGAAGGAGATGCCTAAAAAGGTGGCGCCCTAATTTTAGGTTATTGATTTTAAATAATAAATAAATGGAACAGACGTTCGTGACACGGTGTCGCACATCGGGCACTTTGGTCCATTATTTCGTCTGAATATTGTTGCAGTGCGGGATCAGGCTGGGTTCGAACTCAATCCGTGGTCCACCATACCGACCACCTGCTCGGCGAATTCACGGTAGCCCATCCGGCCATCCGGCTTCAGCCAGGTGAATGTCCAGTTGATCATGCCGAACACCATCATGGTGAGCGCGGTCTGGTTGTCGCGCGTGGCGCGCTCCGGGTACGCGCGGGCCAACTGTCGCGCAAAAGCGGCGACCACGTCGCGCTGACGGTTCAGGATCACTTCGCGCTGGGTATCGACCAGATACTTCACGTCGTTCAACAGCGCGACGTGCCGGCTGTGCGACGTCTCGTACTCCGACAAAAACGCCCGGATCAGCTCGGCGAAGGTTTCCCGCTCCGACAAACCGCGCCGCTGACTCGCGCCTTCCACCTCGGCGATGATCAGCATCAGCCGCTTGGTGTAACGGTCCAGCAGATCGAACAGGATCGCTTCCTTGCTCGCGTAGTAGTGGTAGAGGCGCGCTTTCGAGGTGCCGCTCGCGGCGGCGAGATCGGCCATCGAGGTGCTCGGATAGCTGGTCTGGGCGAATTTTGCCGCGGCGAGTTCGAGAATCTGCTCGCGCTGGGTTTCGTGGTCGGGGGCACGGGTGCGGGCCATAGTCGTCTGTTGTATTAGTGTGGACAGGGGGCGAACGCCGCGCACAATTCGAGCGTGCGCCGTGCGCTCGCGTCGCCGCGCAGCCTGATGCGCCGGGTCGCGGCCAGTTCGCGGAAGCGCCACAGCACAATGCTGTCGCTGACCAGGAATCCGAGTTCGGCGGTCATCAATTCGGCGGCAACGCGCGCGGCGGGCTGCCAGTCTTCAGTGACGTGCTCGAAAATCAGCGCGTCCAATTCCGCGAAACTGCCGCTCGTGAACGTATTGTCGCGCCAGCGCCGCGTTTCGCCGTTCGCGTGTTTGACTTCCTGCCATTCGAGCGCGAGCCGGCTGATGCGCAGTACGGAAATCGGCGCGGCGTCCGGCAGCCGGGATTGCAGCACGGCCGGCGCGAACATGCCGACCGACGTCGCGCGGTCTTTGCGGCTGTGCGCCCACGCGCCCGGATCGGTGAGATCGCGAATCGACAGACGCACTTCGTTCAGGCGCTGCGGGCTGTTGCGCAGGTGATAGCAGACGCGGCGCAGCATCAATTGATCCGATGCGCTTTCGCCGTGCCACACCACCAGATTCGCTTCGCCGCGCGCGATATTCTCCAGCGCCGCAGCGTGTTCGCGGAATTCCCGAAGGAAATCACGCCGGGTGTCCGCCCTCACGCGATCCCAGAAGTCCGCGCGCACGTCCGGTGCGTCGTCGACGCCGCGTAGCGGGCCGACCGCGAGATCGTCGCGCAAGGCGTGCACGCGATCGGCGCGGCCGGCATCCCGCAATGCGGTGCGCAGTGACTCGGCGGCGACATCGCCGTTGGTGAGGTGGATCGTGCTCATCGGCAGTGGCGTAGGGCGGTTAACAACACTAGGGGCCGCTCATCGACCGGAACAGGTGTCCGATCGCGAGCGGCCCCTAGTGTAAGCGGATCGCGGAACTGCTGAAAGCGCGGCGGACGTCTAGCAGGCTCGCCCGCCGCACGCGGTTCAACGTTCGTCGTAGCTCACCACCACGCGGTCGCTGATTGGATGACATTGGCACGTCAGCACGAAACCGTCGCGGATCTCGTGTTCTTCGAGCGTGTAGTTCTTTTCCATCTTCACTTCGCCTTCCAGCACCTTCGCGCGGCAGGTGCAGCAGACGCCGCCCTTGCACGCATAGGGCAGCGCAAGGCCGGCGCGCAGGCCGACGTCGAGCACGCTCACGCCCTGATACGGCAGGCGCAGCTTGCGGCGTTTGCCGTCGAGCACGATTTCGAGATCGGCAGCCGGCGTGTCTTCGGTGATTTCGACCGGCGGCACGCCCGCTTGCGGCAGCGGCGAACCGAAGCGCTCCACGTGCACCTTTTCCGACGGCACGCCGGCGGCTTTCAGCGCGGCTTCGGCGGCGTCCATCATCGGACCGGGGCCGCAGATGAAGGCTTCGTCGATCGCATCTGCCGGCAACAGATTCTCGATGAAGGCCGCGCACTTCTCCTGATCGAGCACGCCGTTGAACAGCTCGACGTCCTGCAGATCGTCGGACAGCACGTGATAGAGCACGAAGCGGTTCATGAAGCGGTTCTTCAGATCCTCGAGCTCTTCCGCGAACATGATCTGATCGACGCTGCGGTTGCCGTACACCAACGTGAAGGTGCTGCGCGGTTCGACTTCGAGCGTGGTCTTGATGATGGCCAGCACCGGCGTAATGCCCGAGCCGCCCGAGAACGCCAGGTATTGCTGGCCTTGATCGGCGTTCAGATGGGTGAAGAAGCGCCCGTCCGGCGTCATCACCTCGATCGTGTGGCCGGGCTGCAGCGTGTCGAAGGCGAAGTTCGAGAAACGCCCACCGCGTACGCGCTTGATGCCGATGCGCAGTTCGCCGTCGCGGTCGTAATCGGTGACGCCGACGCAGATCGAATACGACCGGCGCGTTTCCTCACCGTCGATATGCGTCTTCAGCGTGACGAACTGGCCTTGCGTGAAGCGATAGTGGTCGCGCAGTTCAGCGGGGACTTCGAAGGCGACCGAAACCGAATCGGCGGTTTCGGGTCGTACTTCGCGGATACGCAGCGGGTGAAATTGCGGGGTGGCCATATCAGTATGGTTTGAAGTAGTCGAAGGGTTCGCGGCAGTCGATGCAGCGGTACAAGGCTTTGCAGGCGGTCGAGCCGAATTGCGCGAGACGCTCGGTGTGCGCCGAGCCGCAGCGTGGGCACGACGGCGCGGGCAGCGCGCGGGGTACGAATCGCATCACCTTTTCCTGCACGGGCGCAGGCGAACCGCAATTGCCCGTGGGCGGCGCGATGCCGTAGGCGCGCAGTTTTTCGCGTGCGTCGGCGGTCATCCAGTCCGTGGTCCAGGCAGGCGCGAGCACCGTGGCGATCCGATAAGGCTTGAGCTCCGCCACGTCGAGTGCATGCGCGACGTCCTCGGCAATCTGCGACATGGCCGGGCAACCGGAGTAGGTCGGTGTGATCACGACTTCGAGCGTGCCGTCGGCGGCGCGCCGCACGTCGCGCAGGATGCCGAGCTCGCGAATCGACACCACCGGAATCTCCGGATCAGGCACCGCTTCGAGCACGGCCCATGCGCGTGCGAGCGCGGCGTCGGTCGTGTCAGTCATGTCGTTTGTGCGAAGGGCAGTCGAAGTCGTCATCGTCGGATTACCAGGTGGCGCCGGGATGCTGGCGTGCAAGGCTCTGCATTTCGGCCAGCACGAAACCCATGTGCTCGGAATGCTCGCCGTGTTTGCCGGTCGTGATGTGCTTGACCGGCTCGGGCAGCGTCAAGGTGGCTTCGTCGAGCGTGGCGCGCACGTCGTCGAGCCACGCCGCTTCGAGGTCCGACGTCAACGGGCCGATGCCGGCTGCTGCAACGACTTCCTCAACGGCGTCCGTGCTGAAGAATTCGCGCGTGTACGGCACCAGATAGTCCAGTGCGGCTTGCGCTCGGCGATGCGATTCCTCGGTGCCATCGCCGAAACGGATCAGCCACTCGCGCGCGTGATGCACGTGATAGCTGGTTTCCTTGATCGACTTCGACGCGATCGCCGCCAGCTGCTCGTCGGTGGATGCCGTGAGCGCCGTCCAAAGATGCGCCATCAACGTCGAGTAGAGGAAATTGCGGACGATCGTGACCGCGTAATCCTTCTCGGCTTGCGCGGTGGCCGACAGCGGGCCGACATGCGGCAACTCGGCGAGCGTGTAGTTGGCGAATTCGCGCTCGGCGCGAAAGTACGCGTAGTCGTCTTCCGTGCGGCTTTTGCCGGTGAGCTGTTGCTCGAGCGACGCGGCATGCGTGTACAGCAGGCGCGCCTGGCCGATCAGGTCGAGGCTCATGTTCGACAGAGCGATGTCCTCTTCGAGGATCGGGCCGTGGCCGCACCATTCGGTATTGCGCTGACCGAGGATCAGCGCGGTGTCCGCGAGGCGCAGCACGTATTGGAGATGTTGGGGCGTGATGTTCATGGCCGCACTTACATGTGGTTGACTTCGTCGGGGAGCGTGTAGAACGTCGGGTGGCGGTAGATCTTGTCGCCAGCCGGTTCGAACAGCTCCGCCTTGTCTTCCGGCGCGGACGCCGTAATCGCCGACGACGGCACCACCCAGATACTCACGCCTTCCTGGCGCCGCGTGTAGACGTCGCGCGCCATGCGCAGCGCCATCGGCGCGTCGGCTGCGTGCAGGCTACCGCAGTGTTTGTGGTCGAGTCCCTGCTTGCTGCGCACGAAGACTTCCCAAATCGGCCATTCCTTGTTCATTGCAGATCTCCTGAGATGCTTTGTCTGGCATGCCGCGCTGCTTAGGCGGCGTGCTGTTGTGCGCGCTGGCGCTGCTTGTCGGCGTGGGCGAGGGCGGCTTCGCGAACCCAGGCGCCGTCGTCGTGGGCTTTGACGCGGGTGGCGAGACGCTCGCGGTTGCACGGACCGTCGCCGTTCACCACGCGCCAGAATTCTTCCCAGTCGATGTCGCCGTAGTCATGATGGCCGCGCGCTTCGTTCCATTTCAGGTCCGGATCGGGCAGCGTGACGCCGAGCACCTTGGCCTGGTCGACGGTGGCGTCGACGAATTTCTGACGCAGGTCGTCGTTCGAAATGCGCTTGATGCCCCATTTTGACGACTGATTGCTGTGGATCGAATCCTTGTCGCTCGGGCCGAACATCATCAGCACCGGCCACCACCAGCGATTCACCGCCTGCTGGACCAGTTCACGTTGCGCTTCGGTGCCGGCCATCATCGACATGAGCGCGTCGAAACCCTGGCGTTGGTGGAACGACTCTTCCTTGCAGATGCGGATCATGGCGCGCGCGTACGGGCCGTACGTGCAACGGCACAGCGGAATCTGGTTCATGATCGCCGCGCCGTCCACCAGCCAGCCGATCACGCCGACGTCGGCCCATGTGGGCGTCGGGTAATTGAAGATGCTCGAATATTTGGCTTTGCCCGAGTGCAGCGCCGCGATCAACTGGTCGCGCGACACGCCGAGCGTTTCCGCCGCGCTATATAGATAGAGGCCGTGGCCGGCTTCGTCCTGCACTTTGGCAAGCAGAATCGCCTTGCGCTTCAGGCTGGGCGCGCGCGTGATCCAGTTACCCTCCGGCAGCATGCCGACGATTTCCGAATGCGCGTGTTGCGAGATTTGCCGGACCAGCGTCTTGCGGTAGGCCTCCGGCATCCAGTCCTGAGCTTCGATCTTGCCATCGGCGGCCATGACCGCGTCGAAATGCGTCTGCTCGGACGAGTCTGCGCCCGCATCCAGCGGGGCGACATTGCCGGGAATATCCAGGGATTGCGTGTACATGGGGACGCTCTCTGCGGAAGTTGTCTGTGTGCGCACAGTATAAGCCAACCGACCGGTCGGTTAATAAATTTTTTGAGATGGGTCGATTGGGCCGATAGGGGCTTGGGCGGTTTCCTTGGCAAGCGTTTCGTCTGCGCCGGCGCCCCGCCCCCACACTAAACCTATAAAATTGCGAATTGGCCACGATTTGCGGCCTTCCTGCATCCCCCGGTACTCATGTTACGTCTAAGCGAAATCAAACTCCCGCTCGATCATCCCGAGAGCGCCCTCGAAGCCGCCGTGCGTGCGCGCCTCGCGGAACTCGGCGTGGCCGCGGACGGGCTCATCCGATACACCGTGTTTCGCCGCGCGCACGATGCGCGCAAGCGCGCCGACATCAAACTCACGTACATCGTCGATGTCGAGGTCGCGGATGAAGCGGCCGCGCTCAAGCGACTCGCCGATGTGCCGCACTGCGGCGTGACACCGGACATGGCCTACCGGTTCGTTGCCAAAGCCCCGGCGCAGATGACCGCGCTGCGCCCGGTCGTGATCGGCATGGGGCCGTGTGGCCTGTTCGCCGGCCTGATCTTGGCGCAAATGGGCTTCCGGCCGATCATCCTCGAGCGCGGCAAGGCCGTGCGCGAGCGCACCAAGGACACTTTTGGCCTGTGGCGCAAGTCGGTGCTTAATCCCGAGTCGAATGTGCAGTTCGGCGAAGGCGGCGCGGGCACCTTCTCGGACGGCAAGCTGTACAGCCAGATCAAGGATCCAAAGCACTACGGCCGCAAGGTGCTCGAGGAATTCGTGCGAGCCGGCGCGCCGGAAGACATTCTGTTTCTGAGCCGACCGCATATCGGCACGTTCCGGCTTGTGAGCATGGTCGAAAAAATGCGCGCGACCATTCACGAGCTGGGCGGCGAGGTGCGCTTCGAAAGCCGCGTCGACGATATCGAGATCGATCAGGGCAAGGTGCGCGGGCTGAAGCTGTCGACCGGCGAAACGCTGCGCTGCGATCATGTGGTGCTGGCGGTCGGTCATAGCGCGCGAGACACTTTCCAGATGCTCAACGACCGCGGCGTCTATATTGAGGCGAAGCCGTTTTCACTCGGGTTCCGCATCGAACATCCGCAGGGTTTGATCGACCGTAGCCGTTTCGGCAAGTTTGCCGGTCACAAACAGTTGGGCGCCGCCGACTATAAGGTGGTGCATCACTGCAGCAATGGCCGCGCTGTCTACAGTTTTTGCATGTGCCCTGGCGGCACCGTTGTGGCGGCGACATCCGAGCCGGGTCGCGTGGTGACCAACGGCATGAGCCAGTACTCGCGGGCGGAGCGGAACGCCAACGCGGGGATCGTCGTCGGCATCACGCCGGACGACTATCCGGGCGGCCCGCTCGCCGGCATCGCTTTTCAGCGCAAATGGGAAGAGCGGGCTTTCGAGCTCGGCGGCGGCAACTATATGGCGCCGGGCCAGTTGGTCGGCGACTTTATCGCCGGCCGGCCGTCCACGTCGCTGGGTTCGGTGGTGCCGTCGTACAAACCCGGCGTGCATCCAACCGATCTCAGCACCGCGCTTCCCGACTATGTGATCGAGGCCATTCGCGAAGCTCTTCCGCAGATGGACAAGAAGATCGCCGGCTTTGCAATGCACGACGCGGTGCTGACGGGCGTCGAGACGAGAACGTCGTCGCCGATTCGCGTGCGTCGGCGGGACGACTATCAAAGCATGAACGTCGAAGGTTTGTATCCGGCTGGCGAAGGCGCAGGGTATGCCGGCGGGATCTATTCGGCGGCCATCGACGGAATCGAAGTCGCTGAAGCGCTCGCGCTGAAGATGATCGGGGCACAGACGGCCTGAGTCGGCGGAGCGCGGGAACGCCGTCGCGCGGACCCGCGACGGCTGGTGCGATCGGGCACAATGCACGTTTCGCCTCGAACCGACCACCCGAATGACCATTCGCACCCTGGCTGCCGCATGCGGCGCGGCGTTGCTTGTCCAATTTGCCGTTTCCCCAACCGTTTTCGCCGCCGACGCCCCTGCACATTGGGTCACCGCCTGGGCGACAGCGCTGCAACCCATCCCACAGCGGGCGGACTTGCCGCCGCTCTATCGCGCGCCGGAAGTAGCCGGGCGCACGGTTCGTCAGATTGTGTATCCGACACTGTCCGGAAAGTCGGCGCGAGTCCACCTCAGCAACCGGTACGGCAAAACTCCGCTTGTCATCGAAGATCTGCGTATCGCACGCTCGGCGGGTGGCGCGGCGGCGGCTGGTAACGGCGAGGCGCGCGTGACGTTCGGTGGCAAGAGCGCGGTTTCGATTCCGCCGGGTGGCCAGTTGGACAGCGACCCCGTCGCTGTCGATATTGCCGAAGGTGCGCCTTATGCGGTCAGCGCGTTTATGGGTCCCGAGCAACGTATCGTGGCTTGGCACCGCGTGTCGAACCAGGTGAACTACGTTTCGGCGCCGGGTAATCACGCGGCGGACGCTTCCGCGGAAGCGTTTCGCGCCCGGTTCACGCAATATGTATGGGTGACAGGATTGTCGGTGGACGCGGCGCCTGCATCCGCCGCCGTTGCCGCGATCGGCGACTCGATCACGGACGGCATGCGTTCCAGCCTGAACCAGAATCGCCGCTGGCCGGACGCGTTGGCGCGCCGATTCGCCACTAGCGGCGACCGGTCGACCGCGATCGTCAATCTGGGGATCAGCGGCAACCGCTTGCTGAGTGACTCCCCTTGCTACGGCGACGCGCTCGCGACGCGCTTCGAGCACGACGTGCTCGCGCGCCCGGGCGTCAAGACGGCGATTCTTTTGATCGGTATCAATGACATCAATTTTGCGGCGATGCCGCCGCGTAACGGCCTCGACTGCGACTTCCCGCACACCTCGGTGACGGCTGCCGATCTGATCGCCGGGTACCAGCGGTTGATCGCCGCGGCACGGCATGCCGGCGTGAAGGTGTTCGGCGCGACGCTGACGCCGGCGTCGCTTCCGTCGCAGCGAGAAAGCATTCGGCTCGCCGTCAATCAGTGGATTCGGACCAGCCATGCTTTCGACGGCGTCGTAGATTTCGACGCTGCGCTGCGCGATCCGGCGCAGCCGGACCGCCTGCGGCGTGGCTTTGACAGCGGCGATCACATCCATCCGAGCGACGCCGGCTACACAGCTATGGCCGAGGCGGTTCCGATGGACGCAGTGGTGAAATCGACCCGCAGGTGACTCGCCAAAAAAGATTTCGGTCAAACCCTTGTCATATGGCTGATGTTCGCCTAAGATTCGCCTCCTCGTTTGCAAACGAGGGCCGCGGCAGAAACCAGCGGCCGTAGCGTCAACAAGGTTTTAAGCGAAAGCGAAAAAATGTTGTTGACAAAACGAAAAAGAGCCTT